>NZ_BSNM01000016.1:300000-600000 GCF_030159995.1 Litoribrevibacter albus | reverse complement strand
TGAACAGGCCAACCACGGATTATGGCTTGGCATGATGCTGTTCATGTTTAGCCGCAGCTTAGGCATGGGGTTGATCAGTGGCCACTACTCAAAGCACCGCCGCTGGTTCTGAAGCAGAGGCATTAGTTTGCTGATCTGCAACGAACGGTTCAGCAACAGAAAGGTCAGCAACGAAGCGACGAATCAATTGTGCTGATTGCACAGGCTGCTCAGCAGGTAACCAATGACTGTTCTCTTCAAAAAAATGTACCTGGTTTGTCCCAAAGGTATGAGCAATGAAACGTTTGATGTAAGGGTCATTGCCTCCCCACAACACCTGCACCGGCACTCGCTGACTGAGCGCTTGCAGTCGTTGATCCCAGCCTTTGAATTTACGAGGCGACATCGCACGATAGAGTTTCAGCAAACTCTTGTGTGTACGTTTGGTTAATTGATCGAAACTGGCAATGATGTCTTCTTTCGGATACTTGGGTGCAGCGCCACGAATACTGGCAATAAACGCCCCTTTGCTCATCGCCTTTAGGCTGAACTCACCCAACAACGGAGTACGCCAAACCCGTCCCAGCTTATGCCAGCGGTACTGAGGAGTGAACGCCGTATTGAATACCGTAATCGAGCGAATGCGTTCCGGATAAGTAACGGCCCAAGCCAACCCAAAGAATCCGCCAACATCATGCACCACCAGGTGGACTTTCTGATCCAACTCCAACGACGCTACAAAGCGTTCAATGTACTCGGCTTGCTGTTCCAGAGAGTAATCAAAGCCATCCAGCACATCAGACTCACCATAGCCCGGAAGATCCGGCGCAATACAACGAAACTCACCCTTCAATTCATTAATGAGTCGATGCCACATATGCGAGGTGTCAGGGTTGCCATGAATGAACAACATCGGATCGCCCGATCCTTGAACCACATAATGTACTTGCTTGCCTAGAATCTCTTGTTTCATAACCATCTCCTAAGTGATGGAAACAGAGTAAAACAAGTTGGTAGGCAGACGTGATGTGAGAACCGACAAGGTCAATGTCAAAAGCGACCTTGCCGTCTCGGAAGGAATTAATGTTTGGACTGGGGATTGGAATGGAACTGCAATACCTGAACTTCTTCGTCACGTACCGCTTCTTGCTCCGGCGTCACGCGCGTCGCCAGCTCTTGTTGCTGCTCCAGATCCTTCATGGTTTCCGAGAAACCACAGGCCACACATTCTTTGCTCTGAACACCCTCATCGTTGGTGAACATCACAATTTTGTCCATTTCACTACAGCGAGGACAAACCGCACCGGCGATAAAGCGCTTCTTCATAATTCTCTCTAATTAATTTCAAGGACACTCTACTATCAGTGTAACGAACCCCAAGGAATTCGACATAAGCAAGCGTCGATCATTATACCATGTTTGGAAACACGATCCTGGAAGCCACAAAAAAGGCGATGGTTAACCATCGCCTTTTAAGATCAACTCTCTGGATTAAGCCGTGATCCCTGAGTGACGTAATAACGCATCCACCGTTGGCTTACGACCACGGAAGGCCACAAACAACGCCATCGGCTCGCTCGATCCGCCTTTCTCAAGGATGTTATTCAAGAACGAATGACCGACTTCCGCATTGAACAGTCCTTCCTCTTCAAATCGACTGAAGGCATCGGCTGACAACACTTCTGCCCACTTGTAGCTGTAGTAACCGGCCGCATAGCCACCCGCAAAAATATGGCTGAAACTGTGCGGGAAACGATGCCATTCCGGCGGGACAATCACTGCAACCTTCTCACGCACCTCATTCAAGATGTTAAGAATGTCGGTGTTCTCATCGAAGTCACGGTGCAGAATGAAATCGAACAGGCTGAACTCCAACTGACGTACCATCTGCATGCCTGACTGGAAGTTCTTCGCCGCTAACATTTTTTCGAGTAAAGACTTCGGCAGCGGTTCACCCGTTTCAAAATGCCCGGAGATAAAGTCCAGCACTTCTTCTTCCCAGCAGAAGTTCTCCATGAATTGAGATGGCAGCTCCACCGCATCCCAAGCGACACCATTAATGCCTGATACCGCAGAGTAATTAATCTGAGTCAGCATATGATGCAGGCCGTGACCGAATTCGTGGAAGAGGGTGGTGACCTCATCGTGTGTCAACAACGCGGGTTGATCGCCCACGGGCGGTGTGAAGTTACACACCAGATAAGCCACCGGCAGTTGCAGAGAACCGTCCTGACGCAGGCGGCGAACACGACATTCATCCATCCAGGCGCCACCGCGTTTTTTCGCACGGGCGTAAGGGTCCAGATAGAAACGCGCGATGGCCTCGCCTTCTTTTTGAATTTCATAGAAGTGAACCTGGTCGTGCCAGCGATCAAACTCAGTGATTTCAACAACGGTAATGCCATACAAGCGCTGAACCAGTTCAAACATGCCAGAGACTACTTTCGGGAACGGGAAGTACGGACGTAATTGCTCCTGACTGATTTCGTAGCGCGCATGCTTCAGTTTCTCGCCATAGAAGCCCACATCCCAAGGGTTCATCTCTTCAACACCGAAGTTCTCTTTGGCGAAGGTCTTCAATTCTTCCAATTCTTTTTCAGCAACCGGTTTGGACTTCTCAGCCAGATCAAACAGGAATTCCACCACCTGATCGGTGTTTTCCGCCATCTTGGTGGCTAATGAGCGCTCCGCGTAGCTGTTAAAGCCCAACAACTGAGCCAGTTCTTTACGACATTTCAGAACGTCATACATGATGCTGGTATTGTCGTACTCACCCGCGTTCGGCCCTTGATCGGAAGCTTTGGTGGCATAGGCGGTGTACATTTCTTTCCGCAACGCCTGATTTTCACAATAGGTCATCACCGGAAGATAGACCGGGATGTCTAAGGTCAGACGGTAACCTTCTTCGCCCGCTTGCTCCGCTTGTTGCTTCATCAACCCCAAGGCCGACTCAGGTACGCCCGCCAACTCAGATACGTCTGAAATTAACTTAGACCAGGCATGGGTGGCATCCAGCACGTTTTCAGAGAACTTACTGGTCAGTTCAGACAGTTGCTTTTTCAATTCGGAAAAGCGTTGTTTCTTCTCTTCTGGCAGATCCACACCCGACAGGTGGAAATCCCGTAAGGCATTGCTCACCACTTGTTTTTGGGCGGTATCCAGCGATGCAAATTGCTCACTTTCGGATAACGCTTTGTAGGCCTGGAACAACGTCTGGTTCTGGCCTAACTTGGTAGAGTACTCAGACAATAACGGTAAGCAGGCATTGTAGGCATCACGCAATTCATCGCTGTTCACCACCGAGTTCATGTGGCTCACTGGCGACCAGGCTTTGCTCAGAACGTCATCCCACTCATCCGAGGTCGCAATCAGGCTGTCCCAGGTCACATCAGCCAGCTGTTGAAGCAAGTCATCGATGTTCTTTTCATTGGTTTCAATCAGCTGTTGAATGGCCGGTTGTACGTGCGCCGGTTTGATTTCCGAAAATTGAGGCAGTTCAGGGTTTTGTAATAACGGATTCGTTGGATTCGACATAACTTTATTTATAACCTGCTCGTGTTAACTTGCTTATAACCTAGAAACAATATGCTGGAAGTGTGGATACCCCGGCACAGCGTGACCCAGATGAAAGAATCTAAAACATTAGATGGTATCAAACTGTTCGCATTTCAATAGAGACTTTCGCTTTAATTTGGCAATGTATAGCCTGTTTGAGTCTATACTAGATCTGAAAGTTTCTTTTTCACTAGCACTATAATCATAATGACAATCCGCTCTCAACTACTGTTCAGCTTTTTAGCCACATCACTCATCCCCTTAATTCTGGTGATGTCGATCGCGTTATATCAAGGCGCAGAGGAAACCCACTCGTTAAAACGACGTGCGATGGTTGCCACAATTGAAAAAGGCGCTGAGTCCATTAACCGTTTCTTTACCACCCGGATGGCGGAAATTACTCTCTATTCTGAACAGAAAGACGTTCGCTCAATGGACTTCGCAAAAATGCGTCCGTTCTTGATGGATAAACTCAGCCACCAAAATCAAATTTATGAGAAATTTATCATAGGAACGCCGGAAGGCTACTTCTATAACACCTCGGGAGGAAACCCTCATCAACAGGGATTACGAACCTTTGACGATGCCTCGCCCAATGCGCGGCTAAAACACATCAGAAAACGGGATTACTGGAAACAAACCATAGGGAAAAATAAACAAAAACAAGACGTGACCTATGTGTCCAATCCGATGATTTCTTACACCACAGGTGTAAAGCAGGTGGTGGTTGCCTCCTCCATTTTAAATGAAAAGCAAGAGTTGGTTGGACTGATTGGTGGAGCGCTCCCTTGGGATACCATCAACAATTTAGTCGCTGACACCAAGAATCAGATCCTCGATGAATTTCCATCCCACACCCGTTTCATGATGATTGCCCGTAACGGCATCTATTGGTATCACTGGGACCCGGACAGAATCATTCGCCTAGATATCCAAGAAGGTAAACTGATCAAGGATGACATTGGCGAGCACAGTACAACGATCCGAAACATCCTTAAAGAGCCGAATGTTCAGCTCAGTAACATCGGCAATAAGATGGTCGCTGGGGTCTCTGGCTCTGACTACATCAAAGATGAACATTTAAATATGGACGGTTATCTCTTCTATGCTCCGATCAAGAATGCCGGTTACTCTATCGCGGCCTACGTGGATAAGTCGGCAGTTACCTCTTCCTCAGACACCCTCCAAATGATTTTCCTTGTTCTTACCATCATCACCTTACTGATCATTGTAACCTTGGTGCTGTGGTTAACAGAGAAACTGTCCAAACCTCTAATGCAACTCAGTAAAACACTGGAAGAAAAGTCAGAGGATGAGCAGTTTACCCCGATTCCCCTTGATGGCCCTCAGGAAATCGTAGAGATTAAGCGATCCATTAATCAAACCATTGAACGGCTCGGGCCCCAAAAATCTGCTCATGCTTCAAACCCATACGCCGATAAGCAGCACTAAAATTGCTACACTCTAAATAATAATGATCACAAAGCGCCACAGTGTCATGTCCAAACCCAAACGAACAAAGCCCACCCGGTTCATTCTTGCTCACCTTGCAGCGGTCGCAGCAGGGCTGCTTATGATTCGTTCTTTGCTTTTGCCTATTCTGGACGAACAACAAATTCTCAAATATCAGGATCGTCTTCATTCCGCTTCCACAGAAATCGCCAGCTTTATTCAATCCAGAAAATCAGAAGTTCGGTTACTGGCCGATCTTCCGACGTTACAGAGTATGCACTGGCCCGAAATAGAGCCTTTGTTAGCATCAAGGTTAACCAGCGAACATAAGGATTTTGAGAAATTTGTTTTGGGCCTGCCGTCCAGCCATTACTACACCACGGCCACGGGCAACCCTTTCCTGGAAGACTTGAGCAGCTTTGATGACACCTCCCCGGATGCCGAACTGAAAAGCATTGCTCAACGGGACTATTGGCGCATCACCGTTGGTCATAATACCCAACATCAACAAGTCGATTATGTGTCGAATCCGATGATTTCCTACACAACCGGGATAAAACAAGTATTGGTCACCTCCAGTATTCATCGCCAGGGGGAAGTGGTCGGACTGATTGCCGGCAGTATTTCCTGGGAAAAGATCACTGAGCTGATTGATAAAATCCAAACCAACTATCCTAAATCACCCTCGCGCTTCATGCTGGTGTCCAAGGATGGAAATTATTGGTATCACTGGAATCCAGACAAAGTCATTCAGGTAATCAGGGATAAGCAGGGAAATATCGTTAAGAACAAAATCAATGAGGCCTCTGTCACCCTCCACAATATCCTGGCGGAACAGGGGGATGAGTTAAAAAGCCTCGGCAGAAACATGGTGGCAGGGAAAACCGGCCAGCAAACCATACGCATAGACGGTAATACTCAAACCGTATTCTTTGGCCCAATTCCCAATACCAATTACTCATTGGCTCAGGTGATAGACCAAGCCGACTTTTCCGAAACTAAGCGGCAGTTCTCCGTTTTCTTACTGGTTGCCTTCATCGCCAGTATGATGGTGTATTTGTTCTTGGTGTATTTAATTCCTAAATCTGACGACGATGACTGTCGCAAGCGGTGACTCATGACAACGGATTTTCTTGTTACCACAGTAAACAACATTCGCTCTTTCAAAACCTGGACACCTAAATTTGGCTCCAAATGCTGGATTGATCCAAGTGCTCAGGTCATTGGCAATGTCACTCTGGGCGATGATTGTTCGGTCTGGCCGACAGCCGTTATTCGTGGCGATATGCACGCTATCACTATAGGTAACCGCACCAGCATACAGGATGCCTCAGTACTGCATATTACCCACGCCAGTGATTACAACCCCGACGGGCACCCACTGAACATCGGTGATGATGTAACCCTGGGGCATCGAGTTTTACTGCATGGCTGTACGCTCGGAAACCGTATTTTGGTGGGTATGGATTCAGTGATTATGGATGGCACCGTGGTCGAAGACGATGTCATTATCGGTGCGGGCAGTCTGGTGCCCGGAGGAAAGGTGCTGGAATCGGGTTATCTCTACATGGGTCGCCCGGCAAAAACAGTCAGGCCACTGAAAGACAGTGAATTTCACTATTTAAAATACACCGCCGGTAATTACGTGAAACTGAAAAACGAGTATTTGGAAGAGAGCTAACGTACGTTCTTCATAGAAAACGTCCTTCATAGAAAATGTTCTTCATGGAAAACGCTTTTTATGAAAAATGCTCATAATGCATCACCTCTAAATTAAAATACCTCTGAACGACAAAACGCACCCGAAGGTGCGTTTTGTAAGACGTCTGTTTTTGCCTAGAGGGCTTACTGTAACCACACTTCAACACGACGGTTTTTGATCCGTTGCGTTAACGACTCATTGCCTGCTACTTGCATCAAAGCACCATTGGCTACTGTCAAAATACGACTGCGAGGAATGCCTTGCTTGATCAACTCACGGCGTACGACCTTGGCTCTGAGCTTGGACAGCAACACCGCATATTCATTCTTCAAACGCGGATCAGATGCGCCCACCAAAACCACACTTCGGTTCTTGTGTTCTTCCTCGGTCATGAAATCCACCAAGCGCTGAATGTCTGCATAAGCTTTGTTATCCAATTGCGCCTTGCCGTGCTTGAAACGGAAATTCATCGATAAACGATCCGCCCCGTCCACCGCTTTGCGATAGTAATCAGGTAAATCATCCGCCACATTCAACTGGTGTTGCTGAACATTCAGTGACACGTAACCAATTTCATCCACCAGCGACTGTCCTTGTTCACCCAACGCAAATTGCAGGAATTCATTCACGATCGGCTTGATTGTCGCCGGAGGTGTATATAAGAACAAACGACGCGCTAACGGATAATCCTCCGTTCCCACTGTCAGCCGGGTAGGGTACATAGCTGGCGACCCTTCACCATCCGCAACCGCCAATAGCTTGCTCTTCGCCACAGAACTCAATCCGGAAAAGCCGATGGCTGTTGGGTCTTGAGAGACTTGTCTGGACAGCTCATCGTTCGATACATAACGTTTTGCGTCAGCACTCAATTTGTGTTTCTTTGCCAAAACCAGGTTTTTGAAGGTATCCCATGTTCCCGATTCATTATCACGGGCATGAATGGTTACTGGGCCCGGGGTTCCGCCAACGTCAGACCAATCGGTAATTTCTCCGCTGAACAACTGTGCAATCTGTTCCACCGTCAATGAATTAATGGGATTCGAAGGATGAACAATGATCGCCAAACCATCGATGCCAATGACGTGCTCCGCTTCTTTCGAAAGCATGTTGCCGAGTTTTTTCAGCTTATCGACTTCTTTCATTTTAATTGGACGGGACGATGCACCAACGTCTGCGGTACCCTTCATCAACCCTTTGAAGCCGGTGCTCGAACCATAGGACTCAATACGAATCTGAACATAGTTCCCCGTCTGAGGATTGACGCCTTTGATGTATTTGTCGTATTGATCACGACCTGTGGTGATGGAGATATTTTCAATGCCTTTAGAACGCATAAAATCCACCGCAATGGACGGGGTTAAGCGTTCACCCACCGTGTTGGAGCCCTGCATGTGAATCCAGGTTTCGGTGTTATCAGGCAACTGGTGTAAGTCCAACTGAGAGACAGAGGCCAGCAAGGCTTGCTGTGCATTTACATTGGTACTGGTTAGCAACAAGGCAATCTGGCAAAGCACCCAAACACAAGCGGTGGATGTCCAGATGATAAAGTGAGTTAACGAAAGTGATTGGATGTTTCTCATCGAATGCCTCAAAACAATCATGGTTCCCAGAATTCGACAAACAGAATGCTATTGAACTACCGCTGATTCTTTCCCGATACCTCTGATGAGGTATCCAAAAAACTGCAACCACCGAAAGAATCAGTCCAAAGTCTGAATGTCAGTCAGCGCGCAGAATAAGAAGGTTTTGTGAAAGTTTTGTTAAAGCCAATCAAAAAGTCGTAACTCAGAGCTACTCTCGCGTCGGCACCTCACCCAAATAGGCTGAATAAATCTCGTTGATTCGACCATCCTCACGCATTTGACGAATGATCTGATCGTACCCAGCCTGAACACGTTTCATCATGGGGTGTTTGGAAAATTTCACAAACGCATTGAAATACGGCCGACTGATCAACGGAGTTGGCAAATAAAGCAAGGTGTTGGATAAACCTCGCTGTTTGAGGCGATAGCGGGTTTCGACCAGATTCATTGGGGCCAGATCTATCCGCTTATGTAATAGCATATCTAACAACAAGGTGTGTTTACTGACTTCTTCAATCTTGAAGGGTGCGTGCCAAAATTCCGGGGTGTAGGCCCAGGCATTCACAGCGCCCACCTTAAGCCCCTTCAAATCACTTAATTGATCGTAATGAAAGCGCCCGAAGTTGTCTTCGTGATAGAAGAAGTTCCAGGAAACGTCTTTATAAGACTGCTCGGGATAGACCAGATAGTCAGTACGAGGTTCTTTGAACGAAAAGCTCAGTACCATATCAATTCGTCCTTGCTGGGCTTCACGAATAATTCGGGCACCGGAGGCAATTAATTGAATGTCATACTCGACACCGAGTTGCGCCATGACCTCAGATATCACATCGACATCAATGCCCTGTATGCTCTCGGAGGTCTCCATTTTAAAAGGTTCTTCCGGCGTACCGACAATAAGGAAAGGCTCAGCAAAGCCAGCGCGTGAACAAGCCAAAATAAGAATCGCTAAAAGTAGCTGAAGGACGATTTCCTGATGGGCTTTGAGGTCCACTCTGAGCTCACTCACGCATTGATTTAATGTTACAAGCACAAGACATTCTTTCAGTGTAGAAGTGCCGTCTTGGCTCATCAAATCAAGGTGACTAATTCCTCAGTGTATCCGGCTAACGGCAGACATTTCTTATTGAAAACATACGTTAGCCAGAGAACCTGCGTTAAAAACAATCAACCCTGTTTCAGGCTGTCTCTTAACGCCGTTAACACTGGCGTGGTGTCAGGGCGAACACCTCGCCAGATAAAGAAAGACTCAGCGGCTTGCTCAACCAACATCCCCAAACCATCAATTACCTGACTGGCGCCTTGTTTTTGCGCCCACTGATTAAACACCGTCATCTCGGCGCCGTACATCATGTCGTAACATACGGTAGACGATTGAATCACGGTTTCAGGTACCGGAGGCAGTTCACCGGACAAGCTGGCGGATGTGCCATTGATGATTAAATCAAACGCACCTTCAACATCCACAAAACCACAGGCCGATACGGAGCCCAAGTCAGCGAAGTCCTGAGCCAGTTCCTCTGCCTTACTGACAGTTCGGTTAGCAATCACCACTGCTGAAGGCTGTTCACTCAGCAAAGGTTCGAGAATGCCTCGTACCGCACCTCCGGCCCCCAGGATCAAAACCCGCTGGCCTTGAATATTAAAGCCGTGGTTTTTGGTAATGTCCCGAACAATACCAACTCCATCGGTATTGTCGGCAAGCACGCTGCCATCCTCACGGAACACCAGGGTATTCACCGCACCAGCTCGTTTAGCACGCTCTGAATGTTCCGTCGCGTAATTGAACGCATCTTGCTTGAACGGAACCGTTACGTTCAAACCTAAGCCACCTTCGGCTCTGAACGCATCCACCGATCCGGCAAAGTCCTGCTCATTTCCCAACACCGCTTTATATTCCACCGGTTCCTGAGTCACTTCGGCAAACAGGGTGTGAATCCAGGGCGATTTACTGTGCTTGATCGGTGAACCGATCACTGCGTATACGTCTTTATTACTCATTCAACTGCCTTACTCGCGCTTGGGAATCTAAACCCAGTCCTGATCTTTCAAATACACCTCGTACAATTCGGCTTCTTCCGTACCGGATTCCGGCTGCCAGTTGTAATCCCAATGTACGATGGGTGGCAAAGACATCAAAATGGATTCAGTACGGCCACCGGTCTGCAATCCAAAGATAGTGCCTCGGTCATAAACCAGATTGAACTCCACGTAACGGCCACGACGATAGCATTGGAACTTACGTTGGCGCTCTCCGTAAGGCGTGTCTTTACGTCGCGCAACGATAGGACGGTACGCTTCTATGTAGCTGTTGCCCACAGCCTGCATGAACGCAAAGCTCTTATCGAAGCCCCATTCATTCAGGTCATCGAAGAACAAGCCACCGACACCACGCGGCTCATCACGGTGCTTCAGATAGAAGTACTCATCGCACCATTTCTTGTATTTTGGATAGACCTCGTCTCCGAAAGACGCACACGCGTCTTTAGCCGTTTGATGCCAGAACTGGCAGTCCTCTTTATTTCCGTAATACGGCGTCAGATCATAACCTCCGCCAAACCACCAGACCGGTTCTTCACCTTCTTTTTCAGCAATGAAAAAACGGACATTGGCGTGAGAGGTAGGTACATACGGGTTGTTCGGATGAATAACCAATGACACACCCAACGCCTGAAAACTGCGGCCTGCCAATTCAGGACGATTTGCAGTAGCCGACGCTGGCAACTGAGTGCCAAAGACATGAGAAAAGTTTACGCCGCCTTTCTCGATGACCGCGCCATCCGCAATAACCCGAGTACGACCGCCACCACCTTGTTCACGAGTCCAGGTTTCCTCCTGAAACTTTGCTTGCCCATCTTCTGCTTCCAATCCAGCACAGATGCGATCCTGTAGATCCAGCAAGAACTCTTTAACACGCGATACCATATCGGTCATGTTGTACTCCCAAAGGTGGTCTATTTATTAAAATTGAAACTAGTGTACGCAAACCCTCGCAGAAAAAGAACTCTGCAGAACCGCGTTGTAAAAGCATCCTCGGTGTTCGGATGCTTAGTCTAGAGAAGATACTGAGCGAACAGTGTCCTGAATTAAGCCCGGTACACTTGATCGGTTAACACATCCCGAATCACCGACGGTTGCGACAACCCCTGCGTTTCACCGGGCATCACATAATCCAGATAATGGTATAGACGAGCGTCTAACTGCTGTTTGGTTCTTGCAGGCTCCCGACCAGCCAGGTTAGCAGAGGTCGAAATAATAGGTCGGCCGATGCGAGCACACAGCTGTTGAATTAAAGGATGTGCCGATACCCGAATTGCCACCGAAGCATGCTCACCACGACTCCACTCAGGAACCCAGCCTTCAGGATCAGGCAATACCCAGGTGACAGGCCCCGGCCAACTCATCTCTAACTTGGACAACTGTGTTTTGGTCAGATGATCCAACAGTGGCGCGACCTGCATCATATCGGACGCCACCAAAATCAGTCCCTTCTGCCAAGGCCGCTGTTTCATTTGCAGTACCTTCAGCACAGCCTGATCGTTCCAGGGATCACATCCAAGCCCCCAGACCGCTTCGGTTGGATAGGCAATCACACCACCATTCTCAATGGCTCTTGCAGCCAGTCCCAAATGAACAGGAGATACATACATAACGTCTTTCTCACCGAGAAGTTAAAGAAGCCAACACATTCGCCAGAACCTTGGTTCTGACGCTTATTAATCGGGATCGCATTGTCCGATGACCAGAAGCAAGCTGCAAGCCTACATAAAAAAATTAGTTGGTTTTCAACGAATAACCACCCTGAGTTGAAAGAATCAATCCCGCCAACTCAAGCGTTAACAGTTTCTGACTTAGCTCGGGCCAGGTTAACCCGGTTCTGATGATCAATTCATCCGCTGTGGCGATGTGATTCCCGATGGCCGCCAGGACGGGGTCCTGAGACTCCAGAGAATCCGAAGGTAAAGGATTGTGAGCCGCACTCTGAGAGCGATCGTCCAACAGATCCGGCTGAGAAGAAACGACGCCCTGAGCTACCTTCGGGATTGCCTTCTTCAGATTTACAGCAGCTTTTGGAGACTGAGGAGTAGAGGTCGTTGTGTATTCTTCCAAAATATCTTCAACACAGGTCACCAGCTTTGCGCCTTGTTGAATAAGGCTATGACATCCCACCGCCTGAGGGTTATTTAATGCACCAGGAATCGCAAATACATCACGGTTTTGCTCCAGAGCACATCGGGCCGACACCAAAGAACCACTCTTTTCACTGGCTTCAACCACCAACACGCCATGACACAAGCCGCTGATAATCCGATTCCGACGAGGAAAGAAGTTCGCTTTTGGCAGGGTGCCCAGCGGATACTCACTGATCACACAGCCACTTTCGATGATCTGCTCCTTTAATTGCCGATGGCTGGCAGGGTAGGTTTGATCCAAGCCAGTAGCCACCACAGCCACGGTTGAGACGCAGGCACCTTCCTGAACTGCCTGTAATGCGCCCTGATGCGCGGCACCGTCAATCCCCAAAGCCAAACCAGAAACCACCTGCCACCCTAAGTGCCCCAACTGATAGGCAAATTCATTGGCCAGTTCAATACCGTATCGAGTGGCCTTGCGACTACCAACCATCGCTAATGACTGGTGTTCTTGTAAACAATGAGGTTGCCCTAATCCATACAAAAGCACCGGCGGATCATAGATTTCCTGCAACATCGAAGGGTATTCCGGACTTTGCCAATCCAGTAGGAAGCCTCCACTTTCTAACCAGACTAAGGTTTTCTCAATTTGATCCTCAAACACCTGACCCAGACGTGAACTATGAGTCGTCAGCCAATCTTTAGCGGCTTTTTGGAAGGGCAGGTGCCGCCACTCACCGTCCCGAATCACCGAGATGAGCTGGCCAGGCTCAGCATAAACCTGCCGTAATTTAATCAGCGTCCGGCTGGACAGCCCTGGAATTAAGCTCAGCGTTAGCCAGTCCAAAGTTCGTTGAGAGATAGTACTTGGAGAAACAGCACGTTGTGAAGCAGAGCCTTGAGAAACCGTCTCTTGGGAAAGAGCCTCTAGAGAAAGTTCAGGGTGCAGAGGGTTTTGATCCATAGGCGCGACCACATTCCATAACTAGGCTAGTCGATAGTGAATCCTCCAGACTAAGCAATTTCTTTATGGTATAAAAAAACCGAGGACGTTAATCCTCGGTTTTTTTATGAAAGTCATTCCTAGGAATGATCGCTGTTCAGCTTATGTCCTGATCGGCTGATCTCTTATCAATCAGACCTTACGGATTACGCACTTCATCCAGCAATGAAAGCACGCGCTTAGAACGAAGCACCAAGCCATAACTTACTTTATCGAACACACGGAAGATCATCAGCAGACCTGCACGTTCCGCAGGCAGTTCGACAGTTTCCTTAGCAAACGGATCTTTCACCAAGGCACCTTTACGATAAATCGCTAGCACGTTACCTGGCTTAATTTTTTCACGCTCACCTTTGTTGATCACTACTACGTCAAACTGACCAATCTGACTAACACCACCTGGAACAGCGATAATGTGACCACGAATTTCCTGTTCCGGACTGCTTGGATGGAAAACCGTTTCCAATTTGGTTTCTTCAGCTTCCAACAAGCGGTCACCGATGCGGATGTCCTGATTGGTATCTGTTAACAACAGCGTCAAAACATCATTATTTTGGGCAGTTACTTTCGCTGAACCAATATCGAGCGCTTCATAACCCAACAATTCTTTGGTAACCGGATCAACATACTGCTGACCGCCGCGATAGATGCCATAACGCTTCAACGGTTTCTCATTAAAGACACCACGTGCATAAACACGATCGTCTTTACCACCAATCAACTGACCTTCTTCACCTGAAATCACATAAGGCGCTTTTAACAGCTGCTTTTCATCGACAATACGGTTGTTCTTGATAAAGCTATCAATCGCATCCATCGGGATGGAAGGAATGGCCGTATCAATCGGTGTAATGCGAGCAGTTGGCGTTAGTTTGACGGTTCGACCCTGAGCACCACGACGCAATACCGTTAACTTGGTTTTGCCATCTATGTACACAAGCCCGATAGTGTCACCCGGAAAAATCAGGTGAGGGTTTTCAATTTGAGGGTTTACATGCCAAATCTCAGGCCACAACCAGGGGCTGTCCAGAAACTTCTCTGAGATTCCCCAGAGTGTATCCCCTTTGATCACTATGTATTTATCAGGGTGACCTTCTTTTAAAGGGTTTTGCGCAGCCAGATCCGCTGCCATTGCAAATAGGCTAATAAAACACCCAAGGGCAACAGTGAGAAGCCTGTTTCGCATTTCAATTGTCCTTATTGTTGTCGAGTGGATGAGATTCATACAAATGAATACTTTGCCACCAGCGCTTTTTGTTAGAGTTCTTGCTAAAATAGCTTCTAATCCAAACCAGATAGCGCGAAAGATTACGGCATTGCTTAATATTAGCAGCCAAATCTACAGATTTACTACCTAATTTAAAATCTAGTTATGTCAAAGCTCACAATTTTAGAATTCCCAGATAAAAGATTACGCACCATCGCCACACCAGTGGACGATGTAAACGATGAAATCCGTCAGATCATCGATGATATGTTTGAGACCATGTACGACGCACCAGGCATTGGCTTGGCAGCAACGCAAGTCGATGTGCACAAACAAATTGTAGTCATAGATGTGTCAGAAGAGAAAAATGAACCGCTGGTTTTTATTAATCCATCGGTTGAGGTGTTGAATGGCGACCCTGAAACCATGCAGGAGGGCTGCTTATCTGTCCCCGGTTTCTATGAGGAGGTGACCCGTACTGCACACGTTCGTGTCAATGCGATTGGTCGCGATGGCGAGCCTTTTGAAATGGAAGCCACCGGTTTACTGGCGGTGTGTATCCAACATGAAATGGATCATCTCAACGGCAAGCTGTTCGTAGACTATTTGTCTCCACTGAAGCGTAACCGCATTAAAAGCAAGTTGGAAAAAGAGCATAAGCGCCAAGCAAAAAAAGCGTAATCTCTTAACTTGTTTCAGCATTGAACGCGATAAATCTGGCCAAAGAGTCTCTTTGGCTTTATTTATTTCAGGGTTTATTCATTCAACATCAACTCTTCGCTTAGGAATCTCATGTCTGCTCAGCCATTAAAAATCATTTTTGCCGGCACACCAGAATTTGCGGCTGAATCATTAAAAGCCTTATTGGAAGGCCCGGATGAGGTCATTGCGGTTTATACTCAGCCCGATCGTCCCGCAGGACGAGGTCATAAGTTAAAACCAAGCCCGGTTAAAGAAGTGGCATTGGAAGCAGACATTCCGGTATACCAGCCATTGAACTTCAAAGACGAAGCAGATCGAGCCGAGTTAGCTGCGTTAGACGCAGATCTAATGGTGGTTGCCGCCTATGGTTTGATTCTTCCGAAAGCGGTATTGGACACTCCAAGGCTGGGTTGCATTAATGTTCACGCATCCATTCTTCCTCGTTGGCGTGGTGCTGCACCGATTCATCGGGCTCTTTTGGCGGGTGATCAGCAAACCGGCATTACCATTATGCAAATGGACGTAGGCTTGGACACAGGCGACATGTTGGCCAAAGCCTACACGGACATTCTCGACACCGACACCAGCGCCAGCCTGCATGACAAGCTCGCACAACAAGGTGGAAGTTTACTTGTGGACGCTGTAGCGCAGCTAAAGGAAGGGGCTTTGACAGCTGAGCCTCAAGAGGACGCTCAAGCGAATTACGCACACAAGCTCACCAAAGAAGAAGGTAAGATCGATTGGAGCGACACTGCCGAGAACATCGCTCGTAAAGTCCGGGGGCTGTTTCCTTGGCCTTCCGCTTATACCTTTATGGACGAGCAGAACATTCGCATTCATCAAGCCTCTGTCTCGGATCAAACCACTTCAGCTGAGGCGGGCACAGTAATCGGAAGTGATAAGCAAGGCATATATGTGGCGACCGGAGACGGCGTTGTATGTCTTGAGAAATTGCAGTTGCCAGGTAAGAAAGCCATGACGGCAGAACAAATCCTGAATGGCAATAAAGACTTATTCGCCCAGAAAAACACGTTTGCTTAATTGATCCTGAGCCTGCCGACATGAAACACGCTTTACTCGCGAAATGTGCTCTACTGATTGCTCCGATCCTGAAAGGGCAGGGCAGCCTCTCCCAGACGCTGGAACCTATGTTATCCAATCTGGATCCATCGGAACGAGGTTTAGCGCATCAACTGATCTTGGGTACCTTCCGCCAAGGACCCCGCTTAGAAAGAATTGCACAACAGCTGTTAGATAAGCCGCTGAAAGAAAAAGATAAAGACGTCTATGCGTTGATTCTGTTGGGGCTCTATCAACTGGATTTCATGCGTACGGCAGATCATGCCGCCATTAACAACACGGTAGACGCAACGTTAAGCCTCAAAAAATCCTGGGCGAAAGCACTGGTTAACGGTGTCCTACGCAACTATCAACGGGATCAGGCAAAGATCTTTGAAACGCTGGATAACGACATTTGTTTCCACAGTGCGTTTCCTGGCTGGTTGGCAAAGCGGGTAAAAAAATTCTGGCCGGAACAAAAAGAGGCCGTTTACCAAGCCAGTAACAGTCAGCCTGCAGTGACCCTACGAGTGAATCCCCTGAAATCGTCTATCGAAGAGTACGCGGATCAACTCACTCAAACCGGCATTGAATTTCAACGATCTGACCAGACCGGCTTCATTACCCTTAATCAGGCGGTGGATATCACGCAATTGCCCGGATTTGACGACGGTACCTTCTCAGTTCAAGACAGCGCAGCCCAATTTGCCAGCCAATTGATCGAGCTTGAATCAAACCAGCGAGTACTTGATGCCTGTTGTGCTCCAGGCGGGAAAACCTGTGCAATGTTGGAAGCCGAACCCGAACTTGCTTCTATGGTGGCCATTGATTTGGAAGCAGACCGTCTCAAGCGAGTCGAACAGAACTTAAGCCGATTGAACCTTTCCGCCGAATTGATTGCAGGGGACGTCAGTCAAACCGAATCCTGGTGGGATGGTCAACCGTTTGATCGTATCCTGCTGGACGCTCCTTGTTCGGCGACCGGGGTGGTTCGACGTCACCCGGACATCAAATACCTTCGCCGACCGGAAGACATCAACGCACTGGCGGATACCCAACTGCAGTTATTGCTTGCCTTGTGGCCGTTACTCAAAAAAGGCGGTACCTTGCTGTACGCCACCTGCTCGATTCTACCGACGGAGAATGAACAGGTCATTGATCGCTTTCTGAAACAATCTAACGATGCCACATCCGTTCCATTACAGCTTCCTATCGGCTTTGCTCAAGAACACGGTTGGCAGTTTCTACCGGAACAACACTCCGAAACAACCGCCGGCCACGATGGCTTCTATTACGCAAAACTGGTCAAAGACTAATCGCTCAGGGTATCCATTACCCTGAGCAGTATCAGCAAGACGCCGAAAATAGAGTGTTTCCTCTAATCTCCTTGTTTCTTTTGAAAACAATCTGAGTAAAATGTTTGCCCTTATGCCGCTTGGATCATACAGTGTAGAAAGACCAAGCCAGTACAAAGAATTTAATAGCCCGGGCATTCACCCCTATGAAAATCATCATTTTGGGAGCCGGTCAGGTTGGTGGCACACTTGCAGCCACCTTGGCCAGTGAAGATAAGGATATTACCGTTGTCGATCTCGACGCGGGTCGGTTAAAAGATCTTCAATCCAAGCTGGATATCAGCACCACTCAGGGTATGGGGTGTCACCCCAATGTATTAAAACAAGCCGGTGCCGAAGATGCGGATATGCTGATTGCCGTCACCAACTCTGATGAGATCAATATGGTGGCCTGTCAGGTAGCCTACTCCTTATTCAGAACCCCCAACAAAATTGCCCGCGTACGATCCTCCAACTACACCAACCTCAAGGAAGCGCTGTTTAAGAAAGAAGCCTTCCCTGTGGATCACATGATCAGTCCTGAAAAAGCGGTGACCAACCACGTCAAGCGACTACTGCAATACCCGGACGCACTTCAGGTGCTTGATTTTGCGGATAAGAAAGTTCAGCTCGTGGCCGTCAAAACCCGTAAGGGTGGCCCATTGGTAGGGCATGAATTGAAAGACATTCGTGAGCACATGCCCAACATCGACACCCGAGTGGCCGCGATTTTCCGAAAAGACAGTCCGATCATTCCGCATGGCGACACCATCATCCAGGAAGACGATGAAATCTTCTTTATTGCAGCCCGTTCACACATTCGGGATGTGATGAGTGAAATGCGGGAACTGGAAGGTTCCTACAAGCGCATTACCATCGCCGGAGGTGGTAACATCGGAGAACGACTCGCGAAAGACATCGAGAACATGTATCGGGTCCGATTAATCGAACGTAATTACGATCGTTGTGAATACCTCTCCAACACGCTGCACAAAACCATTGTTTTACACGGCGATGCCTCCAACCAAGAACTCCTTCTTGAAGAGAATATCGAAGAAACGGATGTGTTCTGTGCTCTGACCAATGAAGACGAAGCCAACATCATGTCATGCTTATTAGCCAAACGTCTTGGCGCCCGAAAAGTCATGGCCTTGATCAACAATCCGGCTTATGTTGATCTGGTACAAGGCGGTGCCATTGATGTAGCGATATCGCCTCAGAACAGCACCATCGGCAGTGTTCTCAGTAAAATCCGACGAGGTGACGTAGTAAGTGCTCACTCACTACGAAGAGGTGCAGCAGAGGCGATTGAAGCGATCGCACATGGCGATAAACGCTCTTCCAGAGTAGTCGGCCGCGCCATCGAAGACATCAAACTGCCCGAAGGGACAACCATCGGCGCCATCGTTCGGGATGAAGAAGTGATCATCGCCCACCACGATACCGTCATCGAACAAAACGATCACGTAATCTTGTTCCTGGTGGATAAACGAAAAGTGCCGGAAGTCGAGCGCTTATTCCAACCTTCGTTCATGTTCTTCTAAGCAGATCGTTAACACAAAGAGACACAGGCTGACTTATGCATTTAGTGCTGACTTCGCGAATCTTAGGCATCTTGTTGATGATCTTCAGCTTAGCGATGCTGCCCCCCATTTTAGTAGCTTTGATCTATGGCGACGGTGGAGTGAAATCCTTCGGAATCGCCTTTGGCATTAACGTCATTGCCGGATTTATGCTCTGGTATCCTGCGCGTCGTCATCGCAAAGAACTGTCCGTGCGCGACGGATTCATGGTGACCCTGATGTTCTGGTTGGTACTGGCGCTGTTCGGGGCCTTCCCACTGATGCTGTCTGACCACCCCGGTCTTTCATTTACCGATGCCTTTTTCGAATCCCTGTCAGGTCTAACCACAACAGGGGCCACAGTGATTGTTGGCCTTGATGACCTTCCTCATTCCATCTTATTTTATCGCCAACAACTGCAATGGCTGGGCGGTATGGGTATCATTGTATTGGCCGTTGCTATCCTGCCTATGCTGGGCATCGGGGGAATGCAGTTATACCGAGCAGAAACGCCGGGACCAATGAAGGATTCCAAGCTAACTCCTCGCATTACCGAAACCGCAAAGGCGTTATGGTATATCTACCTGTCACTGACAATCAGTTGTGCTGTGGGCTATTGGCTGGCAGGAATGAGCGCGTTTGACGCGATCTGTCACAGCTTTGCTACTGTCGCGATTGGCGGCTTCTCAACCCATGATGCGAGTATCGGGTATTTTGACAGTCAGGCCATCGAGCTAATCTGCGTCTTCTTCATGATCGTATCCGCTATTAACTTTAGTTTGCACTTCCTCTCCTGGCGCAGAAATACCCTTATTTATTACTGGAAAGACCCTGAAACCCGTTTCTTTTTAGCCATTCTATTTGGCGCTGTCTTGGTCACCGGCTTAACACTGGCAGCCACCAGAGCCTATCCTGAAAGTGTTGCCTGGAGCAGAGCTTTGTTTGAAGTGGTTTCTGTCGCAACGACCACTGGATTTGGTATTGATGATTTTTCCAACTGGCCGAGTTACCTTCCTTTCCTTCTATTTTCCATGGCATTCATGGGTGGCTGCGCCGGATCAACCGGCGGCGGGATGAAAGTAATTCGTATCCTACTGGTCATTAAACAAGGTTTACGAGAAATTCGTCGTCTACTGCACCCAAGTGCCGTTATCCCGATTAAAATTGGTCGCAAACCGGTTCCTGATCGCGTGATTGAAGCTGTTTGGGGTTTCTTCTCTGTGTACATCATTACCTTCATTGGCTTGCAAATCATGCTATTGATGACAGGTTTAGACATGGTGACCGCCTGGTCAGCCGTTGGCGCCTGTATCAACAACCTCGGTCCTGGCCTAGGCGAAGTGGCAGCCAATTACGGAGAAATTAACGATGCCGCCAAGTGGATTTTAAGCGCCGCCATGCTACTGGGTCGTTTGGAAATCTTTACCGTACTGGTGTTATTTATTCCTGACTTTTGGGAAAGATAGATTCAAGGCTCTCAATGCGTTTATCCGTAATCAATACACTGACACGACGTATACTGACGGCCTGTTTAATAGCACTTTCTTTTACCCCTAACTTGCATGCTGATAGTGGGCTGATGCCTGTGGGTGGTGTTTATTACGATAATTTAAACCACCTCAATGGAAAAATCGGACTAGCGCTTTATCAAAGGCACACAAAACAAATCGTTGCCGATTCTAAAAATCCAGAAGTATTTAGTCATCTATCTTACCTCTACAGTGATCTTGAACTCGGTCAAGAAGGTCATAAAGTTTCTTTGGGATTAGGTTACATGCCATACGGTGGAAACCTTCGAGCAGGCATCAGCTACGCAGAGCTAGGAAATGAAAGCCAAGTTGGCATAGAAACCATCCTTTCCGCCTTATTCATTAGCGCTAAAGTAGGTATCTATCAAGACTCTCAACATGACTACAAGTATCTTATTGGATTAGGGATAGGGTTTTAAGTTACTTATATTCGCTACCTAATATGATTATGAGGACTATTTTCGACAGAACCCCCCGAATTTCTTAATAAACCCAGGCTTCTCCATTGCAAGGATGGGGGCTTTGTCTTTATCATTGTTCGTTTATTTAATTCGTATAGCGAACAACCAATTCCCGCAACGAATCCGGCAGCGACCCATCCTGATCTTTCATAAAAATCAGGGCGAAATCAGTGACTACGCCTCACTCGACGTTATGACATATCTGCCCCATATACTTGCGGAGAAATAATAAAGATCGAACAGTTAAGGGGTCTTCTGTGACCAAACCAGCGTATCAAGAACCAGATGTATTAACTTTCCAGGGCTTAATCGCCGCTCTACAAAATTTCTGGTCACAACAGGGCTGCGTTATTAACCAGCCTATCGACATGGAAGTTGGAGCGGGTACGTTCCACACAGCAACCTTCCTACGAGCCATTGGCCCGGAAAAGTGGAATTCAGCCTACGTCCAACCATGTCGTCGTCCGACCGATGGCCGTTATGGTGAAAACCCGAACCGTCTTCAACACTACTACCAGTTTCAGGTAGTGATGAAGCCGTCTCCAAGCAATATTCAAGAACTCTATTTGGATTCCCTTCGTATGATGGGCATTGACCCAAGTATCCACGACATTCGTTTTGTGGAAGATAACTGGGAATCTCCAACATTGGGTGCTTGGGGCTTAGGTTGGGAAGTTTGGTTGAACGGCATGGAAGTAACTCAGTTCACTTACTTCCAGCAAGTGGGTGGCTTGGAATGTTATCCGGTTACCGGTGAAATCACCTATGGTCTCGAGCGTATTGCGATGTACCTGCAAGGCGTTGACAGCATCTTCGACCTGGTTTGGTGTTATGGTCCAGACGGTTCAAAAGTGACTTACGGCGATGTCTTCCATCAAAACGAAGTGGAAATGTCAGCCTATAACTTTGAATACGCCGATACTGACTTCATGTTTAAAGCCTTCGATCAACACGAAAAAGACTGTGCTCGTTTGATTGAGGCCGGTCTTGCGCTTCCAGCTTACGAACAAGTATTGAAAGCCTCTCACACCTTCAACATGTTGGATGCTCGTGGCGCGATCTCTGTAACGGAACGTCAAGGTTATATTCTTCGCGTTCGTACGCTGGCTCGATCCGTGGCAGAAGCCTACTTTAATAGTCGTGCAGAGCTTGGCTTCCCATTAGCTGAAGAAGGCATTCGTGACGAAGTGCTTTCAAAGTATCAAGCGGCAAAAGCGAAAGAAGAAGCTCAACAGGAGAAAAACTAATGGCAACACGTGATTTCCTAGTTGAGCTAGGCACCGAAGAATTACCACCGAAAGCACTTAAGCGTCTTAGTCAGGCGTTTGCAGATGGCATTGAACAGGGTCTTGCTGAAGCGAACCTTAAAGGCTCAAAGATCGAATTGTTTGCAGCTCCTCGTCGCTTGGCCGTTCGTATTTCAGACCTTCCTGAAAAACAGGAAGACAAAGACGAAGTCGTTTATGGTCCACCGGCGAATATTGGCTTTGATGAAAACGGTAATCCAACCAAAGCCGCCGAAGGCTTTGCCAAGCGCTCTGGTGCGGATGTGTCCGAAATCAAAACCGGCGACAATGGCAAATTGATGATCGAACTGAGCATCAAAGGCCAGGAAACAACTGCATTGCTTCCGGCAATTGTTCAAACCAGTCTCGACAAATTACCGATTCCTAAGCGCATGCGCTGGGGTGCAAGCCGTACTGAATTCGTACGTCCTGTGCACTGGTTAGTGATGCTGTTCGGTAATGACATCATTGATGGCGAAGTTCTGGGTCTGAAAGCCGGAAATACCTCGCGCGGTCACCGCTTCCATGCGCCGGAAGAGATTCATATCGAATCTCCAACCACGTACGAAGAAGCGCTACGTGGCGCTTATGTGATGGCCAGCTTTGAAGAACGTCAGCAACTGATCAAAGAGCAGGTGACTGCCGAAGGTAAGAAGCTAGGCGGCGAAGCTGTTATCGACGAAGACTTACTCGACGAAGTTACGGCCCTGAACGAATGGCCTGTGGCTCTGGCGGGTAACTTTGAAGAACGCTTCCTGGATGTTCCATCAGAAGCATTGGTTTCTTCCATGAAAGAGCATCAAAAATACTTCCACGTTGTCGATGCCAATGGCAAGTTGAAGCCTAACTTCATCACTATTGCGAACATCGAAAGTAAAGATCCGGCGCAAGTGATCGCGGGTAACGAAAAAGTAATTCGCCCTCGTCTTGCCGATGCGGCCTTCTTCTGGGACACCGATCGTAAGCAATCACTCGAAAGCCGCTTTGATAAACTGAAGTCGGTTGTCTGGGTACACAAACTTGGAAGTATTGCTGACAAATCAACTCGTATTGCCTCTTTGGCAAGCAAAATTGCCTCTGCAACAGGCAGTGACACGGCGTTAGCAGAACGTGCAGCCAAGCTGTGTAAAACGGATCTGGTTACTCAAATGGTGTATGAGTTCACCGACCTTCAAGGGCTTGCAGGTCAATACTACGCGCAAAACGACGGCGAACATGCCGATGTCTGTGCAGCGATGGTTGAGCAATATATGCCAGCCTTTGCAGGTGACCAACTACCAGCCACGGACACAGGTACAGCTATCGCACTTGCAGACCGCCTGGACAGCCTTGTTGGCCTGTTTGGCCTGGGCCAGATACCAACAGGCACCAAAGACCCGTTCGCATTACGTCGTGCATCTCTGGGCGTGTTACGCATCTTGGTTGAGAAGAAAATTGACCTCGACTTGGGTGAGTTAATCGACTGGGCGATCGACAACGAATGGCCGGTTGCGTTGAAAGAAAACACCAAAGCTACCTTGGTTGAATATATGTTGGATCGTTTCAGCGCCTGGTATCAGGACGAAAACATTCCGGCGGAAGTATTCCAGGCTGTTCGTGCTCGTGGTATCACCAAGCCATTGGACATCAACAACCGTGTACATGCCGTGTTCGCTTTCTACAAGCTGGATGCAGCACAAGCATTGGCCGCTGCGAACAAGCGCGTATCCAACATCTTGGCGAAAGCTGAGCAGGCAATTCCGCTAACGGTAGATAATGCTTTGCTTCGGGAAGAGACTGAGAAGCAACTGGCAGAGAAGGTGGCATCTGTGTCTTCAACTCTGGCACCGGTATTTGCTGAGTCTAATTATGAGCAAGCCATGCAAACATTGGCAGAGCTACGTGAGCCAGTGGATCAGTTCTTTGATCAAGTGATGGTGATGGCAGAAGACGAAGCGGTTCGTAACAATCGTTTGGCCTTGTTGTCTCAGCTTCGCAACCTATTCCTTGAAGTAGCGGATATTTCTTTGCTTCAGGCATAACATCTCACAAGCTCGAAAGGGGTTTTCCTTCTCTCTATGGAAAACCGATAGAAGGACGAATGAAATCTCATTCGTCCTTTTTTATTGATAAACTACTCTAATTTTTCCGGCTATAATCCCGCCTCTAATAAGAAACTATCACGCTCCCTAGAACGCTGATCAGCACCCACTCAAACTACTTTGTAACAGTAATCACCCCCAACTGTTAACAAAAGCTAATTAATACAAAACTTGTTTTGAGTGATAATACGAGCATTCATTTTATAGGTTCCTTGCCATTATGTTGTTAGCACTGATCCGATCGATCATTTTCTATATCATCATCTTTTTCTTCTCGATCGCCCAGAATACTCTGGGAATTATCATCGGCCTGTTTTTACCCTATGAACTGCGCTATCGATTCATCATCACCACATGGACTTCCAGCTTTATCTGGTTACTGAAAGTTATTTGCGGTGTTCGCTATGAAATTACAGGCAAGCATAATATTCCTGATCAACCCTGCTTAATCAGCAGCAACCATCAAAGCTCCTGGGAAACCTTCTTTTTACAATCGATCTGTACACCTCAAACTCAAGTTATCAAGCGAGAGCTGTTATGGATTCCATTTTTTGGTTGGGCCTATTCTTTACTCAAACCCATTGCGATTAATCGTGGGGACAAACAGAACGCACGCGCCCAAGTGTTGGAGCAGGGCAGTCAGTACCTGAACTCGGGAATCTGGGTACTTATCTTCCCTGAAGGCACTCGTAACCCACCTAAAAAGCTAGGACGCTATGCCCGAAGTGGTGCTGCTCTAGCCATTAACGCAGGTGT
This sequence comes from Litoribrevibacter albus, assembly GCF_030159995.1. NCBI lineage: Bacteria > Pseudomonadati > Pseudomonadota > Gammaproteobacteria > Oceanospirillales > Oceanospirillaceae > Litoribrevibacter > Litoribrevibacter albus. Next base: position 574,616 of record NZ_BSNM01000016.1, on the reverse strand, counting down.
CCCTGTACTTCCTATTGCTCATAACTCAGGGCACTTCTACATCAACAAAGAGTTCATCAAGTACCCAGGCACCATTCAAGTACACATAGGCCAACCCATTAGCAGTGAAGGGAAAACAGCAGAACAACTCACTGATGAGGTTAGGGCTTGGACAGAACGCTCACTTCAAGCCATTGAAGGGGTAGAGCAGGTATCTTCGACGTTTGAACATCCGTCGATCACAGGTTAAGACGAGCGATAAACTCATAAAGAAAGCGCGAAAGTAAAACGTAAAAAGGCCGGTAACAATACCGGCCTTTTTTATATCTATCTGGGCATTCCTAAATAACTAGAAATCCAGATTCGATACATTCAGTGCGTTACGCTCAATGAACTCACGGCGCGGCTCAACATCATCACCCATCAGGGTAGTGAACATCTGATCCGCAGCAATCGCATCTTCTACTTTCACCTGAAGCATACGACGAGAATCCGGGTCCATCGTGGTTTCCCACAACTGATCAGGGTTCATCTCACCCAGCCCTTTATAGCGCTGAATATTGAAGCCTTTACGTGCTTCTTTCATTAACCACTCCAGTGCTTCTTTGAAGCTGGTCACTTCTTGTGTACGCTCACCACGCTGCACAAACGCACCCTCTTCAAGTAGGGAAGCGATATGATTGCCCAACTCAACAATGGCTTCATACTCTGGAGATTCAAAGAACTCATGGCTAATCACATAGTTTGAGGTGAGTCCGTGCTCCGTCACCGCCAACTGAGGAAGGAACAAGCCACGCTCAGAATCTTTATGCATATTGATTTCATACAAGGTACCACTGCGTTTTTCTGAATCCAGTTTCGCCTTGAACATATCAATCCAGTTGCTCATGAAGGCTTCGTCTTTTAGATTCTCTACCGAAACCGTCGGACGATAGATCAACTCTTCCATCATCTTCTTAGGATAAACTCGATCCAGGCGGTCAATGGTATTCATCACTGCACGATATTTATCAACGATGGATTGTAAAGCTTCACCTTTGATACCAGGTGCATCCTGGTTGATATGCAAAGAAGAGTTATCCAGTGCGATTTGAACAAGGAAATTTTCCAAATCTTTTTCACTGTCGATGTACTGTTCTTGCTTACCTTTCTTCACTTTATACAGTGGAGGCTGCGCAATATAGATGTGACCTCGTTCCAACAACTCACGTGTTTGCCGGAAGAAGAAGGTCAATAATAGGGTACGGATGTGCGAGCCATCCACGTCGGCATCGGTCATGATAATGATACGATGATAACGCAGCTTATCCGCATCAAACTCTTCAGGGCCAATACCACAACCCAACGCCGTGATCAGAGTTCCAACTTCCGCCGACGACAGCATCTTATCAAAGCGTGCTTTTTCAACGTTCAGAATCTTACCTTTCAAAGGCAGAATCGCTTGCGTTCGACGGTCACGTCCTTGCTTGGCAGAACCACCTGCAGAGTCACCCTCCACCAGGTAGATTTCAGAAAGGGCAGGGTCCTTCTCCTGACAGTCGGCCAACTTACCTGGCAAACCGGCAATGTCCAGCGCTCCTTTACGACGCGTCATTTCACGGGCTTTACGAGCCGCTTCACGGGCTCTTGCTGCGTCTACCATCTTCTGTACGACTTGCTTAGCTTCGTTCGGATTCTCTTCCAGGAATTCAACCAGCTTGGCACCCATTTCCTGCTCAACCGCAGTCTTCACTTCCGAAGACACCAGCTTATCTTTTGTCTGAGAAGAGAACTTAGGATCGGGCACTTTAACAGAAATAATCGCAGTCAAACCTTCACGAGCATCATCACCAGTGGTCGCTACTTTCTGCTTCTTCTGTAGTTGCTCTTTCTCAATGTACTGGTTCAAGGTTCGCGTCAATGCTGCACGGAAACCAGCCAAGTGAGTACCACCATCACGTTGAGGGATGTTGTTGGTAAAACAGAAGATGTTTTCGGAGAAGCTATCATTCCACTGCAACGCAACTTCCACCGAGATCCCATCTTCACGCTCATTGTTGAAGTGGAATACGGAGTTGATGGTTGTCTTATTGGTATTCAAATAATTAACGAAAGCTTCCAAACCACCATCGTATTTAAAGACTTCTTCCTTACCGGTACGCAAGTCTTTAAGAATGATACCCACGCCAGAGTTCAAGAAGGCCAGTTCACGAAGACGCTTCGCCAAGTGATCATAGCTGAATTCGATACCGGTAAAGGTCTCAGCAGACGGTTTAAAATGAATTTCAGTCCCCGTCACCTCAGAGTCACCTACCGCTTTAAGAGGCTCTTTTGGTACACCGTGAACGTATTCTTGTTCCCAAATTTTACCTTGACGACGGATAGTCAGTTTTAGTTTTTCAGATAGGGCGTTTACAACAGAAACACCTACACCGTGAAGACCACCAGAAACTTTATAGGAGTTATCATCAAACTTACCACCGGCGTGCAGTACGGTAAGAATAACTTCAGCCGCTGATACACCTTCCTCTTCATGGATATTGACAGGAATTCCACGGCCATCGTCAGATACACTGATCGACTCGTCAGGGTGGATCATCACTTTGATGTCACTACAGTGACCTGCTAACGCTTCATCGATGGAGTTATCCACCACCTCAAACACCATGTGGTGTAGACCCGTACCATCATCAGTATCACCAATGTACATACCCGGTCTTTTTCTTACAGCATCTAGACCTTTTAAGACCTTAATACTGGACGAATCATATTCTTGTTCTGACATAACATTCCTCTTAGCACATTAATGCGTGCTTGCTGTTATCTTCCCTTGTTTCACGTGAAACACTTGCGTTTGATCCAGAATCTCTTTGCTAAAACCGTTCACATCTACGGAGGTCATAAAAACCTGACGCCCCATGGCTATAAGTTCTTGTAGGACCTTATTTCGATGTTCCTCATCCAATTCGGAAGGCAAATCATCAAGTAACAGCAGTGTTTCGTTGTTTCCATGCCGTTCAAAAAGTCGGCATTGTGCCAATACCAAAGCACAGACCAGCAGCTTCAATTGACCACGAGAGAGTACTTCCTTAACCGGAAGACCATTCACTCGTATCACCAAATCAGCCCGATGTGGACCATAACGGGTATAACCAGCTTCTCTGTCTTTTTCTAAGTTGGCGTCCAGGTAATCAGCGTAATCTAATTCTTTTGACCAACCCCTATTATATCTCATCTCAACATTTTCTAAATCAGTTAATTGCGCTACAACCCGTTCAAATTCTGACTTTAATTCATTGAAGTATTCCAAACGCGCCATCGACATCTGTTCAGCAAAGTCGACCAACTGACGAGTAAAGGAGCGAATCAGTGTCAGGTTTGATTGAGAACGGAGCAGGGAATTACGTTGTTTGGCAGCTTTTTTGAATCGAGCAGCAATGGACCAAAACTCATGTTTCACGTGAAACACTCCCCAGTCCATGAAACGACGACGGTACTCAGGGCTACCGATCACCAGATCAAACGAGCCAGGTTCAAGCACAATCACCGGCAACAAAGAACTAATGGTTTCTTGTGATTTAATTTTCTCGCCATTCAACCGAGCCTCACTTTTACCATCGGTATTTTTAGTCACCCCAATAGAGAAGTCGGTTTCTGAAGAAGCCAAACTGGATTTAGAAAAGATCGTATAGGCAGGTTGTGATTGAGTAACAAGATGCTTTATGGACGTTGATCTGAAGCTATTGCCTGTAGCCAAACAATGAATAGCCTCTAAAACACTGGTCTTTCCTGCACCATTATTACCTATAAATAGAGAGACTTTTTTAACGGGATCAAAGGTCACAGAGCAGCCACTAAGATTGCGTAATCCATCAATCTTAAGTTGAGTAATTAGCATAGAGTGGGGTGTCCTTTCATCCTATATAAAGTGACAACCATTTTACCAATGGGCAAAAAAAATCCCTACACCATTTCACTGATATAGGGATTTTCTTTTGGATTGATCGAACATCGGAAGAGGGCAAGAGAAGATTGCTTCTTACTCTCTTATGTAATCAATCTGTATAACAACGAACCAAGCTTACAGACCAGCATTCTTTAGACGGTTCGCTTGCTGCTCGTAAACAGTCACAGGGTCTGTTTCAAACAAGTGATGGATACCCACAAACCCATTAATTTCATCCAAATGGTTCATTGAGTAGTTATCACGAATCACGTCACCCAAGTGAGAACTGCAACGACCCACAAGACCATCGTTCGCTTCACCTGACTTAAGTGCAAATGCACCTGAAGCCAATAACAGGAATGGGTCTGCTGGATCGAATACGTTCGTGTAAGGCGATGTACCACTCCATGAGTAATAACGCACACCGTTTGATGCTACGTAGTCACCCTCACCACAATAGCTCGAAGGAATACCTTCCGGATATTGAGCATTAAACGCCGCAGCCCCTTCAGAGTTAAGCGATTCTAGAGTTGCCAAAGAATCCTGACCGTTATCCGTTGGGTTATTGGATAACAAGTTGATCAAGCTGCCCAAGCCATTTACCACAGCACTTACTGCAACCGTTACTACCTGACTACCGTCAGAAATGTCTTGTACAAGATCAGCAACATCAGACCCTTTATGCGGACTACCGACACTGGTAACAGATGCAACTAAATCTGGGCGAACCGAAGCCACATAACGCGCAGTAGGACCACCGTGACTGTGACCAATCAAGTTCACTTTGCTGGCACCTGTTACAGCAAGGATCTGCTGAACCTGAGCAAGCAACTCTTCACCACGCGCTTCCGATGAATCCAACGCAGTTACCTGAACGGGATAAACACGTGCACCTTTGTCTTCAAGCGCAGATTCCACGCCATAAAAGTAATCCATACCCAAAACACTATCGAACCCCAACATACCGTGAACTAATACGATAGGGTATCTGGTTTTAGCGTAGTCGCTGTCATCACTACAAAAAAACCAACACCAAGCCGATGCTGTTGTACTGATAATAGAGAGAGAAATAGCAACCGCAAAGCGAGCTGCCCATTGAGTCATAGCATTCATATTTGTGTCCTCAGTAATTATTTTTGTTGCGAGGTTCTTTGTTCTACTACTTAAACGTAGAGTAAGAATGAAAGCAGCATTCAATATTGAGCAATGACACTTTCTCTTACCATCCTATAAATTATAGAAAGATAGTGACTAATAAACAGGTCATTTCTGACCGACGGGGCAAGAAGCAAGGTAGATTGAACCCTACCCATTGGGGTGGTATTTCGAGAGAGTTAAAAGCACTGTTTTCTGGACATAAAAAAACCGGGGAAATCCCCGGCCTTTTCAACTTCGAATATGTGGAACTAATTACAGTTTCATCGGCATAACAACGTACACCGAACTACCACCATCAAAGTCCTCAACCAAAGCACTGCTGTTTGGATTGGATAAGGTCATTTTGATTTGCTCACCCGATAAGGCATTCAACACATCCAAAAGATAAGTCACGTTGAAACCAATCTCTAAACGCTCACCTTCAAAGTCAACGCTAACGGTTTCTTCCGCTTGCTCTTGTTCCGGATTATTCGCAATAACTTGTAACGATCCGTCTTCAGCAATCAAACGAACACCACGATACTTTTCATTGGATAGAATCGCTGTACGCTGGAATACCTGACGCAGTTCTTGTCGTGATCCGCACAAGGTCTTGTCGCCACCTTTAGGAACAACACGCTCATAATCAGGGAATTTACCTTCCACCAATTTAGAGGTAAATAAGTAGTCACCGGCACCAATGCGAATGTGGTTAGTTCCCACCGTCACAGAAATCAGATCATCACTTTCACCCAGCAAGCGCTGCAGTTCGATTACCCCTTTACGAGGGACAATAACCTGTTTCTTTTCACAAGCAACATCGGCAGTGCTGTCAGACATCGCCAAACGGTGACCGTCCGTTGCTACCGTGCGAACCACACCTTGAGAGACTTCCAACAGCATGCCGTTTAGGTAATAACGAACATCTTGCTGGGCCATAGCAAAGCTGGTTTGATCAAACTGACTTTTAAGATCTTCCGCTTTCATGGTGAAGTTCAAATCCGCCTGGCTTTCCTCTACATTCGGAAAATCATCTGCGGGCAAAGTTGCCAAAACAAAACGGCTGCGCCCAGCTTTTACCTGAGCTTTGGCACCGTCCGTTGAAAACTCAATCACAGATTGGTCGGGTAGCGACTTACAGATATCCAGTAGCTTACGAGCAGGAACCGTAATCTGACCAGACTCACCAGCTTCCTCTAGTGTTAAGGCACCCACTAATTCCACTTCTAGGTCCGTTCCTGTCATCTTTAATTGGCCATCTTCTAAGACCATCAAGATGTTCGACAAAATAGGCAGTGTATGTCTTCGCTCAACTACCCCTGCAACTAACTGAAGGGGACGTAATAGAGCTTCCCTGGAAATCGTAAATTTCATTAGCTCCCGCTCTCTTTTTATCTAAAAAATATGGTTTCTATTATTCACTAAAACACAGACCGATGCATCTTATTGAAACGGATTAAGTCGCATTACGCCAATCATCAGAAGTATAGATGATCCGCCCAATAAGCTTTTAACATCACAATCGGTTTTAAAACGATCTTGTTTGAACACAAATCACATTTGAAAGTGACGAGCAATTACGACGTCAACATTCGGATTAACTTACCGTAGTCATCAGCCATGTCGGCATCAGAGGCTTTGAGTTGGTTAATCTTACGACACGCATGCAACACGGTAGTGTGATCTCGCCCACCAAAAGCTTCACCAATTTCAGGCAAGCTGTGATTGGTAAGCTCTTTTGCAAGGGTCATTGCGATCTGACGTGGCCGCGCAATGGAACGCGTGCGTCGTTTGGAATTAATATCTTTTTGACGAATATCGAAATAATCCGCCACAGTCTTCTGAATATTATCAATGCTGACCTGTTTATCCTGAAGCGCCAGCAAATCTTTCAATGACTCTTTAATAAAGTCAGGCGTAATTTCGCTGCCGGTAAAGTGAGCATTCGCAATCACTCGTTTAAGCGCGCCTTCCAGCTCACGAACGTTGGAACGAATTCGTCGGGCAATAAAGAAGGCCGATTCATCTTTCAGATCAACCCGTTGTTCTTCCGCTTTTTTCTTCAGAATCGCCACACGCGTTTCGAGTTCTGGCGGCTCAACGGCAAATGTCAGACCCCAGCCAAAACGAGAACGCAGACGATCATCCACGCCGTCGATCTCTTTCGGGAAACGATCAGAGGTCATGATCACTTGTTGACCCGCTTCCAGCAGAGCACTGAAGGTATGGAAGAATTCTTCCTGAGAACGCTCTTTGCCCGAGAAAAATTGGATATCATCAATTAGTAACGCATCCACCTGACGGTAATAGCGCTTGAATTCGGTGATCGCGTTTAGCTGCAACGCACGCACCATGTCAGCTACAAACTGTTCAGATCGCAAATACAGAATCCGCGCGTTCGGATTCTTTTGCAGCATGTAATTCCCGATGGCTTGCATCAAATGGGTTTTACCCAACCCTACGCCACCGTACAGAAAGAGGGGGTTGTTGCTTCCGCCCGGGCTTTCCGCTACTTGTAGCGATGCAGCCAACGCCAACTGATTCGATTTACCTTCAACAAAGGTTTCAAAGGTTAGATTACGATCGAGATTGGTTTCATACGCTTGCGATTTAATTGCCGCATTGGACTCTCTCGCTGCAGACATCGGATTCTGCATCATCGCATTCGGATTTGAATTCGAATACGAGCTGGCCCCAAAACTTTGACCGGAGGAATGAACGATCGCCGAGGTGTTCTCAAGCACCGAGGCGTACGCAGGCATTGCCTGAGTATTGGAAGAGTGCGATGAGTAGTGTGATCTGTTGTCTTCGTATTGAGAGCCAGAAAATTCCTGAGGTTCTGACGACGCCAGGTTTTGCATAGCCGATTCAACACTGATATCCGAGTCCGACGATCCCTCATTATGTTGAGCATGCTCTTGAACGTCAGAAGACCAATTTGGTGTCCGCTGACTCGCGTACATTCCTTGAGGCGGAGTGAAGTTCGGCTCGTGATCCATCGCTGGTGCTGCATTGGCGTTGGACATGGCTGGTTGTGTAAAACGATTCTGTGGCGCGCCGCGAGTAGGGCGTGCCATTCCAAAGTTTGCTCGTCCACCCTGGCGAACCTCAAACGTCAGACGTGGAGGTGCCGAGTTTGAAAACTCCATCATCAGACCACTGATGCGACTCAAAAACTTATCAGACACCCAATCCCGAATAAATCGGTTCGGGGCAATGATAATCAGTTCTTTTTCATCGCCTTCGACCTCTAGTGGTCGTAACCAGGTATTAAATTGTTGAGAAGGCAGTTCATTCTCAAGGCAGCCTAAACAGTGCTTCCATAGCTCAACAGACACAACAAACTCCAGGATCAATACAGCCGCGAAATTGTACCTAAAACTATAGCCCAGAGACAACAAAAATCCGCTCTACCAACACGGATATCCACAATTATTTTTCATTACGAAAAACTACAATATAAATATTTTATTATTATTTTTCATACAGTTATCATAGTTAGCAACTTATTAAGAACATGTTATCCATATGTTATCCACAAGATTACCAACAAACATATAAACAGAATTCCAGTCAAGCCTTTCGTATGACCACTCATCTGAACTACACTCTATATTCACAAGACAAACAGACATAGAGACTGATAGATGTATTCTCTTAGACCTGCGAAACAATCGGATTTAGACGCCATCCTGGTGTTGGCCTGTAATCAAGGTAAGCGACAGGCCAGTTTACCCAAAGAAGCGCATCACCTTCGTTTAATGATTCAACAGAGCGAAGAAGCCTTCAGACAACCTCACAACAGCGCCTCATCATCGATTCAAAGCCTTCGAAAAGAAGAACTTGCGTCCAACTATTTATGGGTACTGTGCTACACAAACCATCCGGATCAAACACCGTCCGTGATTGGCACCATTGCCATTGAACCTTACACCGGCCAAAAAGAACCGTTTTACAGCTATCGCCAAGAAACACTGATCAACGCCAGTTATCGCTTGAAAGTTAAACAAGACATTCCGGTGTTGTATCAATCGCACGAGTTGGCCGGCTTATCACAGCTGCACGCGATGACCATTGCATCAGAACACAGAAACAGCAAAGCCATTAGCTTGTTGGTGCAAGGGGCGCTGCTATATATGGCAGAACATACCGAACTGTTTTGCCCATCGTTATTAATTGAATTTCCGGGCTTTAAAGACGAGCGGGATCAATCCCCGTTATGGCGGGATCTGGGTCAACATTTTTTTCAAATGACTCTGGAAGAAGCCTGTTATCATGCCAGCATCGAAGACAAGGCACTGATTGCACAACTGATGCCGAATCATCCGCTGTATAAAAACTTACTGTCCAACACCACCCAGGCGACCTTGGGAGAACCTCAGCAAGATCTACTGGATTATTACCAAATTTTCTTGAGAGAAGGTTTTTCCCCCTCTCAACATCTGGACATTTTCGATGGCGGTCCGTGTTTGATCTGCACCAATAACTCAGGTCATACCTTCAATGAAAATGCACGCCTTCGTCTGGAGCAGCTTCAACCGAGTCCCCAGCCTTGTATTCTAATGAACACCCAAAAACATCACCCAATGGCTATCTACAGTAATTTTGAAAACGAATGGAGCCTCGAATCCATTGACGACGTATTGAACATTACTCCACAAGAATGGATTCGTACGGTTCCAGCACACGTAGGGGAGGACGCACTATGATCGTTCGCCCCATTGCTCACAAAGACATAGATGCCCTCTATGATCTGGCCATTGCAGCAGGCGTTGGAATGAACAGTCTTCCGGCGGATCGGGATTTCTTGGCACAAAAAATTGATCGCGCCGTGCAATCCTTTCAACAAAAGATTCCCCAACACCAAGCCAGCTATATTTTTGTCTTGGCCGATGATCAGGATCGTGCGCTCGGAGTGTGTGGTATTGAAGCCTCCATCGGTTGGGATGAACCTTGGTACACTTATCGGGTCAGTCAGATGGTGCATGCATGTCGGGACATCGACATTTACACCAACACCCCCACCTTATTTCTTACCAACGATCAGATCGGCTATTCCGAACTCTGTTCACTGTTGGTTCACCCCGATGCACGAGCGAATAAAAACGGACCGCTGTTGAGTCGCTGTCGATTCCTGTTCATTCGTCAGTTTCGGGAATTGTTTGGTCAGAAACTCTTTGCCGAAATGCGTGGTTTCAATGACGAACAAGGCCATTCGCCATTTTGGGACGACCTCGGTAAGAAATTTTTCAATATGGAGTTTGAACGCATCGACTTCCTCACCGGTCGGGGTCAGCGCTCTATCATTGCCGAGTTAATGCCTAAATATCCGGTCTACAGCCACTTACTGAGTGAGTCGGCAAGAAACTGTATCGGCAAAGTCCACCCCAATACCCAGCCCGCTCTGGAAATGCTTAAACAAGAGGGCTTACGTTATGAAAACTATGTGGCGATTTTCGATGGCGGCCCGGTTGTGGAAGCCTACGTCGATGATCTGAGATTGATTAAACAGGCAAAAAACCTTACTGCCGTTGCCAAGGAAGCAGAGAATTTGCCTTCCGAGCAACCACCGTTATTACTGTGCAATCAAGCGCGTGAAAATTTCAGATGCAAACTCACGTTCAACTACCAGATAGAAGACAACCAAATTCACCTCCCATCCGATGTTATTGAGCAGCTCAAACTTGAGCAGCAGACTGTTACAGTTGCTAGTCTCTATGCAAAAGATGCAGATGTATTAACCTAGGTGCACCATGAAAGCCTGTCACGATTTATTGATCAATGGGCAATGGCAAGTAGGTTTGGGGGAGTCCATCGTCTCCCGCGAACCCGCTTCCCAAAACATTATTTGGGAAGGACTCAGTGCCAACACAAACCAGGTAGATCAGGCGATACAGGCTGCCCGCAATGCATTTGAACCCTGGCGTAAACTAAATATCACCGATCGTCTGACCTATTTACACCGTTTCGAACAAGCCGTAAAACAACACAAATCTGCCTTAATTGAAGCCATCTGTCATGACACCGGACGACCGTATTGGGAAGCACAACTGGAAGTTCAGGCCGTTGAAAACAAGGCAGAACTGGCCTTCGAAGCCTATCTTCAACGTACCGGTGAGCGGGTCATGGCGACATCCGGAGGGCATCTACAACTGAGACATCGCCCACATGGCGCGTTGGCTGTAATCACCTCATTTTCTTTTCCTGCGTCCATTGCCACCGGTTACATTATTCCAGCCTTACTGGCGGGCAATTGCATTGTATTTAAAGGCAGTGAACGAACGCCGAAAGTCTCTGATTTATTAGCACAACTGTGGCAAAGCACTGGACTGCCGGATGGTGTCTTAAATCTTCTTCAGGGAGACAAAAAAGTAGGGCAGGCGTTGGTACAGCACCCGGATATAAACGGCGTTCTCTTTACGGGCACGACATCGGTAGGTATCGAGATAAATCAAACCCTGGCAATGACCCCCGACAAACTGGTGTGTCTCAATATGAGCGCCAACAACCCGCTGATCATTGGAGATGTTTCCAACCTGAAGGCGGCTCTCTACCACATTTTACATTCCAGTTTTATCTCATCGGGCCAACGCTGTTCCAATGCCCGGCGTCTCTATTTACCTGATTCGGCATTGGGTGATCAGATGGTGGAACAATTAATCGAGCAGTGTCACCTGCTGATGATTGGCCATTATGACGAACAACCTGCGCCGTTGATGGGGCCGGTCATTAATCTTGCTTCCGTCAAACAGATACTCAAGCAACAACAACTGTTACTGTCCAAAGGTGCCAATGTCTTGCTCAGTGCTCATCAGGCCGATGAAAAAAGCGCATTTATGAGCCCCGGTCTGCTCGATATCAGTACCTTAAAAGAGCCCTTTGATGAAGAAATCTTTGGTCCGATTCTTCAAATTCATCGCTATCAACACTTCGAGCAAGCCATTGAACTTGCTAACCAAAGTAAGTACATCCTGACCTCAGGCTTAATTAGTGATAATCAAGCGCAATTTGATGAATTTGATTGCACAATCCAATCGGGTGTAGTTAACTGGAACCAACCGATTACTGGCGTGAGTGGGGCAGCCCCCTACGGCGGCGTGGGACTAAGCAGTAATCACCGACCAGGAGGATGGTACTCAGCCGATTATTGTGCGTATCCAACCACCACCATGTACCAACATGGGGTATCTTTTCCATCCTCTCCGATTCCAGGCATCAATCTCAATGATACTCCCTGAAAACCGGATCTCACCGTCGGTAAGCAACACTCCCAAACAGTCATCCATTAACTAACGTTTTGATTATTGAGGTCTGTATAAGATGACGAACAGATCGACATTTGACGATGTCATGGTTCCTAACTATTCTCCGCTTCCAATCATTCCTGTACGAGGAAAAGGCAGCCGAATCTGGGACGAAAACAACAATGAATACATTGACTTAGCCGGTGGAATTGCCGTCTCGTGTCTGGGCCATTGTCATCCTAAGTTAGTTCAACGACTGCAACAGCAAGCGGAAAATCTTTGGCACGTCAGTAATGTCTTGACCAACCAACCTGCATTGAGATTAGCCCAAAAGCTCACCGAATTAACCTTTGCAGAAAAAGTATTCTTCGCCAACTCCGGAGCAGAAGCCAACGAAGCGGCATTAAAGCTGGCGCGTAAATACGCCTACGACCACTTTGGCCCGGAGAAAACACAAATCATTTCGTTCGAGAACTCATTCCACGGACGAACCTTGTTTACTGTATCTGCCGGCGGCCAAGCTAAGTATTCGGATGGCTTTGGACCATTACCTGGCGATATCGACCACGCGGTGTATAACGATCTGGCCTCAGTGGAAGCTCTGATTTCAGAGAAAACCTGTGCTGTGATCATCGAACCGATTCAAGGAGAGGGCGGTGTTAAATCCGCGTCGAAAGATTTCCTAAAAGGTTTGCGTGAATTGTGTGATAAGCACAATGCGTTATTGATCTTTGATGAAATTCAAACCGGCGCAGGTCGTACCGGTGAGTTATACGCCTATCAGAACGTCGATGTGATTCCTGACATTCTGACCACAGCCAAAGGCATTGGTGGCGGTTTCCCGATTGGCGCGATGTTAACCACTACCGAAATCGCCAAATCCTTGGTGGTCGGTACTCACGGCAGCACCTATGGCGGTAACCCATTAGGCTGTGCGGTCGCAGAAGTTGTGGTCGACATTATTTCTGATCGTCAGCTGTTGGATAACGTCAAAACCAAGCATCGTAAGTTCATGGACGGTTTAGATCGAATCAATGAGCGCCATAAAATCTTCTCTGATATTCGCGGTTCAGGCTTGTTGATTGGCTGTGAACTGAAAGAAGCCTATCATGGCAAAGCCAAAGATTTATTAACCGAAGCCTTGTCGCAAAACCTGATGGTTCTGGTTGCAGGCCCTAACGTTATGCGTCTGGCCCCGTCGTTAATCATCCCGGATGAAGACATCGAGCAAGGACTGATGAGCTTAGATAAAGCCATTGCAAGTTTCCTCTCCAAACAAGACTAATCTTTTTAAGTTGCCAACCCTTTTGGGTTGGCATCCCCTCTCAGGCTTAACAGGCTGCAATCAAAGCCTTTCGTCATTCGTCTAACGCATTAGGGAACTGAATAACATCTCCGAACTCTCAGTTACATGCTTAATAAAAACACCATGACAAATAAGCATAGACACCTGGGAGGGGATCTCTGATGTTTAATGAACAACAACTGAATAAACTGTTTCAATACGCTTATTCACTCACTCGCAACACCGATGATGCGTACGATTTGGTTTACACTTGTGTGGAGCGCTATCTACGTATGAATTCGCCCAAGCAAGAAGTAATGGCCTATCTCAAGCGATCCATAAAGAATGCGTTTATTGATCACTTAAAATCGTCGGCACATCAAAAAGAAGTTGCCTTCGAAGATGTCACCCATGCCAAGAGTTCCAATGATGAAGAGCAAAATACCTCAGTTGTGGATAACCTGGTCGGAATGGACACCCTATGTCTGGACGACATATTAATTAATGAACAAGAAGTGTCTGCCTTTACAGCGCTTCTCAATGCGGAAGAAAATGAATTACTTTATTATTGGGCGGTTGAAGGCTACACCGTTCAGGAACTGTCGGACGTGACCGGAAAGCCAAGAGGCACATTGCTTTCTAAACTGCATCGCATCCGCAAGAAAGCCGATCAATTTGCCGCCAGAAATTCAGCGACACAAGCGAGTTTGTTTAATATCAGATAATTTACATGACCGAAAAAAAGACGCTAAAAGAGGCTCTTAAAGCCCACTACCAACAAACCCAGTTAAGCGAAGAGCAGCGATCAGGTTTGAATCATCTCCAGCGCAGTTATCAACCGGAACAACCGGTGGATAAGTCCTCCCAGCGCTCCGATGATCAGGGTAAAAAGCGTGCATTTGGGTTAGCAGCGGCCTTGTTTGGCACTCTGATTATCGGCTTCGTCAGCGGTCATTTGCTCTCGAAATACCAATACCAAAAACAGTTACAAACCCTTGAACAACACACTTCCGAAGTTGCTTCTGTGTATAACACCAATGATTTGGTACGTGATATCGCAGAAGAAATCATCTTCAATCATCGAAAACTGAAACCGCTGGAAATTAAAACCGATCGCTTCGAAGAGCTGGTAAAGTATTTTTCCATGCTCGATTTCCGTCCGTATCTTTCTCATTATTTTACTCCGAACGGCCAATTAATCGGTGGCCGATATTGCTCCATCGGCAGTCTCAATGCGGTACAAATTCGTTATAAAAATCAACAGGATGAAGTCACCACCCTGTATCAAACGGCTTACAGTCCGGAAACCTTCAGTGGCTTACCAGACATAGAAAAAGGCGAGCAAGCCATCACTCACTACCTCAACGGCTATCAAGTAACACTGTGGGTTGAAATGGGCATAGTGATGGCAACGGTGACCTCTCCGGATTAAAAATTACATATCCTGAGCAGCATCATTTCGTTATTGCCTCAGTTATCGATATACTTGCCAACACACTAAAGGCAGGTACACATGAATAAAGAAAAAATCAAAGAATACCTTTACGACAACATTCCTCTTGCCAAGGCAATGGGCGTCGAAGTGATTGACATAGGTAAGCACTCACTTACCCTGAAAGCCCCGTTAAGTAATAACAGTAATATGCACGGTACCGCATTTGGCGGCAGTTTATCTTCCTTGGCGTTACTGACCGGCTGGAGTTTAATCCATACTCAGGTCAGCGATCAGTGGTTACCGCAAGGCGATCTAGTGATTGCAGAAGCGCACATTGTCTACCAAAAGCCGGTAGCAACCGATTTGGTCGCTCAAGCAAAAATGGACCAAGCTCAGTTCAATCAGTTTATCGAGACGTATAAAGAAAAGGGCAAAGCGCGCTTAACCGTTGAAATTGAAGTAAAAACAGACAAAGGGCCGGGCTGTCGTCTAGAGGGAACCTACGCATTAATTCAGTCCTGATTCGATGCCTTTGAAGACTTTTTATCAGAGATATTGAATATTTTTTAATCCCTACTTGCCTCTTTGTTCAGTTTTCTCTAGAATTCACGCCCTCAAATTTGAAATGTATACATTAAATTTGCCTTAAATAGGTAGCTAGCTATGAAAAGAACTTTTCAACCATCAGTACTAAAGCGTAAGCGTACCCACGGTTTCCGTGCACGTATGGCAACTGCAAACGGCCGTAAAGTCCTTGCAGCTCGTCGCGCTAAAGGTCGTAAGTCTCTAACTGTTTAATTACAGTTTTTGCTTACATGTCTGGTTATAGTTATCCCAAACAGTTAAGACTCTTAACCGGAAGGGACTATAACCAGGTCTTTAGCCACTCTCAGTTCAAAGTTTCTGGTCCCCTCGGCGTTTTCATCGCCACTCCAAATTCTCTCTCTCATCCTCGACTTGGCTTTGTCATCGCCAAAAAGAAAGTCAAACTTGCAGTTGATCGAAATCGCATTAAACGTGTTATGCGAGACAACTACCGCCTCAATCAACACAAATTACCTAGCGTCGACATCGTCTTTATTGCTCGTCCTGGATTAGGTACCAAAGAAAATCTCGCCATCACCAAATTCTGTAACTACGCTTGGCATAAGCTGTCAGAGCAACACAAGAAAGCGCTGAAATCAGACAAACACGATTAATTTTTAGCCAATCTCCGGATTTCTTACCTTATTTCTGGCTCTTCGTGTGACAAATGAATAAAATGTGCGCTTTTCATCGAAAGCGATTGCACTGTTTGTATTACTAAGTTGTTTGTAACTACTAAAGAGTGTCCAACTGCTTTCACGAACTCATAGACAACAGAAGTTTGGCCTACATTATGGATTTTCAAAGAATCGCATTGGTTCTGGGTTTAGCCATTGTCTCGTATATGCTGGTTCTCCAGTGGAATGAAGACTATGGACAACCTGCTCAAACCCAGCAAGTTTCCTCATCTGCGGTGGTTGCAGATACCTCAACAGCCTTACCAGCAGAAGATACGGTAACAGAACACAACAGTGATGTGCCAACAGTGGTTGAAGAACCAGAAGCAACGCCACTCAATGAAACCAAAGAACGCACCAGCCGTGTGATTCGAGTTGTCACCGACACTCAGGAAATACTGATTGATACTCAGGGCGGCGATATCATTGAAGTTCAACTTCCGCAATATCCTGTATCTCTTGAGCAAAAAGACACACCGCTGAGACTGATGGAACAAACGGCCGTTCGTACTTATACCGCTCAATCCGGTTTGATTGGTAAAGATGGTCCGGATAAGTCATCCAAAACCCGTCCTGTCTACCAAACGGCTGAGAACGAATACCGTCTGGCAGACGGCGAAGACACGCTGAGTGTTGATTTGACCTATTCCAAAGACAATATTTCGATCACCAAGCGTTATATCTTCACCCGTGGTGAATACTTGGTTCAGGTTGAACACATTGTGGATAACCAAACCGACACTGAATGGAATGCTAACGTCTTTGCACAGATCAAGCGTGATAAAAGCCCGGACCCAAGCAAGGGAACCTCAATGGGTATGCAAGCTTATCTAGGTGCGGCGCTTTATACCAAAGATCAGCCATATACCAAAATTTCGTTTGATGACATGGATGAAGGCAACTTCAAAGATAAGATCCCAGGCGGCTGGTTAGGCATGCTTCAACACTACTTCGTAAGTGCTTGGGTGCCGGTTTCAAAAGAAGAATACACCTATCAAACTCGTGTTCTTAAGAATCAGGGGCTTTACATCATTGGCATGACGGGTAACCGTTTCAGTGTTGCACCTGGCGCGAGTGAAACGGTTGGTCTGCAATTCTATGCCGGCCCTAAAATTCAGGATCGTTTAGGTGAAATTTCCGATGGCCTCGAACTAACCGTAGATTACGGTTGGTTGTGGTTCGTGGCTCAACCTTTGTTCTGGCTATTGAATATCTTCCACGGTTTGGTTCAAAACTGGGGCTTGGCAATTATTCTGGTAACCATCGTAATTAAGGCCGCGTTCTTCCCGCTATCCGCTGCATCTTATCGTTCAATGGCCAACATGCGCCGTGTAGCTCCTAAGCTGCAAGAACTGAAAGAGCGTTATGGCGATGATCGTCAGAAGATGTCTCAGGAAATGATGTCGCTGTACCAGAAAGAAAAGATCAATCCACTGGGTGGCTGTTTACCTATTCTGGTTCAAATGCCGGTATTTATTGCCTTGTACTGGGTATTGCTGGAGAGTGTAGAGATCCGTCAGGCGCCATTCATGTTGTGGATTATGGACTTGTCTGTGAAAGATCCGTTCTTCATCCTACCAATCCTGATGGGTGTGACCATGTTCATTCAAACATCACTGAACCCAACACCGCCAGACCCAACTCAGGCGAAAGTAATGAAGATGATGCCGATCATGTTCACCTTCTTCTTCATGTTCTTCCCGGCTGGTTTGGTATTGTACTGGTTGGTGAACAACATCTTGTCGATTGCCCAACAGTGGTACATCAACAAACAAATTGCCGGTTAATTGGATTAACCGCTGAAAAGGCTCCTTCGGGAGCCTTTTTTATTGTCCCATCAAAAATGATATAGAATACCTACCATTAAAGACTCTATCCGAAGATACCATACCAATGTCCAAACTCTACACTGAAGACACCATCGCCGCACAAGCCACCGCCCCCGGTCGAGGAGGCGTCGGCATCATCCGTATTTCAGGCCCGAAAGCCAAAGCCCTTTCAGAACAATTGACCCAGAAAGAGCTCAAACCGAGATACGCCCATTACGGCCCTTTCTATAGTATTGAAGGTCAACAGATCGATGAGGGTATCGCTTTATTCTTTCCTGGCCCGAATTCCTTTACCGGAGAAGACGTTCTGGAATTGCAAGGACACGGCGGCCCTGTCATTTTGGACATGTTGCTATCCACCATAGTGAATAGCGGTGTGCGCATGGCCAATCCTGGCGAGTTTTCTGAGCGAGCCTTCCTCAACGACAAGATGGACTTAACCCAGGCCGAGGCCATTGCGGACCTGATTGACTCCGCCTCCGAACAAGCGGCGAAGTGTGCGTTACGATCACTGCAGGGTGAATTTTCTAAACGCGTCAATGGATTGGTGGAATCGTTAATTCAACTACGTATCTATGTGGAAGCCGCCATTGATTTCCCGGAAGAGGAAATTGATTTTCTGGCCGACGGAAAAGTGGAAGGTGACTTACGAGACATTCAGCAAAGCTTATGGGATGTCCAGGCCGAAGCAAATCAAGGTGCGTTAATGCGTGAAGGCATGACAGTAGTCATTGCCGGACGACCGAATGCCGGCAAATCTTCGTTATTAAATGCCCTATCCGGTAAAGACAGCGCAATTGTCACCTCCATCGCAGGTACCACTCGCGACGTTTTACGGGAACATATCCACATCGACGGTATGCCTCTACACATTATAGATACCGCCGGTCTGCGCGAAAGCCCGGATGAAGTGGAGCAAATTGGTATTCAACGCGCCTGGCAAGAAATTGAAAAAGCGGATCGCATCTTGCTGATGGTCGACAGTACTGAAACCGAATCCGATGACCCGGAAACGATTTGGCCGGAATTAGTGCATCAACTACCCACCCGAATCCCCATTACCATCATCCGTAACAAGATAGATCAATCCGGAGAGGCTTCCGAATTAACCCAAAATACGCAACAGCAAACCGTCATTCGGTTGTCCGCAAAGCAGCAACAAGGCATCGACTTGTTACGGGATCACCTGAAGCAAAGTATGGGCTTCCAGACAACCACCGAAGGGGGCTTCATCGCTCGTCGCCGTCATTTGGATGCGCTCGAACGTGCTGCGAGCGCCATTGAGAAAGGGTTAGATCAGCTCATTATGATGGGAGCAGGGGAGTTACTCGCCGAAGATCTTAAAGATGCACAAAATCATTTATCAGAAATTACCGGGGAATTCACACCCGATGATCTTCTCGGCCGCATCTTCAGCAGTTTCTGCATCGGTAAATAATCTTTTCTCAGTTCAGGCAGCTTTTTTGCTGCCTGCCTTCCATTCTTGTGTGCTATTAAGTTATTCATACTTTTATCCACAAAAATATATTTTATCATTCCCTTTATAATTCAACACATTAGACAATTATTTTAAAGTTGACTGAACTATACATGTGATTTTATGCACAAGCTAAGGACGATTCTTGAAGAATCTGATGAATGTTAACAACCTCTTTGCAGAGAGCAGGACAAGTTATTCACAGAACAGGGGATGATTTGTGGAAAAGTCAGTAATGTGCATAAGCCTAGAGTTATTCATTGACTTATACCATAGCTTTGCACTGCTTATGATGAGCTTTTAAGCCTAGTTATAAAACAATAATTTCTATTAATATTAGTAGCTTAAGTGACTTATCAACAGAAAACAGGCCCTTAATAAATAACAAATATCAACTAAAAAACAATATATATAAAACACTTATATATAAAAGAAGAAATATAGGTATCTTAATTCTTTCTAAGATCACATAAATTAAATTGGTCATTTATTAACCTTGCTATATAATGCGCCAACTTTTCAAATCATAATTGACTAAATAACTTGGTCTTTTATACCCGCAAGTGTTCCTGAGGTAAGTTACGTGGATTTTCCAGAACGTTTTGATGTCATCGTTGTTGGTGGTGGTCATGCTGGTACTGAAGCTGCATTAGCAGCCGCTCGTATGGGCAGTAAAACTTTATTGTTGACTCATAATGTTGAAACCTTAGGACAAATGTCATGTAACCCAGCTATTGGCGGTATCGGTAAAAGTCACTTAGTGAAAGAAGTGGATGCCTTAGGCGGGGCAATGGCTGTAGCCACTGATTTGGGTGGTATCCAATTTCGGGTATTAAATTCTCGTAAAGGACCTGCGGTTCGTGCCACACGTGCACAAGCCGATCGTCAACTGTATAAAGCTGCCATCCGTTCTATTCTGGAAAACCAGGAAAATCTTCAAATTTTTCAACAGTCAGCCGATGATCTGATTGTTAACGGAGAGACCGTCGAAGGTGTGGTGACCAACATGGGCGTACGATTCTTCGCGCCATCGGTGGTACTCACCACGGGAACCTTCCTTGGGGGAGTAATCCATATTGGTTTGGATAATCACCCAGGTGGACGGGCAGGTGATGCGCCTTCCATCGCGTTAGCAAAACGTTTGCGTGAATTACCGTTCCGCGTCGATCGTTTAAAAACCGGTACACCGGCACGTATTGATCGTAGAACGGTTGATTTCAGTGTGATGACCGAACAATGGGGGGATACTCCGACACCGGTAATGTCGTACTTAGGATCGGTTGATCAGCATCCACAACAGATTTGCTGTTACAGCACCTACACCAATGAAAAAACCCACGACATTATTCGTGGTGGTTTGGACCGTTCACCTATGTACGCAGGTGTGATCGAAGGCGTCGGACCACGTTACTGTCCGTCCATTGAAGACAAAGTAGTTCGCTTTGCGGATCGTGATCAGCATCAGGTGTTTGTTGAACCGGAAGGATTAACGACCAACGAACTGTACCCTAATGGTATCTCCACCAGTTTGCCGTTTGATGTTCAAATTCAAATGATTCATTCCATCAAAGGCTTTGAAAACGCACACATCGTTCGTCCTGGGTACGCTATTGAGTATGATTATTTTAATCCGCAGGATTTGAAAGCGTCTTTAGAGACCAAACACATCAATGGTTTGTTCTTTGCGGGCCAGATTAACGGTACCACCGGATATGAAGAAGCGGCGGCTCAAGGGTTGTTGGCGGGCGCAAACGCATCATTGCGTGCTCAGCAGAAAGAAGCCTGGAGTCCACGCCGTGATCAAGCGTATATTGGCGTGTTGGTGGATGATCTGATCACCTTAGGCACCAAAGAGCCTTATCGTATGTTTACCAGCCGCGCAGAATATCGTCTGGTATTGCGCGAAGATAATGCGGATCTTCGTCTTACCGAAGAAGGACGTAAATTGGGCTTAGTGGATGATCACCGTTGGGCGGTGTTCAGTGAGAAGCGTGAAAACATCGAAAAAGAAAACCAGCGTTTGGCATCCACCTGGGTATTGCCTGATACCCCAGAAGCGGATCGTATCAATCCAAAATTGAAAAATCCGTTGTCTCGTGAGTATTCCTTGATGGATTTGGTCAAGCGCCCGGAAGTTACTTACAGTGATGCCGCTGATTTGAAAGGCGAGCCGGTAACGGATGATCCACAAGTAGCGGAACAAGTGGAGATTCAGATTAAATACGAAGGTTACATCGCGCGTCAGCAGGAAGAGATTGAACGTCTTCGTAAGAATGAGAATACCAAACTACCTGATGATTTCGATTACGAAGGCATCTCGGGATTGTCCAACGAAATTAAAGCCAAGCTTCAGGCGCTTCGCCCGGCTACTTTGGCTCAAGCGTCTCGAATTTCCGGGGTAACTCCGGCGGCGATATCCTTGTTGTTGGTGTATTTGAAGAAACGTGATCTCGTTGTAAAGCAAAGCGCGTAAGTCAATTTAGGTATTTGGAATCGGTATTTCATGGAATCGCAGTTGTTACAAAAACTGAAGACAGGCATTGAACGTTTGGCATTGGAGTTGAGTGCTGAGCAAGTACAAAAACTGGCGGATTACATCGATCTGCTGGTGAAATGGAACAAAGCGTATAATCTGACCGCCATTCGTGATCCGGAAGAGATGGTGGTAAAACACTTGCTCGATAGTTTGGCGATTGTTCCTCATATCAATCGCAGTCCGTTATTGGACGTTGGCACCGGACCAGGGTTACCTGGCATTCCATTGGCCATCACCCGACCTGAGCTGGATATTACGCTGTTGGACAGCAATGGCAAAAAGACCCGTTTTTTAACTCAGGCAAAAGTGAGTTTGGGGCTGGATAATGTCACAGTGATTCATGGTCGGGTAGAACAAGCCATCGCTGATCAGAAAACAGATAAAAGATTCCAAATCGTCACTTCAAGAGCCTTTGCTTCCTTATCAGATATGGTTACACTGGCTCGTGAAACGCTCGCTAACGACGGCCATTTTATTGCAATGAAAGGCGTCGTTCCGGAAGATGAGATGGCAGAATTGCCGGAATGGGCAAAGGTGGAGCAAATTATTCCATTAACCGTCCCAAATCTGAACGCTGAGCGTCACTTGATCATTCTTTCCGATCAACACTAATCGGCCGTAGAACGTATCCTCGATTCTGGATTCGTTGGCATAGAGAATGCTGTTCCTAACATAACTTGCTCTGACTTGGATGCAATGAGAACCCTCGTTTAAGGAATCTGACTGTGGCAAAAATTATTGCGGTGACAAACCAGAAAGGTGGGGTGGGAAAAACCACTACCTGTGTCAACTTGGGCGCGTCATTAACAGCAACTAAGCGTAAAGTGCTGGTTATTGATTTAGACCCTCAAGGCAATGCCACGATGGGCAGTGGTGTCGATAAACACAGTTTGGAGTTGTCGGTGTATGACCTGCTTGTGGGAAATGCACATATCTACGATATCATTCAGAAGCAAACGCCGGCCGGTTATGACTTAATTCCTGCCAACGGTGATTTAACCGCAGCGGAAGTCGAGTTATTAGACAGTGATTTTAAAGAGTTACGTCTTCGCAATACCTTGAACGACGTCAGGGAATTGTACGATTACATTTTGATCGACTGCCCACCTTCATTAAACATGCTAACGGTGAATGCGTTAACTGCAGCCAGTGGTGTGGTGATTCCGATGCAGTGTGAATATTATGCATTGGAAGGGTTGAGTGCTTTGATGAGTACCATCCAACAGATTTCTGAACGAGTGAATCCTGCATTAAAAGTGGAAGGCATCATTCGAACCATGTTTGATCCACGCAGCAGCCTTACCAGAGACGTTTCCGAACAGCTAAATGAATTTTTTGGCGACAAGGTGTATACCACGGTTATACCCCGAAACGTTCGTTTGGCCGAAGCGCCGAGTCATGGTTTGCCTGTCATCATGTATGACCGCCACTCTAAAGGTGCCAAATCCTATTTGGCGCTGGCCGGTGAGATCAATCGAAAAACCAAAGAAGAACGAGACGCCCTGATTCCTGCATAACTTAACGGCGGACAGGGATCAGGGACAGAAGCAAGCAAAGGTATAGAGTTTAACAATGGCAACTAAAAAACGTGGTTTAGGTCGAGGACTGGATGCGTTATTGGGCGCATCCGCGTCTAAATCCAACGTCGCTACGGAAGAATCTTCTCAGTCTTCTCTTTCTAAGGACGGAACCTTAACCCAAGTACCGGTGGAGTTTATTCAGCGCGGTAAATATCAGCCTCGAATGGACATTGATCCCGCCTCGTTAGAAGAGTTGTCCGCATCCATCAAAGCACAAGGTGTGATGCAACCGATTGTTATTCGTCCGATCAAAGCCAATGGCTATGAAATTATTGCTGGTGAACGTCGCTGGCGTGCGGCCCAAATGGCTGGATTGGATAAAGTGCCTGCGATCATTCGTGAAGTGGCGGATGAAGCCGCCATTGCGATGGCCTTGATTGAAAATATTCAGCGTGAAGATTTAAATCCGATTGAAGAAGCGCGTGCCTTGTCTCGTTTGCAAGAAGAGTTTGAATTGACTCAGCAAGAAGTTGCAGATGCTGTTGGCAAATCACGCACGGCGGTGACTAATATCCTGCGTTTGATGAATCTCGAAGACGAAGTCAAAACATTATTGGAGCGCGGTGATCTCGATATGGGTCATGCACGGGCTTTATTGTCTTTAGAATCACAGCAACAAATTGAATTAGCACGCAAAGTGGTTGCTGACAGCTTAACTGTTCGACAAACCGAAGCCTTGGTTAAAAAACTGTTAAGTGGTGAATCCGTCAAACCTGAATCCACTAAACGGGTTGATCCTGATATTACCCGTCTTGAAGAAACCTTGGCTAAACGATTAGGATCGCCAGTAAAAATCAGTCACAGTGACAAGGGCAAAGGAAAATTGACCATCAGTTATTCAAATCTGGATGAACTGGATGGCATTTTAAGTCACTTAAAGTAATCTATTTTGATTAAATCGAGACATTTTTTTCGTTTAATGTCTTAGGATTAGTGGGGTAAACGACCGTTTACTCCCTACATCTAGTGTTTGTATATTTAATGTACAAATTTCTGCTACATTTTTTCCCACAGTTGTTGAACCCGCATAGCAATATCAATATACTTTGCGAACCCAAAATCAGGGGTCCTGGAATCGGTCACCTGTTTTCGTGTTTAAGAATGAAGAATTTATTGGTTTGGTAGAGGATTTAGGCAGTATGCAGTCAACCATTCCAACCCCGAAAGTGGTGAGAATTGTCTTTGTTCAATGTGTTGTAACCTGCTTGATGGCAGGTTTATTTTTGGTTTTAAAACACGAAACTGCCGCATTATCTGCATTGTTTGGCGGCATGATTTATACGATTCCTAATGCGTATTTTGTAAGAAAGGCCTGGCAATATACTGGTGCCAGTCAAACGGCAGAAGCCGTCAGGTCTTTTTACAAAGGTGAAACATGGAAGATGGTATTATCCGCTTCATTATTTGGTTTGCTGTTTAAGAGTTTTCCGCAAGCTGACTTAATTGCCGTGTTTTTAACCTTTTTGGCAGCCATGATGTGCAACATCCTGGCGCCGTTATATGTAAAGTTTTGATAACTACTAACCTTTAGGACGTTGAGAGAAACTATGGCCGGAGACGCATTAACCTCTACCGAGTATATCCGACACCACTTGCAGAACCTGACTTATGGTCAAAAAGCAGATGGTACTTGGGGCTTTGCTCACACTGCTCAAGAAGCTTCCGATATGGGCTTTTGGGCGATCCACGTTGATTCCATGTTTTGGACATTGACGCTGGGTGTTCTTTTCCTTTTCATGTTCCGTAGTGTTGCTAAAAAAGCATCTACTGGTATTCCTACGGGCTTCCAAAACTTTGCTGAGATGGTTCTTGAATTCATCGATGACACAGTAAAAGGATCTTTCCACGGTCGTAACCCATTGATCGCACCTTTGTCTTTGACGATCTTCACCTGGGTTTTCCTAATGAACTTAATGGATTTGATCCCTGTTGACTGGATTCCACACGTGAGCACGATGTTGGGTATCCACTTCATGAAGGTTGTACCGACCACTGACCCGAACATTACATTGGGCATGGCACTGGGTATCTTCGCACTGATCATCTACTACAGCATCAAAATTAAAGGGATTAGTGGCTTCTCTAAAGAGCTTGGCCTACACCCATTCAATCACCCAGCTATGATTCCATTCAACTTGGTGCTTGAGCTTGTAAACCTAATTGCAAAACCTATTTCACTTGGCCTACGTTTGTTCGGAAACATGTACGCTGGTGAAATGATCTTCATCTTGATTGCACTTCTGTACAGCGCTGGCTGGGCTCTGGGTGCACTTGGTGGTGTATTGCAATTGGGATGGGCAATTTTCCATATTCTGGTTATCACGCTTCAGGCTTACATCTTCATGGTTCTAACCGTGGTGTATCTAAGCCAGGCGCATGAAGACCATTAATTAAAAACCTTAAACTTTAACTTAACTAACCTTTAAATTTAGGAGAAGAAAATGGATGCAGGTTTGATCTATATCGCAAGCGCATTGTTGATCGGTCTAGGTGCACTAGGTACTGCTATCGGTTTTGGTTTGCTAGGCGGTCGTCTACTAGAAGGTACTGCGCGTCAACCTGAGTTGGCTCCAATGCTTCAAGGTAAGATGTTCCTAATGGCTGGTCTATTGGACGCGGTTCCTATGATCGGTGTTGGTATCGCAATGTACCTAATCTTCGCAGTAGCTTAATTAATTTTTGGTTTACCCGAAATTTTTGGTTACCGAAAATAAATTCACTGTATTAGGGGTGTTGGCGTGAACATTAACTTGACACTGATTGGCCAAACTATCGCGTTTGCGGTTTTTGTCTGGTTCTGCATGAAGTATGTGTGGCCACCTTTGATGGCTGCCCTTCAAGAGCGTCAGAAAAAAATTGCCGATGGTTTGGATGCAGCAAATCGTGCTGAACGTGATCTGGAGCTTGCTCAAGAAAAAGCAGGGCAACAGTTACGTGAAAGCAAAGAAGAAGCTGCGCAACTAATCGAGCAAGCCAACAAGCGTGCAAATCAAATCATCGACGAAGCAAAAGAAGCTGCTCACGCAGAAGGCGACCGTATTAAAGCGGGTGCACAAGCTGAGATTGAGCAGGAAGTGAACCGTGCGAAAGAAGCACTACGTTCACAAGTAGCCGCGTTGGCAGTAGCCGGTGCAGCACAGATTCTTGAGCGCACTGTTGATGAAAGTGCACATAAAGAGCTGCTCGACAAACTTGCGTCGGAGCTATAAGCAGAGGTTGGTCAATGGCTGAATTAACCACACTAGCGCGGCCGTACGCAAAAGCAGCTTTTAAGTTTGCTCTTGAGAACAGCCAACTGGATCAGTGGTCAGCAGGCCTGGGCATGAGTGCTCAGGTTGTAGCAGACGAAGACGCAGTACGCGTTTTAACGGCGCCACAACTGACTGCCGACGAGAAAGCAAATCTGATTATTGATATTTGCGGTGACAAAATGACAGACGGGTTGAAGAACTTCCTGTCTGTATTGTCATCGAATCAGCGTTTGGCGCTATTGCCAGACATTTCAGCTTTGTTTGATAAATTGAAAGCCGATCAAGAACAGTCCATTGATGTAGACATTACGTCTGCATTTGATCTGGCGGACGACGAACAACAGAAACTGGCACAAGCATTGAGCCAGAAGTTCAATCGTGAAGTTAATGTATCTGGTCAAACAGATAAGTCATTAATTGGCGGTGTTGTCGTTCGTTCCGGCGATATGGTGATTGACGGCTCAGTGGCTGGACGACTCAAGAAGTTGGCCGAAGCGATCAATTCCTAAGTTGCCTTTGAGCATTGAGGATAAAAGCATGCAGCAACTGAATCCATCAGAGATCAGCGATATTATCAAGAAGCGCATCGAAAGTTTGGATGTTTCTTCTGAAGCCCGTAATGAGGGCACAATCGTCAGCGTATCTGACGGTATCGTACGTATTCACGGTCTAGCGGACGTGATGTACGGTGAAATGATTGAGTTTGACGGTGGTGTCTACGGTATGGCTCTTAACTTAGAGCGTGATTCTGTAGGTGCTATCGTATTGGGTGACTACCTAGGTCTACAAGAAGGTCAGAAAGCAAAATGTACTGGCCGTATTCTTGAAGTACCAACAGGTGAAGGTCTACTAGGTCGCGTTGTTGACGCACTTGGTAACCCATTGGACGGTAAAGGTCCTATCGAAAATGCAGTAATGGCTCCAGTAGAGAAAGTAGCTCCTGGTGTTATTGCTCGTCAGTCTGTTGATGAGCCTGTTCAAACAGGTCTTAAGTCAATCGACGCAATGGTTCCAGTTGGTCGTGGTCAGCGTGAGTTGATCATTGGTGACCGTCAGACTGGTAAAACTGCGATCGCAATTGACGCTATCATCAACCAGAAAGGTACTGGCGTTAAGTGTATCTACGTTGCCGTAGGTCAGAAGCAATCTTCTATCGCTAACGTTGTACGTAAGCTGGAAGAGCACGGTGCGATGGATCACACCATCATCGTTGTAGCTTCTGCATCTGATCCAGCATCTATGCAGTTCCTTGCTCCATACGCTGGTTGTGCAATGGGTGAATACTTCCGTGACCGTGGTGAAGACGGTTTGATCGTTTATGATGACTTGACCAAGCAAGCTTGGGCATATCGTCAGATCTCTCTACTTCTTCGTCGTCCACCAGGTCGTGAAGCATACCCAGGTGACGTTTTCTACCTTCACTCTCGTCTACTTGAGCGTGCGTCTCGTGTAAACGCGGACTACGTAGAAAAATTCACTAACGGTGAAGTAAAAGGTCAAACTGGTTCATTGACGGCATTGCCGATCATTGAAACCCAAGGTGGTGACGTATCTGCGTTCGTACCTACTAACGTAATTTCTATTACTGACGGTCAGATCTTCCTGGAAACTAACCTGTTCAACTCAGGTATCCGTCCAGCGATCAACGCCGGTCTTTCTGTATCACGTGTAGGTGGTGCGGCTCAGACTAAAGTAATTAAGAAACTAGGTGGTGGTGTTCGTCTAGCATTGGCTCAGTATCGTGAATTGGCAGCGTTTGCTCAGTTCGCATCTGACCTTGACGAAGCGACTCGTAAGCAGCTTGAGCACGGTCAGCGTGTTACAGAGCTTATGAAGCAGAAACAATACGCTCCACTAAGCGTTGCGGAAATGGCTGTGAGCCTATTCGCTGCTAACGAGGGTTACCTCGAAGACGTTGAAGTTCCTAAAGTTGTAGCATTTGAAGCGGCTCTATTGAGCTACGTAAATGCAGAACACGCAACTTTGATGGCTCAGATCAATGAGAAAGGCGATTACAACAATGACATCGCTGCTGGTCTGAAAGAAGCTATCGAGAAGTTCAAAGCTACTCAAACTTGGTAATTTTTGAGCTCACCGGGCTCTGATTAAAGAAGCAGCGGTGAGCTAAAAGTTATCCAGAAGTAGCCTGGATCAACGTTAAAAGGCAGTGACATCATGGCAATCGGAAAAGAGATTCGCACGCAAATAGGTAGTGTTAAGAGCACGCAGAAAATTACTAACGCAATGCAGATGGTTGCGACTAGTAAAATGCGTAAAGCTCAGGACAGAATGGCTTCCAGTCGTCCTTTCGCTGACCGTATGCGTTCAGTGATTGGTCACGTTGCGGAATCCAGTCCAGAGTACAAGCACGCTTTTATGCAAGAGCGTGAGGTCAAGCGAGTTGGCTATATTATTGTCAGTTCTGATCGTGGTTTGTGTGGTGGCTTAAACTCTAACCTGTTTCGTAAAGTGACCAACGATATGAAACAGTGGGTTGACCAAGGCGCGGAAGTGAGCCTTTGTACTATTGGTACAAAAGCACAAAGTTTTTTCCGTGGTTTGGGCGTAAAGATTGACGGCTCTGTTAATCAATTGGGTGATACTCCATCCATTGATCAATTGGTTGGTGCCGTTAAGGTTATGCTGGATGCGTATGCAGCTGGCGAAATTGACCGTCTTTATGTGTCATTCAACACCTTTGTGAACAGTATGACTCAGAAGCCAACGGTTTCTCAGTTGCTTCCTTTGCCTAAGGCAGAAGAAACAACTGAACGTGCTCACAACTGGGATTATATTTATGAGCCTGAAGCAAAAGAACTTCTAGAGAAGTTACTTCAGCGCTTTGTTGAGTCTCAGGTGTACCAGGCTGTTGTTGAGAACAATGCGAGTGAGCAAGCTGCTCGTATGATGTCAATGAAAAACGCAACCGACAACGCAGGTCAGTTTATTAAGGAGCTTGAGCTTCTTTATAACAAAGCACGTCAAGCGGCTATTACCCAAGAGCTTTCAGAAATTGTGGGTGGTGCTGCAGCGGTATAATGATCGAGGTGATCATTCATACGCTTGGCGATTGTAAACGAATATATTTGGTTAATGAGGAACCAATATGAGCGGACGTATCGTACAGATTATCGGCGCCGTCATCGACGTGGAATTTCCACGCGACAATGTACCTAGAGTGTACGACGCGCTGAAAGTTGTAGGCAAAGAAACTACGCTTGAAGTTCAGCAGCAATTGGGCGACGGCATCGTTCGTACCATTGCAATGGGTTCAACCGAAGGTCTATCTCGTGGTCTAGAAGTTGAAAACACTGGAGCTCCAATTGAAGTACCTGTGGGTGTTGAAACCCTTGGTCGTATCATGGACGTTCTAGGTGACCCAATCGATGAGAAAGGTCCAATCGGTGAGAAAGAGCGTTCAGCTATTCACCGTAAAGCGCCTTCTTATGAAGAGCAAGCAGCTTCTAACGAGCTACTTGAAACTGGTATTAAAGTAATTGACTTGGTTTGCCCATTCGCTAAGGGTGGTAAAGTTGGTCTGTTCGGTGGTGCTGGTGTAGGTAAAACTGTAAACATGATGGAGCTGATCCGTAACATCGCGATCGAGCACTCAGGTTACTCAGTATTTGCTGGTGTTGGTGAGCGTACTCGTGAGGGTAACGACTTCTACCACGAAATGACTGACTCAAACGTTATCGATAAGGTAGCGCTTGTATACGGTCAGATGAATGAGCCACCAGGTAACCGTCTACGTGTTGCTTTGACTGGTCTAACTATGGCTGAGAAGTTCCGTGACGAAGGTCGTGACGTACTATTGTTCGTTGACAACATCTATCGTTACACTCTTGCTGGTACTGAGGTATCTGCACTTCTAGGTCGTATGCCATCAGCGGTAGGTTATCAGCCAACTCTTGCAGAAGAGATGGGTGTACTTCAGGAGCGTATTACGTCTACGAAAGAAGGTTCTATTACTTCTATCCAGGCAGTATACGTACCTGCGGATGACTTGACTGACCCGTCACCTGCTACCACCTTTGCTCACTTGGACGCGACAGTTGTACTTTCTCGTCAAATTGCTGAGCTTGGTATTTACCCTGCGATTGACCCTCTAGATTCAACTTCTCGTCAGTTGGACCCGCTAGTTGTTGGTCAAGAGCATTATGAAATTGCTCGTGGTGTTCAGACAGTTCTTCAGCGTTATAAAGAATTGAAAGACATCATTGCGATCCTTGGTATGGATGAGCTGTCTGAAGAAGATAAGCAAACTGTATCTCGTGCTCGTAAGATCCAGCGTTTCCTATCTCAACCGTTCTTCGTTGCTGAGGTATTCACCGGTGCTCCTGGTAAATACGTTTCTTTGAAAGACACTATCAGTGGCTTCAAAGGCATCTTGGCTGGTGACTACGATTCAATGCCTGAGCAGGCATTCTACATGGTAGGCGCAATCGAAGAAGCAGTTGAAAAAGCAAAGACTATCTAAGTAACCGGTAAGAGAGGCAACTAACATGGCTATCACCGTACACTGCGATATCGTCAGCGCCGAAGAGACTATGTTCTCCGGCTTGGTGGAGTTAGTGGTTGCAGCCGGTAAAATGGGTGACTTGGGTATTGCCCCAGGTCACGCCCCTTTGCTGACTGAGTTAAAGCCTGGTCCTGTTCGTGTTATTAAACAGAACGGTGAAGAAGAAGTATTCTTCGTTTCTGGCGGCTTTATGGAAGTACAACCTAATCTGATCAACGTATTGGCTGACACAGCGGTACGTGGTGAAGAATTGGATGCTCAAGCTGCAGAAGAAGCTCGCGCACAGGCTCAAGGTGAACTTGAGAATCGAGGTGATGACTTCGAATACTCAGTTGCTGCGACAAAACTTGCTGAAGCTACGGCTATGCTTCGTACCATCTCCGAACTTCGTAAGAAGGTTGGTGGCGGTCACTAGTACCGGGCAGACGCATAAAAAGGTGACTTCGGTCGCCTTTTTTTATGCCTGGATTTTATCGGCTTGTGGTTTGTGATCGTGCGCTTCAGTCACAACTATGTATAATGATGCGATTACAAAATTGAGATAACCCTCAGCTATAGATTGGATCTATTCACATGAGTCTAAATGTCGTTGTTTTGGCAGCCGGTCAGGGAAGCCGGATGAAATCCTCCTTGCCGAAAGTTCTTCATCCTATTGCGGGCCTGCCTATGGCTCAGCGTGTCATCAATACCGCTCAATCTCTGGATCAGGCCGCTTCTAATCAAGGTGCTGTGCACGTGGTTATTGGTCACGGTGCAGAGAAAGTGCAAACGTCGCTCAAAGGCGATGATCTGCGTTGGTATCTTCAGGAAGAACAGTTAGGTACAGGCCATGCAGTACAACAAGCGTTGCCGGGGCTGGAAGGTCAATCAGGCGTTACTTTGATCCTTTATGGGGATGTTCCGCTGACACGTAAAGAAACGCTGGCGAAACTGATGCAGGAAGTGCAGGACAAAGATCTGGTGCTCCTGACATTAGATATGGATGATCCAACTGGTTATGGCCGTATAGTTCGCTCAGATGACGGTTTGGTTCAGGCGATTGTTGAGCACAAGGATGCAACGCCGGAGCAACATACCATCACTGAGATCAATACCGGGATCATGGCGGTTAAGACCGAACTGTTAGCTGAATGGTTACCCAAGCTTTCGAATGATAATGCTCAACAAGAGTATTATTTAACTGATCTGGTAGAGATGGCCGTTTCTGATGGGAAACGCGTTTCTGCGACTCAACCTGATTATGCTTGGGAAGTGGAAGGGGTAAACAGTCGGGTTCAATTAGCGGCATTGGAACGTATTTATCAACAAGTGCAGGCCGAAGAGTTACTCATTAATGGTGTGACCCTGATGGATCCTGCCCGTATCGATATTCGTGGCAATGTTCAGTGTGGTACCGATGTCACCATTGATGTGAATGTGATTTTGGAAGGGAACGTCGTCATTGAAAACGATGTCATTATTGAATCCAATTGCATCATTAAAGACTCGATTATCCGTAAAGGAACGCACATCAAAGCGAACTCGATGATCGATGAATCTGAGGTTGGAGAATCTTGTGATATTGGTCCGTTTGCGCGATTAAGACCAGGCACTAAGCTTGCTGCTAAAGCGAAGATTGGCAACTTTGTTGAGACCAAAAAAGCCAATATCGGTGAAGGCAGTAAGGTGAATCACCTGTCGTATGTAGGGGATGCCGAAATTGGCTCAGGTGTGAATATTGGTGCAGGCACTATTACCTGTAACTACGATGGTGTGAATAAGTTTAAGACTGAAATTGAAGACGGTGTGTTCATTGGTTCAAATACCTGTTTAGTTGCCCCTGTAAAGGTGGGCAAACTGGGTACAACAGGGGCTGGATCTGTGATCACCAAAGAAGTGGGTGAGGGTGAGTTAGCCATCGCTCGTGGACGTCAGAAGAATATATCGACATGGAAGCGTCCAACCAAACAATCCTAAGGTTGGTTGTTTGATACATCGCTTGTAAGGATCAAAGTGGAATAGGTTATGTGTGGTATTGTTGGGGCAATTGCTCAGCGTCCGGTAAAGGACATTTTAATCGAAGGTTTGAAGCGCCTGGAGTATCGAGGCTATGACAGTGCGGGTATCGCACTTCATCAAGGTGACCAAATTACACGTGTACGTGCCGCAGGTAAGGTGGCTGATTTAGAAGCGGCAGCTCAAGAGCTTGTTCAGGCCGGAAAACTCGATGGTAAGCTTGGCATTGCTCATACTCGCTGGGCCACACACGGTAAGCCGACAGAGCGTAACGCTCATCCGCACATTTCCTTTTCTGAGAATGATGGTCCTAAATTGGCGATTGTCCATAACGGCATCATCGAGAACTATGAAATCATCCGGGAAGAATTGAAAGCCAAAGGCTATGAGTTTACCTCGGACACGGATACCGAAGTAGTTGCTCACTTGTTAAATAGCCTGGTTACCTCTGGTTTAAGCCTGATGAACGCAGTACAAGCGGCGGTGGCTCAGTTTGAAGGCGCTTATGCTCTTGGAGTGATTGAGCTTTCGAACCCTGAACGTTTGATTTGTGCCCGTCTGGGAAGTCCGCTCGTTATTGGTATTGGTTCGGGTGAAAACTTTATCGCTTCCGACGCTCTGGCACTGCTTCAAGTCACTGATCGCTTTATTTACCTAGAAGATGGTGATGTTGCTGAACTGACTCTAGACGGCGTGTCTGTATTCAACAGTGAAGGTGAAGCCGTTGAATACCCTGTGACTAAATTTGAGCACGGTGTCGACTCGGCCAGTAAAGGTGAATACCGCCATTACATGCTCAAAGAAATTTACGAGCAACCTGAGGTTGTTAAGCACACCCTTGAAGGCCGTATCAGCCAGGATAAGCTCTTAGAACAAGCGTTTGGACCAAAAGCTGCCGAGCTCTTTGATCAAACCAAAGCGGTTCAAATTGTCGCGTGTGGCACCAGTTACCATTCTGGATTGGTGGCCAAATACTGGATCGAAGAACTTGCCGGAATTCCGTGTAATATCGAAGTAGCGAGC
The DNA here is from genome assembly GCF_030159995.1 of Litoribrevibacter albus. Classification (NCBI taxonomy): domain Bacteria; kingdom Pseudomonadati; phylum Pseudomonadota; class Gammaproteobacteria; order Oceanospirillales; family Oceanospirillaceae; genus Litoribrevibacter; species Litoribrevibacter albus. The sequence continues at coordinate 540,136 of NZ_BSNM01000016.1, read as the reverse complement.
GAATATCGCTATCGTAAAACGGTATTGGTGGATGGCACACTCTTCATCACCATTTCCCAGTCGGGTGAAACCGCTGATACTCTCGCTGCTCTGAAAGAAGCGAAGAAGCGTAACCTGATGGGCAGCTTGGTGGTTTGTAACGTACCTGGCAGCTCGTTGGTTCGAGAATCTGACCTGTGTATTCTAACCAATGCAGGCCCTGAGATTGGCGTGGCGTCAACCAAAGCGTTCACTACCCAGTTGGTCTCGTTGCTTCTTATCACCATTGCTTTAGCTCGTCGTAACGGCTTGGCGGAAACAGCCGAAGCAGAATTGATTCGTCAGTTGCACAAGTTGCCTCAATTATTAGCGGACTCCTTAGAATTAGATGAAGCGATTCAGAAGGTGTCAGAGCAGTTTGCTGATAAGCACAATGCGTTGTTCCTAGGTCGTGGCATCATGTACCCGGTGGCTTTGGAGGGTGCGTTAAAGCTGAAAGAAATCTCTTACATTCATGCCGAAGCCTATCCTGCGGGTGAACTGAAACACGGCCCATTGGCGCTTGTGGATGCAGATATGCCGGTAGTTACCGTAGCGCCAAACAATGAGCTGTTAGATAAGCTACGTTCTAACCTTGAAGAAGTACGTGCCCGTGGCGGTCAGTTATTTGTTGTAGCAGACGATAAAACTGTCGGTCACTATTCGGATGACCACACCATTACCTTGAATGAAATGCATTCGATCCTTGAGCCGATTGTATTCACAATTCCATTGCAGCTACTGTCGTATCATGTGGCGGTTCTGAAAGGTACGGATGTGGATCAGCCTCGTAACTTGGCTAAGTCAGTGACCGTTGAGTAGAGCTTTAAGGTTTTAACAACACCCTCTCTTCTACGGAAAAGAGAGCCTATCGGCTCTCTTTTTTTATATCTGGATAAATACTGAATCTACCCAGCTCGCCGATTAATCACCAACCCGACAATCACCAACCCGCACGCCATCAGTTGATACAGATTAAAGCGCTCATCCAGTACCACAAAGGCAATTAACACGGTAAACACTGGAATCAGGTTTACAAAGGCGGAGGCTTGGGTTGCCGGTACGTGAGCCATCGCGTAGTTATACAGGCCATAAGCGCCGAGGGATACAAACACACCTAAGTAGAGGATGGAGCCGATAGCAACTAAACCAACCTCTTCAGGCATAGGGAAGTAGAAGGCCGGGCCGACGAAGAACAGGACGCCACTCCAGGCTTGTAAAGCGGTTAGGAAGAGGGCGGAGTAACGGGTGATCAGGTGCTTGACGATCAGGGTATAGCCCGCTGCACAAACCATCGCAAGAAACTCGAAGAAGTTACCCAGAATCGGGTTCGGTGCCGACTCGGTACTTTCACTGCCCAGACTCAAGATAATCGCGCCGATCATTGCCATCAGGAAACCAAACCACATGGTGCGATTCATTTGTTCTTTCAGTGCCAATACGGCTCCAATGGCCGTTAACAGAGGTAATAGCGAAGTCACCACGCCGGCTTGAGAAGCAGTGGTGTTTTGCAGGGCGATGGATTCAAAGATGAAATACAGGCACGGTTCCATCACCACCATGGCTAAGATGAACTTCCAGTCACCGGCCTGATATTGAATAGACTTCATCCAGCGCAGCAATGCCAGAAAGAACAGGCTGGCTACCAACATTCGGCCAAATAACACCTGAGATGGGTGTAAGACTTCAAAACTGATCTTCAATGCAATGAAGGAGCTGGCCCAGATAAACATGGCTAACACCAAGGCGATCAAAGGTGTTTTGGATGAGGATAAAACAGCTCGATTCATTTAAGTACTGATCCAGGTTGAAAACGGGCATCCTATGGCTTACTGAGTAACAGATCAATGAGATTTGTATGTCGTTTGGTAAACCCTGACCAATGGATCAATCTGTTTGGACTTTAATTGATCAATGGTCAAGAAATTCGAAGTCTTCTGTGCTATTGTGCCGCGCTTTCCATCCGGTCAGTAATTGATTCGGATCTTCAGTCTCAACGAAAACCTCAACAAAATTTCGGGATGAACAAATGAATGCAGTCGTAGTTGCTGTGCTATTGATGCTGGTGTTAAGCCTGGCTCGTATGCACGTGATGTTGTCGATGATCATTGCTGCCTTTGTCGGTGGCTGGGTCGGTGGTTTGGATATCAATACCACTCTGGAAGCATTTAATACCGGCATAGGTGGCGGTGCTAATATTGCTTTGAGCTATGCCTTGCTGGGCGGCTTTGCGGTGGCCATTTCCCTGTCCGGACTGCCGCACTTGTTAGCAGATGCGATTCTTAAACGTATGAATAAGGACGTTTCAGGAACACAAGTGATCTGGCTGAAAAATGGTTTACTGGCCATGCTGTTGATTGCGGCGGTGTGTTCACAAAACCTGATTCCGATTCACATCGCGTTTATTCCGATTCTGATTCCACCTTTGTTGTTAGTGATGTCGAAGCTTCAGTTGGACCGTCGTTTAGTGGCCTGTGTGCTGACCTTTGGTTTAGTGACGACTTATATGTTCTTACCGGTTGGTTTCGGCAGCATTTATCTGAATGACATTTTGTTGGCTAAAGTGGCCGATGGTGGTTTGAATGTTGAGGGTGTGTCTGTTGTGAAGGCGATGGCGATTCCTGCATTAGGCATGTTGTTTGGTTTGTTGCTGGCAATCTTCATCAGCTATCGTGGTAAGCGTGTGTATGATTTAGAGGTGATCGAGAAGACCGAACACACCGACCGCCAATACGATACTAAATCCTTGTTGGTGGCGTCGTTGGCGATTGTAGCGGCGTTTGTGGTTCAGTTGTGGCTGGACTCAATGGTGCTGGGGGCGATGGCTGGTTTCATTGTGTTTTCGGTGACGGGCGTGGTTCGCTGGAATGAATCCGAAGGTGTGTTGGTGGATGGCATCAAGATGATGGCGTCTATTGGCTTTATCATGATCGCGGCCTCGGGCTTCTCTGAAGTGCTTAAAGCGACCGGTCATATCGATGCCATGGTGACCGGCGCCACAGGTTGGTTGGATAATAATCAGGCGTTAACGGCGTTTTTACTTTTGCTGGTCGGCTTGCTGTTAACCATGGGTATCGGTTCTTCCTTCTCGACCATTCCGATCATTGCCGCCATCTACGTGCCTTTGTGCATTCAGATGGGCTTCAGCCCGATGGCGATTGTGGCCTTGATCGGTACGGCTGGTGCGTTGGGAGATGCCGGTTCGCCTGCATCCGATTCGACATTGGGGCCAACCGCTGGTTTGAACGCAGACGGTCAACACAACCACATGCGTGATACCGTGATTCCTACCTTCCTTCACTTCAACTTGCCGTTGTTAGTGGCTGGTTGGGTAGCGGCAATGGTCTTGTAGCTTATAGATAGTGTTGTAAATGGTGCTGTAACTAGTGCTGTAGATGGTTCTGTAATTAGTGCAGTAACTGTCGATGTAATGCTGCCAATGGCACACATTTAAAGAAGCCGTTCAGATATCGATAAAGGTGTGTCTGAACGGCTTTTTTATAGCTTGCGTTGCGACTTTCCGAGTTTGTGTGATGGACCTCTTGAGTCAATTACTTGTTGGATAGAAACCGCTCAAACAAGTATTCCGCTTGTTGTTCATCAATGGTTAAGGTGAACAGTTCTTTTAATAACGTCTGCAATAACTCCGGTGTATCAATCTTGGTGATCCGGGTTTGTCCTTGTTCGATCACAAACAGCTGATCGTTTCTTAATGACCAAATGGTGCCGTTTTCTTTTCGGCAGGCCACCAGATTATTTACAAACCCGGCGTTAGGGTGTTTGTAAGAATAAAAGTTACCGGTTAAGCAGTCGGCTTCGTTGTACTGGTTAAAATCAAAGGTGTACAGGGTGAAGAATTCACCGTCTTTAATCAGTTGATATAAGTAACGGCCATCCTGGTGTTGAATGATGCGGTAGGTGTCGCCCAATTGTTGTTGCGGTTCTGCACTGACTTTTACCGGAAACCAAGCGCCATAGTGTCCAAAACCGCAGTCGACGATGTAATCCTCACCATTCAAGGTCACTAGGGTAATGCGGTGTGTTCTAGGTGGCTCGGCATCGAGATTGTTGTAGATTACCCGGCCCATCAAGATACGTGTTTCAAAGCCAAGGTGAGTTAAAACGTCGTAGACCAGTTTATTGTGTTCAAAGCAGTAACCGCCTAGGCCTTGAGTAACAATCTTGTCGAAAACGTCGTTGCTCTCTATACCTATGTCATTGCCTAACACTACTGCAAGGCTGTTGAAGCCAAACTTGGCAATGTGCTGATTCTGTAGCTGATTTAAGTAATCCAGACTCTGTTCCGGAGTAGGTAGCTCCAAGGTGCTGATGTAGTCTTCTGTGATCGTTTGAATGTCCATATTTTGTTCTCCTTGAATCTGATTGGGCCTACGTTGTTAATTTATTGAGTAGCCTAACGAGAAACGGAGATAGTTAGAAATAACAATAATTAACTAAAGCTATAGGTGTTATCTATTAATAAATGACCTATTTTGGAACACTTGAGTCTGTGAGCTGGTTCAACGATAGGAAGCCACCATTCGCTATGCTATGGTTCCATCACGGAAATGTTGATCAACTGATCATGCAAAGGAACCAGCAATGTTTAAGCTTTCTTCGATAGCTGCTGCTATCTCTTTGGCGTTTGCTTCTCAGACGCTAATTGCCAGCGATAAGTTCGACACCAATCGTTATGACAACAATTTTTCTGAACTGGATAACTCGGTCAGTTGCAGTATTCAAAAACAACAGGCTCTGACGGAACAGAACCAACAACTGCAACAACGTAGCGAGTTGCTGGAAAATCAGTTGGCTAACCTCCAAGGTAAGCTCTCTGAGCTGCGTAAACAAGACAAACAAGCTAAAGGCGTGTCTCGTGCTCAAGCGCAATTAGCGCAGGAGAATCAACAACTGAGTGATGAGTTAACCGAGCTTCGTAATAAGACGGATCAATATCTGTTGGTCTGTAATGATTTCAAAAATCAGTTAGATAAAACCACCGAACTGAATAACACCCTCAAAGATAACCTGAAACTGAAAGATCAGCGCATTGCTCAATTGCAGCAGGGGTCTTCTAATCAGAGTGATTGTCCGGCGCCATCCCCAGCCCCTGTAGTAACTCCTGTGGTAACTCCTGTAGTGAGTCAGGACTGCCCTGGCACAACAGCACTTTATCAAGAAGGTAATCAACCGGTCGGGATTCAAGCTCACAGCTTCCTGAAACTGGATGGCGTATATCGCCTTGATAATGATAAGCGTGCCGACGCTATTCTTGCCGTTCGTAAATTTTTGCCCATGCCTTTGGATAAGCCGACCTATATGAAGCTGGTGGGCGAAGGTTTCTCTGACGACAAATGGAACTGGGATGTTCGTGCAGAAGCGGCCGGTCATTTGGTACGTTTCCGTCCTCGTGATCTGTCTACGGCGGATATCAAGGCGCTATTGGTATCATCGGTGAACGAGAAACGGAACAAAATCTTACAGCATCTGTTGGCGGGAGCCGAATACCCGATGGCCTTTGAAGGCGCTTTGTCATTGGTTTCAGGTTACTACGATCAAACCGATTACGCTCAGGATCGCAAAGCCGAAGCGATTCAGATGTTGTCCTTCTATTTGCCGCGAAATTTAAATCGTGATCAGGTGTTTAAGTTACTCACCGGGTTGACGGGGAAAGCGCGTTCCAGTGCCTTGGAGAGCTTAACGTCCCGTGTCAGTACTAATCTTACTCACGAAGATAAGCAACGTTTATTGGATGGCTTCTACAGCCAAAGTGACGCCGGTAAGAAACAGTGGAATCGCGGTTACGATGCCTTGTCACCGGAAAAACGCAGTTTTGTTTTTTAATTTCTCTTGAGTTTTGATTGAAGCGCCTAAACAGGCGCTTTTCTGTATGTACTCAATCTATATGTTCATAGACGCTATTTAGTGAAAAATAATATGTCGAAAATTCCAACCGTTATGGCTCTATATAAGTTAGGGCTTATGACTGAAAATGAAGTTAATTCATGGGGTGATGAACAATTATTAAACGGGACAGAATCATTCGATTACATTTCACTCTTATCACTATATGGGCCGGGGTATTGTTGTCGATTGCCTAGTTATGACTTTCCTGCAGCTCGTAAGTTTACCTTTATTGAAGAATTTGCCCTTCGAGCCACTAACTTGAATCTGGATGTAGAAGAGGATCGATTAAACTTCATTCTTTGGGTTTCTACCGAATGTATGGGACTTGATATCAATATTCCAGAAGTGAAATTCGGCTACCTTGTGGATCACTATTTTCATGAATGTGATGATGCTGCTTTTGCTCATAAGTATTTTAATGATCAACTAAGGTTTTTGGTCGAAAAAAACTCGGAGGTATTTGACACAATTTGGGCATCAATTGGTTAATTTATTTTTTGAAAGAAGACTAAACAGTTATTGGTTTCCAAGAACTGAAACATTCTACGGATAGCCTGTCTTTAAGCCACTTTCCCCCCTTCTTAGCTTATCTAACCCAATAATTTTCTTCCGATTTTCCAAAAACAGGGTTGTAACTCCCCATTTTCATACGCTTCTCTATTGTTACCACATTCCTTACCTATTTCTTGCACATTTCACTTCTAATCTAAATGAATCGACGTAGTACAAAGCCGTAAAAACACAAGCTTAAAAGTGTATGCATTGTCTCAAATTACTTTGTTGCCGATGTAGGAATCTGGTCTAAGCTGAATTACTCAATTGATTCATTTTAAGTTGGGCAGATTACGGCTCGGCTTTAGGGAAACAACAATAAATAATTAGGACGAGTTAATTGGAACATTTGATATCTCCTATTTCTGATGAGAGTACTTGTGGTGAGTATTTGAAAGACAACCGGACGGTGTACCGGGGTCTGAGAAATCACTTCAATATGGCGCAATCGTCATTTCGCCAATTACTTGAAACACCGGATGCTACCGCCGATGAAGAGTTATTAACGCAGAACTCGGATAACTGGCGCGAATTGGCTTCCCAGTGCGATCAAATTCTCAGTGCTACGTCAAAAGACGTTGAAGTGTTTTGTTGGTTTATTACCGCTCAAATGTTCACCAACGTACCGATGGTGAATACTGCAAAAGCGTTGGACGTATTTGCCCAGGTTGTTCAAAGCTACTGGTCTGATCTTCAGCCAATCCTTCCGGAGAAGAAACTTAAATCGGAAGACGAGGCCGGTCGGGCAAAGGAAATTGCAGAATTTCGTATCAAGCCTCTGCTTCAGTTGGTCGGTGAGACTGAAAACAGCGGCTTACTGTATATGCCTCTGCAACTGCAGAGCCTGATCGGGGACATTGATTTTGCCCGTTACGCCCATGCTGAACGAAGCGGTCAGCTAGCCGAGTTAAAGGTCGAAGCCGCTAAAGCATTAGCATCAGACCGTCAGACCGTTACTGAAACAGTGGTTGCCTTGGGTGACATACTTCAGCACCTCGAAAGCATCGAGCGCTTTATTGCCGAAGAATGCCAGAAGATTGGTTCCCAAGGGCTAAGTTTCCGCTTTGCCAAGAAAAACGTCGAGAGCCTAATCAATGCCATCAAATACCTGGTGGGCGATCAACTCAACCCTTGGCCACTGGATAAGGCACAGCCTGCTTCGGAAGAACCACAACATGATGAAATCCCGTCCGGTGATGTGGTAACCCAGGATTCTGCTCAACCTGCGTCCTCCAACAAGGTGGTTAGCGTTGTCACGAACGGCGAAATCATCAGCCGGGATCATGCCTTCAATGAATTACGTAAAGTCGCAGACTATTTCCTAAAAACCGAACCGCACAGCCCGGTGTACATGCTCATTGAGCGAGCGATTCGTTGGGGATACATGCCGTTACCTGCGCTGTTGCAAGAGTTGGTCGGTGATAACGATGCGGTGATGGGACGAATCACCAATCTGGCAGGGCTGGAAAGTACCGATAAGACCGACATTCCTAAAGTAATGGTCAGCGCTCAGACAGCAGATTACTCGGCTCCTAACGCTACACCGGTTGCTAGCGCAGAGCCTCAAAATACTGCGTCCGAAGCGAATACAGCAACAAATATAACAACGAATACAACAACGAATGATTCAAGCAGTTCTTCGGAATCCGAAGGCAATATTTCGAATTTCGAATGGTAGTTTCTTACATCGAAGCAATAGGGCTTTGAGTGTAAGTGAGTAAGTGTCTTTTAACACAGCAGTAGAAATTCTTATAAATATTTGGAGAAAAACATGGCTTCTATTTTTATGCGCATTGACGGAAAGGACTCAATCAAAGGCGCTGCCACGATTGGTGACATTGGCGGCAAGAAAGGCTTTTTTGCAATCGATACGGTTTCCTGGGGGGCAGTCCGTGGTGTGAGTGTCGATGTAGGTAATGCAAACAATGCTGACAAAGGCATGGTGGCATTAGGGGAAGTAAGCATCTCTCGCTCGTCAGACGGTGCCAGCCCGCATTTAACAACCTTCTTATTTTCACCGGGAACAGACGGTCAAAAAATTGAAGTGCTATTAACCAAGCCTTCACGTGAAGGTAACGGCGTTGACCCATACATGATTCTGACACTTGAGAAGGCACGTATGTCGACTTACGACGTGAGTTGTTCTGGCGGTGATACCCCACAAGAAGACTTCAGTTTGACTTACACCAATCTGAGCATCACTTACTACTATGAAGGCGATGGCGGCAAGATTGAGAAGGGCGACACCATTAAATATGACACGCTCGCAGCCAAACTAGAGTCTAAAGCTAAGTAATCACCAGGCTCAGTGAGTTTCTGAAGGTTAATAAGGAGAAGGGAATATGGCTCTTAATGCACAGCATAAAAGGGTAAGTAAAAACCGCGTTAGTATCACGTATGACGTTGAAACTAATGGCGCCGTAGAAACCAAAGAACTGCCGTTTGTTGTTGGCGTTATGGGTGACTATTCGGCTCATAAAGAAGACCGAGAAGAGCTGGAAGATCGCCAGTTCTACTCGGTGGATAAAGATAACTTTGATACGGTCATGAAGCGAGTTGGGCCTGAACTCAAACTGAAAGTTGAAAACACTCTGAGTGATGACAACAGCGAAATTGAAGTAAATCTGGATTTTAAATCGATGAAAGATTTCGAGCCGGATGCCATCGTCAGCAAAGTGGATGCGTTGCAAAAACTGGCGGATACCCGCTCTCAGTTAAAGACCTTGTTATCCAAGGCGGATCGCTCCAGGGATTTGGAGAAACTATTGAAAGAAGTGCTGCAAAGTGCGGACACCATTAATGCATTGTCGGGTGAGTTAGGTCTGAACACGGAGGGGGGTGAGTAATGAGTACTGAAGAGAATCAAGAAGCGGCGGTAGCAACGGAAGAAGGCACGTTAAGCTTTCTGGATCGAGCCATTGAAGCCACGACTCAAACCCCGGCAGACACCACCAAAGAACTGTTTTCAGTGTTGGCAGAGCAGGCGCTGAAAGGCACCGTAGTTTGGGACAAAAACCTGACCAAGACCATCGAAAACGCCATTGCTGAGATTGATAAGCAGATGTCTAAACAGCTCTCGGCGATTATCCAGAAAGATGATTTTAAAACCCTTGAAGGGTCATGGCGTGGCCTGCAAAAGCTGGTAAAAGAGAGTGAAATCGGTCCGAGCCTGAAAATTAAGTTGGTGGACTTCAATAAAGAAGAGTTACTTGAACAATTTGAAGACGCTCCAGCGGTAGATCGCAGCCCATTGTTTGATGCCTTGTATCAAAAAGAATACGGCACTGCCGGTGGTGAACCGTATGGCCTACTGTTGGGTGATTATAATTTCACCCAGAGAGACGAAGACGTTGCGCTCTTGCGCTATATGGGTGAAACCGCTGCGGCCAGCCATGCGCCATTTATTGCGGCAGCCGGTCCTGAAATGTTTGAGTTTGACTCGTTCGAAACCTTTGATGAAGGCAAGCCCGTGGCGGCTGGTTTTGACTCGCCAAGCTATGCGGCCTGGAATGCATTCCGTGAAAGTGATGAAGCCCGTTACGTTACGCTGACGCTGCCAAAAACCTTAGCGCGTCTTCCGTATGGGGCAAATGGTCTGGGCACCAATGCGTTTGATTTCGAAGAGCTTTCGGTCGACAGCGCGGGTAATCCGAAACCAAAAGACAACAGTGAGTTGGTGTTCTCCAATGCCGCTTACGAATTGGGTCTGAAAATGACCCAGGCGTACACCCAGTTTGGCTGGTGTACCGCCATTCGAGGCATGGACAACGGCGGTAAGGTGGAAGCGCTACCTAACCTGACCTATCTGTCGGATGCGGGTGACATTCAACAGCAATGTCCGACCGAAGTGAACCTGACTGATGAACGAGAAAAAGAACTGAGCGATCTCGGCTTCTTACCTCTGGTGCATTACAAAAACACCAACTATGCGGTGTTTATTGGCAGTCAAACCACTCAAAAACCAAAAACCTTTACTGACCCGGATGCCACCAGTAATGCCGCCATTTCAGCGCGTTTACCGTACATCATGGCCAGTAGCCGAATCGCACATTATCTGAAAGTGATGGGCCGCGACAAACTGGGTTCTAACCTGGAAGCGCCAGACATTCAGCGCGAACTGCAAGCCTGGATTGATCAATACACCAACTCAGGGGCGATTGGTAACGAAGAACGTTCTAAAACCCCGTTGGCGGAATCCGTAATCAGTGTGGTCGAGCAGCCAGGTAAACCGGGTGCTTATTCTGCCATTGCGCACTTACGTCCTTGGTTGCAAATGGAAGAGTTAACCACATCGGTCCGAATGGTCGCGAAGATACCTGGTTAATGTAAGGTCTAAAGGGAGATTGACCGGTCTCAGCCGGTCATTTGGTGAACTATGTTTGGTGAAAACTGGCAGCAAGAATTCAATGATCTAACGCTGGAGCAAGGCGGTGAAACGACCTTACGTCAAGCGCTTGAATTATTGCGTCAGTTGGACCCAAGCGCTTTAGAAAGCGTCGATGCGTTTCGAAGCTTTGTTATTCGAAGCATTGCACAGCTTGATCGACAATTATCCAAACAGCTTTCTGCAATTATTCAGAACGAAGAATTCGGTCGGTTGGAAGCCCGTTGGCGGAACTTGCACTCGCTGGTCAGCTTGCCGGTCAATTACCGACGGATATTGGTGAAGCTGTTGGATGTTTCCTGGGCTGAGATTTCCAGGGATTTGAATAATGCCAACACCATTAATCGCAGCACACTCTATAACTTCATCGGCAATAAAGAATTGAATACTCAGGGTGGCTTACCGTTCGGGTTAATCGTGATCGACCATTATGTTTCGGTCGATATGGGCTATGACGATGAATTTGATGATCTGTTTACTTTGGAGTTGGTGGGCAGTTTAGGGAAGTTGTGTTTGTGTCCGTTTGTGATGGCTCCGGCGGCTGAATTTTTTGGCGAACCCGGTGCAGATTGGCTATCGGACATCAAACGTGTTGAAAAGATTTTGGACGGGCCGGACTACCAGGGTTGGCAACGTTTAAGAAAGCATCCTGAAGCGCGCTACATTGGCTTGGCTATGCCAAGAGTGAAATTAAGAGCGCCGTATCAGGATTGCCGGATTGGCTTCTTATTTAATGAAGAGAATGTGACTCCGTCTCAGGCGCCCGACGGTCTGTGGGGCAATGCGGCGTTTGCCTTTGCCTCCATTGTGATTCGTGAATTCAACCGCTTATGTTGGTTCGGCTTTTTAAAATCCCGTTGGCAGGACTTGTATCAGGGTGCGGTGATTAATTTACCACCCACCAGTTTGGCGCGAGCCAGATCAGGTCATCTGCATTTGGTGTCACCGGATTCGGAAGTTCGGTTATTCGGCAACTTATCCACCTTTTATGCCAAGCAAGGGTTCATTCCTTTGTCGAAGAGTGCATTGACGGATAAGTATTACTTTACCAATAACAATTCGATATGGCGTTCCGGTCAGAGTGACGACGATAAAGTGATCGCGCAATTGCAGACCACCTTATTGGCGTGTCGTATCGCGCACTATTTGAAAGTGCAAATCCGCAGCATGATTGGCAACTTCAGTACCGCCAGTGAGTGTGAGCTGTTCCTGAATCAATGGCTCGATAATTATGCCGGTAATGTCGTCGGCGACGATGATCAAATCTTGTCGAAGTTTCCATTGCGTAAAGCCTCTGTTGAAGTGAAAGAGGTGGTTGGTGAGCTGGGTGTGTTTACCAGTGAAGTGGTTTTGCAGCCTCAATATCAGTTCGACCATTTTGCGGGAGAAATTGTATTGAGCACCGATTTAGGGAAGGCGAGTTGATATGATTTTCTGGCGCGCCTTCCTGGCAAAAAAGACCTATGACGATCCTCGACAAGAGTTGATTGAGTCAGTCCGTTATCACCTAACCCGTTTACTTGAAACCGAAGCTCCGCTGGTGGCGTTGTCGCCTAAATTGGTGGAATGCGGCACATCGAGCTTTCGATTTGGCATTGAAAATATACAAACCATCAGCAGCCAAATGGATAAGGATCAGTTTGCCAATCAAGTGGAAAACTGGATTAAAACCTTCGAACCCCGATTGTCAGAAGTGGTTACCGAAGTGTTTGAACGAGATGACGAAAGTAATGCCATTGATTTTTCGCTGTCTGTGCGATTGAACGACGAGCGAATAGAAAACGAGAAAGAGAGGGAGTTGTCTTTTGAATCGAGATTAAGCCTTGCTCATCAGCAAATCAGTATGGAGGAGCAAGACTTTGGCTGAGACATTAATGCGCTATTACGAGCGTGAATTGGCGTACATTCGAAAGGCATTAACCGGGTTTGCCCAGAGGCATCCGGAGCAGGCAGCGAAACTTCAGGGCAAACACAATAACGCGGAAGATCCGAACATAACCCGTTTGCTGGATGGCATGGCGTTGTTAACCGCTAAAACCGAGCTACGTCTGGATGAACAGTTTCCTGAAATTGTCGAAAGCCTGTTAACCATTTTGTACCCAGGCTATACCCAGATTTTGCCCAGTCACACCAGCTTAACCTTGGCCCCCGATCCTGAGCAGCTTCAAAAAAGCCTCACCTTGCCGAAAGGCAATCAATTCCTTGTGTCTTCGGGGGATCAACAGGAATGCGTTTTTACTACTGTTGCGGATTTGGAAATCCATCCTTTCGTGCTATCAGCAGTGGACTGCGATGTCGCACCATTTACTTTTATTTTGCCGGAAGGCGTTGAAATTACCGATGCGGTGATTCATTTGACACTGAGCTGTTGTGACCCGGATGCCCGCTTTGATCAGATTTCATTTAATGATTTCGACTTTTATGTAAATGGCTTTGAGCAAAATGCCTCTACCTTGATCGAGTTGTTATTGCAGGATACGGCGTCGATCACTGTCTCTAACAGTGATTTTACCAACTTCACCGTCATTGATACCGATCGCTTACAGTCTCGTGTCAGTGACCCTGAATTTCAGTGGTTACCGCGTTACGGTAATCAATTTGAAGGCTTTGATGCGCTTCGTGACTACTTCACGTATTCGGATAAGGGTGCCTATTTTCGAATTAAAGAACTCGGTAAAGAAATTGGTAAGTACCGCACCAACAGTGTGGTGATCAGTCTGTTCGTGAAGCAGCTTCCGATTGAATTTCTTCGCTTATTTGATACCCATGTTTTCCGCTTATATACCGTCCCCGCTGTGAATCTGTTCGAGCAAGTAGGCGAACCGATGAGCTACGACTTCACTAAGTTGTCAGTGCCTGTGGTGGCGGATTCTTCCAGCGACACAGACGTTGACGTGGTGTCCGTTAAAAAGGTGCAGGAAGTTCGATCGGATGGCAGCCGTTTTATTCAGCCGCTTTACGGTGAGCGATACTTAACCGCAGGGCAATCCTCAAGTCCTTTGAACTGGCAGGCGAACCAGCATTGGAATGAGCTGGGCAAGCTGTGCATGGACTTGTCCATTGGTGGGATTCAGGCCAATAACCTCACAGAAGAAGCGTTAGTACTGGCATTAGACCTGCTGTGCTGTAACGGGACGGCGCCTTGTTTGTTGACTACAGGTACGGAAGCCGAATGTTTGGCGAGGGTTGATCTGCCAGGTTCGGTTACCTTGTTAACCACACCGTCGGCACCGGTTTATCCGGTCTTGGATGAGACTTTGGGTTGGCGGTTTATTTCATTATTGAACACCAACTTCCATTCACTGTTGCATACAGATAACCCAACTCAAGCATTGAAAGAGGTATTGACCCTGTGTTGCCCGAGCGAAAGCTGTCGACAAGCGGACGCCATTCGCAGTGTTGCTTATTTACCTCAGGTCGCGGCCATGCAGGTGTGTGGCCACAATATCTTTGCTTCCGGAACGGAAGTGGTGATTACCCTGGATGCGAATTTACTGAATGGCCAGATAGCCATATTTGCTCAGGTTCTGAATTGTTTATATCAGCAATTTTGCAGTTTTGATCGTTTCATCCAGGTCAGCATTCACTGTTTTGGCAGTGATGATTCGAAGATTGTTTTTCCTAGAGTGCATGGGAGTCAGTTATGTCCCTAGCGCTTCAAAAGCAACGCAAACAGACCGTTGTTAAGCAACTTATTCAACAACCTGAACGGTTCGAATTTCAACAAGTGGTTCGCTTGCTGCAAGCCATGGGACGCACCGGTGACATTCAGTGGACTGCGGATGCCATGCCTCATGGTGGTGATGACCAGGTCATGGCTTTCGAAGCCTTGGGCACGGTCAATAAAATCACCCTATGTATGGAAGCGCTCTCCGGAGCCAGAGGTGTCTTACCGGATTATCTCTACGAAGAGCTGCTGACCAGTTTGCACGATGAAGAATCCGGTCTGCATGATTTTCTGGATATCTTTAATCATCGCTATTACCAGATAGTGCATCGATCCCGAGTGAACGAATCCTTGTTGATACGAGAGGAGCAACAAACCCGACAGGCCCAAAAAGGTGCCCGCGCTCAGAACAATGTCACAAGCAATCACTGCCTGACGCAATTGTCTGCGTTGCCATCCATGGCTGGAGATCGTACCGGGCTGTTACGTTTCAGTGTGCTGATGGGGCTTAAAGTCCGGAGTATCAGCAGTCTTCGCCAGCTGTTGAGTGAGTACTTCCCGTACAAGATTCATATTGAAGTGACACCGGAGCGGAAGCAGCGCTTAACGGCTTCCTCATTCACCCGTATTGGCGTGTCGCAGGCACAAAATAATCAGTTAGGTTTGGGATTTTTGCTGGGCAAAGAATGCAGTTTGAATTTTCAGCAACTGCAAATTTTGATTGAACCTTCTTCTCGGGAAGAGTTTGTTCAGTTGAAGAACGATCAGAATTTCTCTCAAACAATATACACATTGGTGCGCGCGTATTTACGCGAGTCAGCGGATGTCTTGTTTTACTTGTACGTAAAAAGGGCATTTCTTTCTTTACCGGTTTTATCTGCCAATGCCGCAAGTGCGGTGCATTTGGGGGAGAGCAACTGCTTGGACCCTCAGGCAAAACCGGACGAGTACCAGAAAATTCTTTTGAAATAGGATAAGGCTGTCATGGCAAATGTGAAGTTAGGGAACTTGGTTGGTAAATTGGAAATGGGCTTGAAAGAGGCCCTGGAACAAGCCGCCGCTGCCGCAATGAATCAGAACGTGGCTGCTATTGAGGTGGAGCACTGGTTGGTTCAGGTTTTAGCTTCTCAAGACAAGCACTTGAGTCGATTCATGGAGCAACAACACATTGATTCAGAGCGACTCTTAGCTGAATTAACGACGGTATTGGATAAGCTCCCGAAAGGCGCGAACGGTCAGCCAATGTTAAGTGGGCCGTTAGCGGATGCGATGAAAAACAGTTGGTTACTGGCGTCAGTGGATTTCGGCCATGGTCAGGTAGTCAGTTTGCACTTGTTGTTATCCTTGCTTCAGCCGGATGCATTTGGCATGCGAGCGTTGAGTCTTGAATCTCTGAGTGAGGTGTCTCTTGAATCTCTCAAAGCTCAAATCGAACAACTGGGGTCAGTGGGCGCGACTCAGTCGGGCGCTGCACCTGTGATGACCGACAGTGCCGGAGGCCCAGCTTCAGGGCAGGCATTGGCGAAATATACCGTTAACCTTACCGAACAAGCCCGTCAGGGTGAGATCGACCCTATTTCCGGTCGTAATGGCGAGATCCGTAAAGCCATTGATATCTTGTGTCGTAAACGTCAAAACAACCCGATTCTGGTGGGTGAACCGGGGGTTGGTAAAACCGCCGTGGTGGAAGGTTTGGCCTTACGCGTGGTGGCCAATGAAGTGCCTTCTGTGTTGCAGGGCGTTGAAATTCACTCGCTGGATCTTGGCTTACTGCAAGCGGGCGCGAGCATCAAAGGTGAATTTGAAAACCGCTTAAAAGACGTCATCAACGAAGTTAAAAACTCACCGACCCCGATCATCGTGTTCATTGATGAGGCGCATACGCTGATTGGTGCCGGTGGCACGGCGGGTCAGAACGATGCTGCAAACTTGCTTAAACCGGCGTTGGCGCGCGGTGAGTTTCGTTCCATCGCTGCGACGACCTGGGCGGAATACAAAAAGTATTTTGAAAAAGACCCGGCGATGACTCGTCGCTTCCAGGTGATCAAAGTGGAAGAGCCGACACCGGAAGATGCAACACAGATGTTGCGTGGCATCGCGGCTTCTCTACGTGAACACCACGGCGTTTACATTCGTGATGATGCCATTGATGCAGCCATTCAGTTGTCGATTCGTTATCTCCCAAGCCGTCAATTACCGGACAAAGCAATCAGCTTGTTGGATACATCCTGTGCCCGTATCGCCTTGACGCAAGGAGCGAAACCGGAAGTCATTGAGGCATTGGGCCAGAAAATCCGTTATTTGGAAAACGAACTGGCGACGCTGGAACAGGAAAACGCCCAGTTCAGCCATGCGGACCCGGACATTGCCGAACTGAAAGAACTGTTAGCGCAGGAAACTGAGCGAAAAGCAGAACTGGATGCGCGCTGGGAAGAGGAAATCAAGCTGGTGGATCAAATCAAAGAAACCCAGAGTAAGATTTCAGCAGATTACGGCACCGGCAATGTCAGCGCCGAAGATCAACAAACCCTGCAAAACTTATTGAAGCAGCTTGAAGACATACAAGGCGATACGCCACTTGTGCAGGCGATGGTGGATAAGCAAGCCATCGCTGAAGTGATTGCGAATTGGACGGGTATTCCGGCAGGCAACATGGTCAGTGATGAAGTATCCAAGCTGTTGAGCCTTGAACAAAAACTTCAGGAACGCGTGATTGGTCAGAGTGTTGCTATTTCCGAGTTGGCGAAAAGCATCCGGATTTCCCGCGCTGGTCTGACGGATAACCGTAAGCCGGTCGGTGTCTTTTTGATGTGTGGTCCAAGTGGTGTGGGTAAAACCGAAACCGCGATGGCCTTGGCGGATTTGGTCTATGGTGGCGGTGATAACCTGACCGTCATCAATATGACCGAGTTTAAAGAAGAGCACAAAATTTCGATGTTGCTCGGTTCGCCTGCCGGTTATGTCGGGTTTGGTGAAGGGGGCGTGTTGACTGAAGCCATCCGCCGTAACCCTTACTCTGTGCTGTTGCTGGATGAAATGGAAAAAGCGCATCCAGGTGTACACGATCTGTTCTATCAGATTTTTGATAAAGGCAGCATCAAAGACAGTGAAGGCCGCTCCGTCGACTTCAGAAATACCATTATTATCATGACCTCCAATGCCGCTGATCAGGCCATTTGTGATTATTGTGAACAACACGGTGATCAACACGATAGCCGTCCGGAGCACAGCGAACTGGTGGAGCACATTCGTCCGGACCTCCAGACCTTCTTTAAACCGGCCTTCCTGGGGCGCGCGACAATCGTGCCGTATTACCCGCTGAACGACGAAGAATTAGCAAAAATTTCAGAAATATCCTTGAACCGAATTCGTAAAAAACTGGCAGAGCAGTATCAGGCCGGGTTTGTGTACGATCAGGCGCTGATTGATTACGTCGTTGCTTGTAATACCGATCCGACCACCGGTGGCCGGGCCATTGAGCAAATCATCAATCGCACCTTAATGCCAAGACTTGCTGAGCAATGCATCGTCCGACTCAGTGAAGGTTTGCCGATTACTAAGGTGACGGCGTCCATTCAAAACGGAGCGTGTGAGTTAGAGATTGAATGATCTGTCATTCCGGGAACTTAGTATTCATGACCAGAAAAGCTGAAAACAACCTAATAATGATCGTGCTCTCCGGCCTGCTGTTTCTTTTCAGCAATACGGTTCTCGGGGCTGAACGATTGTTGTTGGCCACTCAACTTTGGCCGCCTTATCAAACCTATAATCAAGGTGTGATGGGCGGCATTGCGGTGGAGCGGGTGCAGTGTGCATTGCAACGTATGCAGCAACCGTATCGGTTCACTATGACGCGTTGGGATAAGGCTCAGTTATTGGTTGAAAGTAATCGTATGGACGCCTTCTTTACCGGATCGAATAACGCGTCCCGTAACAAGTACGCAGTGATGTCGACGCCGGTGATTAATGAAGAGCTAACCTGGTTTATTGCACCGGATGTGAATCTCGACCCTGAAGACGAGTCGGCGAAATATCAGGCGCGTTACGGGGCCAAATTTAACAGTACGAAATGGCTATACCTTAAGAAAAATGGCTACAACGTGGTGAAGAAACCACGTGATGCAGATGTCTTGCTGCAGATGTTATGGCAAGGCGATCTGGATGTGGCACTTGAGTACACAGGCGTATTTGAGCACTCCATTAAAAAATTGGGAATTCCGATGGATTACTTCCGACGTGCTCACCACAGTAGAAAAGATCTGGGCGTCCATTTTTCGAGACAGTTTTTAAAACAAAATCCAGCGTTTCTGAATACGTTTAATAGCGCACTGGAACGCTGTAAAAAGAGTTCATTATGACCATAAGCATTCAACTTGTTGAAGTGCCTGAAAACGAACAAGTGCTGACCCGTCAGGTGGCGTTTCCCAGTGCAGGGGGCACCATCGGACGCGCGTTTGATTGTACCTTGGTGTTGCCAGACTTTAATCGCTTTCTGTCGCGGGTTCACGCTGAAATCGTGCCCTGCGCCGATGGCTCTGGCGGTTATGAACTGATTAACCGTAGTGCCAATGGCTTGACCGTCAATGTACAGCCTTTGACCAAAGGCAAGCGTATCGCTCTCTTTGATGGCGACGTGATTAAACTGGGGGGCTACGTGTTGTTGGTGAGTGACCTGAATTCGGCGCTATCGAAACCTGCATCTGCGAAAGCCCCGGTTGAAGCCAAACCCGCAGCTCTATCAGGGGGGCCATTAGAGTCGCCGTTTAAGCATAACCTTGTAGATCAGGATGATTTTATGTCGCCGTTCGGCCAAGAAGAAACCATTGTCAGCGAAACTGGGCACATGGATGAAGCTCCGATCAGTGAATTTTCGGTGGAGCACGTTCAGTCCGATGATCCGTTCGGGGACGACCCGTTTTCCGAAGAGGAAATAACGTTAAGAGAACCTACTGCCAAACGGCCACAAACAGAGGATGACGACTTGGACATTCCTGTGTTGGAAGCCCAGTCACTGGCGCGTGAAACTTCACCATCGCTTCGTTCGAGAGAACATCAAATGTTTCAGGAAAACCTCAAGTTACTGACCAAACTGGTGGAACAACAAAAGCCTGCCAGACGAGAGCATCTGGGGCGTGAAAAGCTGATGGCGTGCCTGCAAGTTACCCTGGATCGTTTTTTAGAAACGCTGACGCCACAAACGCTGGAAGAAGAGTTTGATGATTATCTATCGGGTTGGGGTTCCAAAGATAAAAAGTACTGGGATTTATATCGCAAGCAATTTAACCGCAAGTTGAAGCAGGGGGATTTCCGCAGGCAGTTCCTGGCCATGTTTGTGGAAGAGTTGCGGGAGAAGGATCAGCAATCGTGAAGGCGTCATTGAACTTGCAAACCACCAAAAACGCCGTTAAGTCTGCGTTTCAGGTGGCGTTGGTCGCGGTAATGATGGCTCTGTTGGGGTGCTCTTCGAATGAGCCGATTCCGTTGATTGTTTCTCATCAGGTGATTATTTCCGTGGGGGATGAAGTGAATCCTTACGGTGGCAATAAATCGCATCCGATTGTATTGCGGGTGTACCAACTATCGGAATCGGGAACCTTCCAAAAGTCCGGATTCATCGATTTGTACCGAAACGACATTGAGGTGTTGGGCGGGTCGTTGGTGGACCTCCATAACGTCCAGCCTTTGGTACCGGGAGAACAGCATACGCTGACGCTAGACATTCATCGCCAGTCGCAATATCTCGCGGTGTTTGCAGAGTTTGCGAATTACGACAACGCCAAATCAAAAGATGTCATTAAGTTACCTCAAGACAATGAGGCGCAATTGGTTATTCGGGTAAGTGGCTTATCGGTTTCGATTACCGAAGCAACGGACGATTAATCAGGACAACGTCGGGAAGAGACAAGAGAGGAAGCCTTTGGAACTTGAGCATAAAATCGTTTGGAGTGAGGGGATGTTTATCGCCCCTCAACATTTCCAACAACAAGACCGTTATTTTCACGATTACATCAGTAAGTACACGTCTGCGGCTGGTGCAGGCCGCAGTGTTGGTTTGACTGAGCTACAAATTGATTTGGAGCGGTTAAAAATAGGCAAGATTGCTGTGAAGAGCTGCAGTGGTTTGTTTCCGGACGGTGGCTATTTTCAGTGTTCAAGAGAAGTGTTGTTGGATGTGCCTTCAACCACGGTAGACAAACGTATTTATCTGGCGCTACCGATTTCCGTTCAGGGTGAGCCTGAATATGGAGACAAAGGGGATCGTCATCGTTATACGTTGGATTCGGTCAGCCTCTACGACGCGTGCGATGCCACCAGCCGTGCCATCGATACCAAGGTTTCGAAAATCAATATCGAACTGCTGATCGAAGGCGATGACATGACCGGCATGACGGTGTTACCGATTGCCCGCGTGCTGGAATGCCGTGAAGACGGCAGTGTCATTCTTGATCAGAGATTCATTCCTGCATGTCGCCATTATGGAGCGTCGACCTTCATTACCGAGCGACTTAAAGAAATGCAGGTGCTGTTGTTGAGCCGGGCCAATATGGTGGTGAAGCGCATCAAAGCCGGGCAAAAACATCAAAGCGAACACAGTTTGCTGCGCGATTATCTGCTTCTACAAACGCTAAACCGATACATTCCCTGGTTTAAGTTAACGCTGGAAAACACCTCTGTGCCCACTGAAGAAGTTTATGAGCAATTATCGACCTTGTCGGCGGAGTTGTGCAGTTATCAGCCGTCGGTGGCGGATGATATGGAATCTTTCCAGATTTCAAATATGCACCCGGCCTTTAATCAGGTGTTCTCAAGGCTGCGTGAGCAATTATCGCTGGCCCAAAACGACAGCGTTATGGAGTTCAAGTGGGATACCTCGTTATTCCAGAAACGTCGTCTGTTGAGAGTGGCGGTTCAGGATGTTGCAGTGCTCACCAACAGCCGGTTTATTTTGTGCGTGGAATCGAGCATGGGCTCGGTGATGTTAGCTCAGCGTTTCCCGGAAGCTTGTAAATTAAGTGCCAACAGCCAGATTGCGGAAGTGGTTCGCAACAGCTTGTCGGGCGTCACCTTGACGCCGTTATCGGTAGCGCCGAGTGAGCTGAAACCAAAATCCGATGTGACCTATTTTGAGATCGATACACATCACCCGTACTGGAAAGACATTGTGGATCGACGAGAAGCCATCGCGCTACACGTTGACCTGAGTATTCCTGATCTTGAACTAACGCTGTATGCACTGGGGTAGGGATATGAATTCGGATTTTCTGGATGAAGATACCATTGTTTATGACCAAAACGGCGAACCGGTTGGGCAGTCATCTCCCCAGAATCGTTCAACGGTCCGGCCCGAGCCGGTATCGGGTCAGGGCGCGCCGAGATCGGACAGCAGAGCAGGCCCTTCCTTCGGTGGATTCGCAGCGGATCAGTTTTCGTCGGATGACTTTAGTGAGGATGTGAATCGCGCATTTGCACAGTCTCAGTTTCGTCCAACCGACAGCATTCGGATTTTGCTGGAAGGCAACGACGTTCTGAAAAATCAGATGAGAAACACCCACGCGTTGCAGAACTACCTTCATAGCAAAAATAAGTTGCTGAATGCCTGTGCCGAAATGTTATCGATGTGCGTGGTGGTGACCCGAATACCCAAACCGGACGACTTACACCAACATCAACAGGTGCTCAAGGGGGCAATCAGCGAGCTAAAACATCGTATTGCAGCGCTGGATTACCCGCCGTCGGTGGCCGATAAAACCTGCTTCTTATTTTGTGTGGTGCTCGATGAATTCATTATGCATTGCGAGTGGGGTGAAGACAGTGGTTGGGAAAACCATACCTTACTCAGTGAACTATTTGGGATGCGTAACGGTGGCGAGCAGTTTTTCCAGGTGACCGAAAAGGCGTTACGTCAGCCCAATCAACTGATGGACTGGCTGGAGCTGGTGTATATCTTTTTAAAAATGGGCTTTCGCGGGCAATACCGATTACGGGGCCGGGAAAAGCTGGATGCCTTAACGCACCAGTTGGAGCTGTTGCTGAATCCTTATCGTAAAGCCTCTTCGATGACCCCGGTACCTCCGATGGAGTTGCCCGCTGTGCGTAAACCGCACCGCAGAGCCCGATTTGGCGGCCAGTTTCTGGTGTTCTTCATTGCGATTGGGCTGATTTGGGGAGGCGCGTCTTTTTGGTATCAGAATACTCTGGAACAACGGGCGAGGAATTTCATTACCTTACCTAAATTCAGTTCGAATTATTTTAATGTCGGTCAGGATACCGAGTTTATCTATGACAGCACCGAAGACGAAATGGAACGGGCGGAAAGGCTGTATGGCAAACCGACGGAACAGCACAACGATGCTGATGAATAATCATAAAAAAAATGACTCCCAATGGAAGGCTGGGCTCTGATTGATGAAGCGTTCAAAAATTGAAATTTTACTCTATGTCATCCTTGGCTTGGCATTGTCCGGGCTGTGTTGGTGGGTGTCTAACCTACTTGGCTGGTGGCAATGGTCAAACCCTCTGGAAGCCGCTCTCAGTGGTTTGCTCTGCCTGTTATTGGGAAGCTTGGTCGCATGGTGTCTTGCCTGGGGCATGAGTAAGGTCGCTCGTAAATCTGCCTCGGATGAGCAGAACAAACGCGATAAAGACAAGCTGGATCAGATGTTGAATGTGATCGACAGCGATTTTCATCAACTTTGGCAACAAAGCCAGCGTCAAAAGGGAAAGAACAAATACGGCTTAACGCCTTGGTATTTCTTGCTGAATGAGCAGCCTCAACAGGACGAAGTGTTGCTCAATCAAATGGGCTTTCAGATCGTTCAGCAGGACAAACTTAGTTTACCGATCACGTTTTGGGTCAGTGATTTTGCCATCGTGGTGGGCGCTCACTCCCGAGTCTGTTCTGACGTTGAACTGGATGCCTGTTTAGACGCAGTGATTAAATTACTGAACCGATATCGCCCGAGACAAGCGGCCAATGGTGTGTTGTTTACTTTACCTGCGGCCAACTTATTGAATTTGAACAATGAAGAAGTCAGCACCAAAGCCAAAGAACAACGCAATCTGTTGAATCGGTTGAACAAGGCCTTTGGCTTGAACCTGCCGGTGTACAGTGTCTTTACCGATATGGTCGAGTTAGCCGATTTCTGTCAGTTCTTTTCGGTGATCGATGAACAAAAACTGGAGCAGCCATTTGGTGCGATGATGCCGGTAGAGGAGTTTGCAGGGTATCAGGCGGAATGGTTTAACCATTCATTTGACCAACTGCAAGACACACTGTCGTCTCAGGTGTATTCGTTTTTACGTTTGCAATTAAACACCGACTATCGCAAATCCATTTTGGTGGCGCCGTATCAGTTCGGGCTATTGAAAACCGAAATCGAGTACTACTTTCAACAACTGTTTTTGGAAGAGCACTTTTCAACGGCATTAAATTTCCGGGGCTATTTCTTTGTAAACGCCAGCCGTGAAGGGGTTCCGGTGGATCGGCTTTCGATGCTGCTGGCTTCCCGATTGGGCAATCAGACGGTGTCTGCCAACAGCAGCGTGGTGTCTCATGGCAGTATGTTTGCGAAGAAACTGTTCAGTCAGGATATTGTGCGTGAAGCCGGTTTGGTTGGCGTCAATAGCCGACGCGAGAACCTATATACCTTGCTACGGTTTGGTGTCAGCGGCAGTTTAGCGATGACGCTGGCCGGGTTTGTCTGGTTATTGTGGGCAAACTTTCAATACTATCAGGCGCTCGATGCTCAGGCGCTGAACCGACTCGATAGCTATAAAAGCTCGATTACAGAAGGCAAGTTTAAGAGTGATGAGTTGCAAACAACGATCTTCAGTTTGTCAGAGCTGAGGGACATTGCTCATGTGTATGATCAACCTAAGCCTTGGTATGTGGTGTCCTGGTTACCTGATCCAAGCATTGCCCAAGCGGTGGATCAGGCGTACCGCACTGAACTACAGAATATTTTATTGATCTCCCTGCGCGATTACCTTCGAAATGATCTCTACATCTACAACAAGCTGGGCAATAAAGTAGAAACGCTGGTGCTGTTTAATCTGCATCAGCTGTTGAACGATCATCAACGTGCGACCATTGAACCTTTGGTGAGTTATTACCTGGGGTCACTACGGGAAGAAGGTGAGAGCGATGGTCCAACCCTGGTGCGTTTCAAAGAGTTAATTGAAGACTTGCTGAAAACAGGCGTAGTGCCTCCGGAAGGTGATCAGGCGCTGATCCAGGTAGTGAAAGATTCACTGTCCAATGAAAACGTCAGTGACCTGATGTACCAACACATTTTGGAACAACCGCCGTTCAATCGCCGTGTGGATCTACGACCTTTACTGGGCAGCAGCTTTAACGAAGTGTTCCGATTCAACGACGGTTTCAGTGGTTATCTGGCGCCGTATATTTTCACTCGGGAAGGCTTTGAAGCTCTGATGCTGGATACCGACTTCCTGTTGGTTGAGAAAGCACTCAAGGCCTATGAAAACATGGCTGGTAGCTCGGTCAGTAAGGCCGAACTGAGCCGCATTACCCGCCAGCTTAAACGTCGTTACATTGAAGAATACATCGCCTATTGGAAGAATTTTGCAGACAACATCGAAGGCGTAAAGGTTGATAGCTGGAATGCGTTGACCGAGCAACTTACTGCCAGCGTTGATCCTGTGTCATCGCCGTTGCGCAGTGTCTATGAAATGATCACCTTCAATACACAGCTGACGAGCGTATTTGAACGTGCCGAAAATACGAAGACGTTAGCGACTGAGGCGGTGTCTGACAATGTTGACGTGGCCAGCTTATCCGAGAACCTGCCTGACGGCTTGTTGGATAAGGGCGAATCCATTCTTGCTCAGAAACAGCAAGATAAAATCAAAGTGGCTAACACCATCAGTCAGCCGTTCAAGTATTACCATCAACTGGTTGAAGAAGATAAGGCCGGTCAAAATGCGTTGGATAAACTGATCCAGCATTTGGCGGATTCGGCGGACTGGTTAAAACGGGCCATGTACAGTGATGATCGAGGCCAGTTCTTCTTTAAGCAACTGGCTGAGGTCGGCAACAACAGCCCTCTCGCCCAGTTACAGAGCCTGTCGGATTACGACTACGACGTGCTGCTGCAGGATGTCACGCTGTCGGTAGCAGAACGAGCCAATCAGTTTGCTATGGAAGATGTGAGAACCTATCTGAATAAGCGCTGGCAAGATAAGGTGCTGCGTTATTACAGCAAAAACATTCGTGCTTTGTACCCGTTTAACGCCAAGGAACAAGCGGGTGTGAATCTCAATGACTTCAAAACCTTTTTTGGACCTCAAGGCACCTTGGAAAAGTTCACCAATACGTATTTGAGTGGCTTTGACGCGCGAGATAATGGCTCGCCGGTTCAAAAATCCTTTTTACCAGGTGTTTCCTTTGAACTGGACTCTGGTTTTTGGAAAGCACAAGCCGATGCTCAGCGCATTCAAAAAGCCCTGTTCGAAGCAGATAACTTTAATGTGGATTTCACCCTGAAAACCCAAAGCATGAGTTCCGGGCTGACCGAGTTTTCGATTCGCAGTGATACACCGCTGTTTGTCTATCGACATGGCCCAGCGTTCTGGACGCGAATGACCTGGCCTTTGGCAGAAACCCAAAGCAGAACGCTCGATGTTTGGTTGAAGAACAATGAAAGCACACTGAGCAGTCAGTCCTATCAAGGCGATTGGAGCTGGTTCCGTTTAGCGGAAGCGATGGATGGCAAATTAACCCGAGAGAAAAACATCAGTGCGTTGATTACCAAAAAAGACGGCCAATACATTGAGCTGCAGTTGCAGGTGGAAGGCGAAGTAAATCCGTTTGTGAAAGGCTTCTTCAATCGCTTCCGGTTACCGGAGTCTATCTAGCATGACTGCACTCATAGAGGCTCGTAATGCTTTGATCTCTGAGACTACTGATTTGGCTCATGAGGAGGTGTTTGCGGAGTATCAGTCCTTACCTCTTCCAATCGGTAAAGGCGTGTGGCGCTGGTGGCATATACCTTCGCAGCAGTGGCATTGCATCAAAGCACGCAGCGATAAGAGCGGGCGCTATTTATTAAGTAATGAATGCAAGGTGCTGGCCTCTTTGCCGTTGTCTTGCGTGCCTCGTTTGATCGACAAGGTGGCGACCGAAAATCAATTGATGATGGTCACCAGTTATTCGAATGGCTCCACATTAGCGTCGGTCATTCGACGTAAAGGCCCGGCCTTTCCAGGTCATCTGCGGGTGTTGATGCTATTGGTCGATGCTTTGGTGGCGTGCCATAAGTCGGACATCGTTCATTGCGACATCAAACCGAATAACCTGATTCTATCTGTTGGTAAAGATGACGACGTGGCTGACGCTGTTCAGTTGATCGATTTTGGTCATGCGATGATCGTGGGCGGTGATTTGACTCAATTGCCTTATCGGGGGTTTAGCCAGTCTTATTCACACCCTTCGCTCAAACGAGGTGCCACTCGGGCTACACCAGAACTTGATTGGTATGCGTTTTTTGTGGTGATGCATGTGACCTGCTTTGGAACATTGCCGACATTGAGTTGGATATCGAAGCAGCCTTTGTCTGATGGATTTTTATCGATGATTGAGGGCAGTGGACTGCCGAAACTCTATCAGCGCTATCTTATTCAACGACTGGCAGATCTGGATCTGACGGTCAGTATGGAACCGGAATACAACGAACACAGGAATCAACGTGGTGAGTAATTGGGTTGTTTACAAGGTCATGCTCAGAATCTGCAAGCAGAGTGCACGGGCACTGCTCGCTAGTTTGGTGTTAGCCAGCATAACTTTATCCGCACAGGCATCAGACCGGGACATTAGCTGGTTGACGTTTTCAGAGATCAATCATAAGCATTGGCGATCAAGCCTCGACATCATGGATTCATCAAAATTGTTGGTAACACCCAACGATCGGTCATCCCGTGGTGAGTTGCATAAGATTCTGGTGATTGTGGCTAAAAAATCCGGCAGTTATAAGCTGGCGATGAATCGCTTGCTTGAGGTCTTTCAGCAGGAAAAATTTTTGTCTGAATTTGAAGTCATCAATATCAATCGGGATGAGACCGTAGGTCGACAGTTATTGAGCGATGCTCAGAAACGAGGTTTTGATTTGATCTTCACCATGGGTTCAGAGTCGGCGGCACTGGTTCATCGTTTTTATCGAAATGGTCCTTTACCCGTGGTCACGGCCATTAATAAAGATCCGGTGACCTTAGGTCAGGTTAGCTCTTATAAAGAAGGCTCAGGCACCAACATTGCGACCACCTCGCTGAATGTACCCATCGATATCCAATTAAATT
Source organism: Litoribrevibacter albus (assembly GCF_030159995.1). NCBI lineage: Bacteria > Pseudomonadati > Pseudomonadota > Gammaproteobacteria > Oceanospirillales > Oceanospirillaceae > Litoribrevibacter > Litoribrevibacter albus. The sequence goes on along the minus strand of NZ_BSNM01000016.1, from coordinate 512,294 downwards.
ATTTGTTCGAATTGAATCCGGGTTTGAAGCACGTTGCGTTGCTTTATAACAAGAACCACAAACAGGTAGTGAAAACGGAAGTGCTGCCGTTTCGTCAGGCGATGGAGGAACAAGGCATTCGGGTGATTGATGTTACGGTCAACAGCAGAGAAGAGGCCAGAGCCCAGTTATCAAAGGGGTTACCGGAAGCGGTGAAATCCTTGGGAAGCCTCGATCCGACCTTGAAACACAGCCTGATGTGGATGACCAGCAGTACCGCCATTTTTTCTAACCTGGATATGGTCAGTGAGTTATCCAATGGCATTCCCATCGTGTCCACCAATCCCAATGCGGTGAGAGAAGGCCGTCAAAGCGCGGCGGTCGCCATAGGTATTGATCGCCGGAACAACGCCCACCTGGCGGCTGTGTATGCCTTACGAATTTTAAGAGATGGCGTTGACCCTGGGAGCCTGGAAGTGGGGGTAGTTACCCCACCGGATATTGCTCTGAATTTTCTGGTGGCCAGAGAGCTCGGTTTAAAAGTGCCCTTTACCTTTTTGGAAGGCGCGGACTTTGTGTACGGCTACAAGGGTGAGTTGGTGCGGTCGTTCGGCCAAAACCTGTGACCTCCTGATAAGAAACAATAACTGACCCTAAACCTGAGCAGGGCCGTGCCCTTGTTAAACAGTAAGTAAGGTAAGTAGTAAGTAAGGTAAGTAGTAATGATGGTAAATAGCGGATTCGATTCATGATCAAGCGTTTAACAAACATTCGGTATTGCGTTCCGATGTTGGTGATAGTGTTCAGCACCTTGATGCTGCTAACGTATATTGGCTATAACGAAGCCAAGTTGAAGTATTTGCCGTTTCAGTTGAACAAGATGTCGGCGCAAAGTGAAATTGTTAAAAACGGCTTCGACAGCTATCTGAATGCAGGTCTTCCCGTCAGTCAGTTTTCCGGGTTTCGGACTCTTGCTTCGACGTTAATGAAGTCCGATGACAGTATCCTCAATATTCGGATCATCGATCAAAGTGGCGCGATCATCTTTTTTGAATCCAAGGACGGGACTCAGCAGGAAGACTTTAAACCGAATCTCAACGAGTATCGACCGAACCCGATTGAGTTTGATTTCCCGGCGTTTCAGAGCCTGGAATCTGAGCGCAGTTATCTGATCTCACAGCAGCTTACCAGCAAGTTTGGGCCAGTGGGGGAAGTTCAGGTAGAAGCCGATAAGACGTTGCTGGTGTCAGAGCTGGATCGGCAATTTGCCTTGCCTTTTGAAGCCGTGATTGGTTTGACGCTGCTCTATTTGGTGGTGATTGCCATCTATGAATTGAGAGCCACCAGCTCTTCGAGCCGATTGCGGGTACTCAAGATCACCTATGTCTTTTGCTATTTGGCCTTGTCGTTGGTAATCAGTAAAACCGTGTATAACGTGTATGAGCATGGTGCCAATGCCACCACTCGGGCGATGACCGATTCGATGGTTCAGCGGTTGACGTCGGTGCGTGATGTGGGTGTTCATCTCGAAGACTTGGCGGGCATCGACCGAATGCTCGACAAGTATAAATCCGGCAACCGGACCATTGAGGCCATTGCCTTGATCAAAGGCGATACCAATCTGGCGCACACCGATCCAACACAAGTGGGCAAACCCTATCAGGTGTTGGAAGACTGCTACGAGTACGTTAATGATTTAGGCCAGGAACAGGGCGAAAACATCAAGTTTCGGGTGGCAGTGAATATTCCTACGGATGTGTTGATTCGCACCATTTTATCGAGCACCAAAGCCTTCATTGTGTTGTTTATTGCCTGTGCTTTGTTGGCGTGGATTTTCCTCAATGCTGGTACGTCGCTCATTGAATTGCTGGATAAACGCGCTCAGAACGCATCTTCTCACTCTAATGCAGCTTCTCACACTAATGCTAACAGCAAAGCGTCTGCAGGGGCTGAAGATAAGGAAGGCAGTATCAGCTTTGAAATCGGCTTAAACCTGGTGCAACCGGCCTATTTTATGGTGGTGCTGGTTAACGCGTTATTTGTGCCCTTCTTACCTAAGCTGATTGCGGATATGGCTGCCAATAGCGGCTCCAGTTTTGCGACGGCGTCCATGCCGTTCACCTTGTATTACCTATTTTTTGCTTTGGTGCTGATCCCTGCCGGTCAATATGCGGAACGAGGCAACCTCAAGAAACTGATGACGGTCGGTTTCCTCGCCGAATTCATAGGCATGATGCTGATCTTCCTAAGTGATGATTACTGGATTGTGGCCTTGGCGCGAATCTTTTCGGGCATTGGACAGGGCTTGTTCCTGATTGGCCTGCAATCCTATGTGATGGTGATTACGCCTAAAAACCAGCGCAGCCGTGGTCATGCTGTGAAAGTGGTGGGTCGAAACTCAGCGCTGATTGCCGGCACAGCCATCGGCGCCTTGCTCTACGCTTACATCGATTACCGAATGATCTTCCTGATGGCGTCAATGGTCAGTTTGTTATCAATCGCCTACCTGTGGAATCTGGTGCCTCGGGCGGAATCCATCGCTGGCAATGTGGCTCAAGAAGTAACAGAGGAGAGCAAACACCCTTGGGAAGCGCTGCGTAGGAATATCGTTTCGGTGGTTCGGGATGCCGAGTTCATGCGGACGCTGACGCTCATTGGGATTGTCGGCAAGATGTCGATTGCCGGTGTGGTGATGTTTGCTGTGCCTTTGGTGATGTTGGGGCAGGGCTATAAAGCCGACGATGTGGGCTTGATGTTGATGATTTATTACGTGGCCAGCATGGTGATGACCAAATACGTGACCCGCTTGGTCGATGGCCCGGGGATGTCACGGCGAGTGTTAATTTGCAGTGCCATCGTCGGTGGCGTGGCGACGGTATTTGTTGGCTTTGTCAGCCAGCAGGGCACTGATGTGACCGGCTTAATGCCGGGTATGGAATCGTTGTTGTGGCTGTCGAATCAAGCCAGTGCGCTGGGCATTGGCGGAAATTCTCTGGTGCTGTACACCGCAATCATCTTTTTGGGGATTTCAAACGGGCTCTTAGCCGCCCCTGTGATGACGCACATTAATAATACTGAGGTATCGCAGCGTGAAGGCGTGAAAAAGATAGCTGCAACCTATGTCTTTCTTGAGCGATTTGGCCATGTGGCCGGCCCGGCGGTGATTGCTCAGTTGCTGTTCTTAAATAATAACTCGCCACTGGCAATGTCGTTGTTTGGCATTTTATCGGTGGTACTCGGCGTGTTGTACATGTTCTCTTCTCATACGGGAAGTTCGGTGGCGTTGGCTGCCAAAGAGGCATAAAGGGAACATGAGTTCGAAATAACAAGAATAAAACAGGGTAGGAATTTCCAGCAAAGGGCCATTGTTGATGATCTGCGATGGCGTTAAAAAGGAATGAAAACAGGAATTTAAAGATGCCAGAATTAAAGATTCAGAATAAAGAAACAGTGAACACGTCCTGTAAAGTGTTGATGACGGTGGCCAGTTTTAAAAGCAGCACAAAGTTGACAATGAAGTCGAGGGGAAGGCTGCTTAACTTCATCGAGGCCAAATTAGCCACCATTAATAAAATTCAGGATAAAGACGCCGATGCCAAGTTCGGCCCTGATGCCTTATTGGTGATGGCCGAGTTGTATTATGCGCTGGATCGTTGGCTGGTGTTGGCCGGTCGAAAAGACGAGTCAGTGAATACCCGACGTTCAACGGGGGTGAATGCCTTGTTTGCTCAAGTGGTTAAGTTGTTAAGCTATCAGTTGGAAACACCCATTAACCAACTGCCTAACTGGCTGCAGGATAATTTCACGATAGGCATGACCGATCACGGTTACGAAGTCGACTTTCAAAAGAGATCGGCGCTGTATTACAAAGAACAAGACCGGGAAAGGTATCGGTTAAAAATCAAAAACGGGGTGGTCTACCAGAAAAAGTGGTGGTCCTCAAAAGACTCTACGAAATGGGTCAAGATGAATTCGGAATTTACCCAAAGCACCGGCAGCCAAAACACCATCTCCGACAAACACTGTGGTTATGTGTTGTCGGTGGTGGGGGATTTTTACAGTGGCCCGCACCTTTCGGGAACCACCTATAAACAAACCGGGCAATACCATTCCAGTTACATGGGCGGTAAACCTGTCTTATGCGCCGGTGAAATTGAAGTGGTGGAAGGTAAGATCAAACACCTGAATACCGGCAGCGGTCACTATGGGCCTGCGAAAGGTTATTTGCTGAATGTCATCAATGCCTTGACCTTGTGTGGGGTTGATCCGAAGAGCTACAAGGTAAATTACCACGGCTCTAAAACGGCTTATACCGGTGCCACCATGCTTGAGAAGATTGAGAGCGAGGATAAGAAAGTCGGTGATGATAATGTCAGTCACCACAAGAGTAAGATCGCGGCCAAATACAACAACGGCGTGCTGGGTCGACTGAAAGATCAAATGAATAAAATTGAGAAACAATTGGCGGTGATTGCTCACTTTGGAACCTCAGAGCACAAAGAAGGAATTACGAGAAGAGGAGGTTCCAGAAAGGCTATATGTTCTATTTGTTCAAGTGCTAACCTGGATAATCAGATGCAGCAAGACCGTTATAAACAACGTGATAGCAAAGCGCTTCAGCTGGAATATGAAAAGCTTGAGAAGCTGGTGGCGCGTATTAAGTAGTTACTTTTAAGTAGAGATTATTCAGTAGACGTTATTTGTTATGATCCGCTGTATGGGCTGTGAGAGATTAGTTCATACAGCGGATTATTTTTTGGGTAGATCATTCTTACTTCTACTGAAAAACAAATACTCTACTGTTAGCCGATAAAAGCATGACTCCAGAGCAAGAAAAAGCTAGAACTAAAAAGTTGGTTTCATCCGCAAAAGCTATTATCTCAGGGCAGGTGGGAATAACTGTTGGTTCAAATAAGGTATTAGGCAAGCTTGGGTGGCTAGGTAAAAACTGGGAAGATAAATTTCCTGTTTTTCGTGAGTATTATGATAGTTTGCCAGTTAATATGCCTGTTGGTACAGAAAGGCTGTATTGGAATCTAGACAAAGTTCTAGAAACAGATCCGAAGTTATTGGAATTAGAGTCTAAATTCCGGGCAAAGATACTAGAAGCCTGTGTCAAAATAATCAGGGATTACGGTTAACAAGTTCGTCAAACACAGCTCGGGAAAGAAACCTTAACCACCCACCAATACCGTAGGCATTCCTACCACCACCGAGCCGCCGTGAGCGCTGGTGTCTCCCATTCGAACACAGGGTCGATTACCGATCAGAACCGTTGCGCTGCCTTTGGCGGTGGCGTCAGGTGGTCCGACACACACGCATATGTCACCCACTACCGAAGCCGGTACGTTACCAATCAATACCGTTGGCATACCTGGCCCGGATATGGGGCCGCCCACATGGGGAATAGGTGGCGTTCCCGGGGTTTGCATACTACAAACATGCATGTCGCCGACGCGTGATGCTGGAGTGCCCATTATGGATTTCCTTCTAATTCAGGTAACAAGTAATTTAGGTAACAGAATTAAGGTTTAATAACCTCTGTACTAAGTTTAATGGACATTCCCTGAGCCGCCATTGGCCAGGTCTAATCCGATTTGAATAACGTTCTGGTAATACTCGTCACTGCCATCCCATGCCGGCATCACGGAGGCCATATTGATGGCGCCCGCTGCTGCTTTGGCGTAAAGATTTTCCGGTGGCATGACCGCCGGTTTTCCAACATCGGTGATGCTGCCACTGCCATTCCAAAACACCGCTTGCGCTAACCAACCCGGCGCACAATCGTGACCAATCTTATTGACGATGTGTTCCGCCTGACGACGATGAGCTTCGTCTGGTTCTTTTACCCAACCTTTGGCACAGGTAATGGCATTGGCTTGTTGCGGTGTCCAATCCTGCAGGCGAAGTTCCATTGCAAGACAGGCCCACCAAATGACTTCTCTGACCGGTAAGGCATGGCACAAGAACTGAACCAGATCATTATCGAGCTTGGCGTTTTGTAATTGATCAATGACTTCAGCGGGCGGCATTGCGCCATTAATGAGCGCCAGACATTCCTCACTGACGTCATAGCGCTGCAGAATGTTTAAGGACTGATCTAACGGAATTTTTTTATACATTACTGATACTCAATACTGTTCTTAACTCTGGTTCTTCAATTACGGCTTCGGCCTGCTTATTAGCTGATATACCTTGGTTTACCTGACATATCTTGGTTTAGCTGATTTAGTAGGCTTAGTTGATCTTAACAATGGCCCCTTTGACTTCCGACATCACACTGCCTGAGACCGATGCCTTGAGGCTGGATTTCAGCTCGGCACTCATCGCACCCTGTGCCGTTAACGAGGCTTTGGCATCCACCTTTACTGAACCTTTACTGGTGAGTTCTGCGCTGCCTGAGCCAGACAGGGCTAAGGTTGCACCACTGGCTTTAAAGGCCGAGGTCGCGCTGTTGGTAATGTTCGTTGCAGAGTTTTTGAGAGCACTGCCGGCGTCCACAGTAATGTTGGTGCTTTCAATCTTGATCGAAGAACTGGTGATGGTGATTTTACTGTCACCCACTTTTAATTGAATCTGGGTGTCGGCTTCCAGCGTAATGTTCTTACCTTTTTCACTAATGTCATCGGTAGCGGTCAGGGTGAAATTCTTCTTGGTGGTTTGGTTGATGTTCTCAGTGGTGGTCAGGGTGTAGTTCTTTTCCGTGGTGAGAGAAACATCTTTGGTGACGGTGGTTTTTTGCTCGCCGGTCACCGTTTTCGTGGCGTCGTTTTCCACTTCTGTCAGCATGTCTTTGGCGGCATGAAAATACAGTTGTTCGTTGTCTTTCTTGTCATCAAAACGTATTTCGTTGGATTTTCCGGCCAATTGGGTTTTGATCCCGGATTGCGTGGTGTCGGTGGTTTTATACGGCGGCGAATGTTTGCTGTTGTAGACCGTTCCGGTCACTACCGGCTGGTCAGGGTCGCCATCGATAAAACTGACCAATACTTCCTGTTCAGCGCGGGGAATAAATTGAAGGCCGTAGCCATTACCGGCCATAGATTGAGCCACCCGTACCCAGCAACTGGTTTTATCGCCTTCGGCATCAGTATCCCAATGGAATTTGATGCGTATTCTGCCTTGATCATCGCTGGCCGGTTCGTCTTCTTTCTTACCTGCAACCACCGCACTTTGCATCCCTTGAACCTTGGGCTTTGCGATCGATTCCGGGTAATGACCATTGTCTTTAGGAACACAGCTGAAACGCCCCTGATAGGTAAATGCGCTGGAACTGTCGACGAAAAATATTTGCTCAACTTCGGTGATCAGGTAATCGCCTTGTTGGCTTTTGTCCGGGTGTGATTTCACTGACACATAGCGGCCCGGCACCAGTTCGACACTGTTGGTTTCTGCTTCAATCAGCTGGTAATTGCGTTCAGCCTGAGCCAATCGGGATTTCACCAGGCGGCTTGCAAGATCGTCCATCAAGCCAGAAACACTGGGGGTTGGAAAGTGCGACTGGGTTAACTTGGAGCTGTTGGAAATCTTATGTTTGCTGGTTTTGGTTTTGCTGGTGGTCAGCTTGGTTTTGCTGTAATCGTAATTGGACAGCTCGACACCTGAGGTATGGAACTGAAACTTGGGTAGCCAACTGAGCAGGATTTCATTGCTTTGAGTGGCAGTCAGCTTGTGGTCCAGGCTGATTTTACCGGAGGTATCAAACGGCAGGGAGGCATCGTGCAGAACCAGCTTATGACTGCTGCTGTCTTGTTCGAAATAGTAGTGAATGCCTTCTTCGGCGAGTAATCGTTCGACGTAGTCCTGATCATTCTCTTCAAATTGCAGGCAATAGGCGCGTTTGGTGGAAGGCAAGGACCCGGTTGAGTATTTCCCTTTGAAGCCAAGGTCGCTGAAGATGCTGGTGACGATGTCTTCGGTGGATTTTTCCTGAAAGACCCGGTTGCCAGAATTGAATTCGAGTAAGGCAAACCAGGGTTTTAAGGTCAGACGATGCAACAAGTAACGTTGAGATTCACCGGCGGAAAGAATTTGTGCTTCGGTAACGACACCATGAAACTCTCTTTCTGCGTCTCGGGAGGTACCTAAGGTATCGTAGTAATTGCAGTTGAATTCCTGGCCCAGCCAGGTAGATGCGTCAGTTTCCTGCGCATACAAGTCTACTTCCAGAGTATAAGGTTCGGATAATGCGCCACGATAGACCAGCCTGCTTACTACGTATTCTGTGCCTTTGCTGCTTTTTGCGACAAGATTACTACCTTCCGGTTTTAAAAAATCGGTCATTGCTAATATCCATTTAAAGGCAACGAAGACGTTTTCTGTTGTTAAGAGGTTTCTTAATTTATAGGCTGAAACGTCAAAAACTGTATGAAAATCAGAGTGTAAAAACCTGAATAAGACCCCCTATTTCTAGTTCAATTTAGCAAGCCGGTCAAGCAAACACGGGCGCTTGACGATTGTTTCCACATTCGTACAAGTCGGTCGGGTTTGTTATCGTGCGTTTATTACTGTGCGTTTATTACTGTGCGTATGGCATCGTGTGTTTGGTAAGAGTGACTTAATTTACAATGCGTTGCGGTAAATCGAATTGTTGCTCCAGACGCTGAATGTTATAGCGATCCTGACTCAGTGTTTGTTTGCATTGGTCGCCAAACCATTCCAGCGAGGCATCCATGTGATGGAATTTGCTGTCGGGTTGTTGCATGACATATTCCAGGAAGCGCTGGTAATCCACCGCCCCTTCAAACAGGGGCACCAGACCTTCACGACTGCCCGAGGCGGAATAGACATTGGGCGGGGAAAATACGCTCAGTAAATCCGCCGAGCTGATGTTTTTGAGGTGGAAGTGTTCGATCTCCGGTTTCAGTAACTGGAAGGCCTCAACGGGATCGGCCCCCGATTCCCAAACGTGCAGCACGTCGAAGTTGATCTTGAGATTGGGTTGATTGACATCCTCAAGCAAGCGCAGCGTCGAGGCCATTGTATCCGCCAGTGTGCCGGGGTGGATTTCCACAATCAGGGTGATGCCGTGTTGCGCTGTCCATTGGCAGATATCACGCATGCGGCGTGTGATGTCCTGCCGTTCTGTTTCGGTCACTTGATGACTGCCGAGATTACTGGCAAAAGTACGAAGCTTGGTGGCGCCCCAGTGCTTGGCCAGCAAACATAACTGCTGAACCTTTTGGAACGCGGCCGTTTCCGGGCCTTGTAAGGGCAGGTAATCGCTGATCATGGATGCGGATAACCCGAATCCGGCCAACCAGTCTTTGTTGTAGCTCGGTTGCTCGGCCAGATTCTTGGCATGCACGCCCCACAGCTCAATGCCTTGAAAATGATTGGCGCGGGCCCAGTTCACCAGTTGGTCGATGGACACTAACTGATGTCGGAAGGAGATAGTACAGATCGACAGTTTCATGCGGGCACCGCCTCCGGTTGATCCATGTTTACTGATACTGCATGGCCAGTCTGGCTGTCGACATTGACGGTGTCGATATGGACGGTATCGACATTGAAGGTGCGCTGATGCCAATCGTTAAAGAGTTCATTCAGGCGGGTTTTGACCTGGAATTCGCGGGCGTCCTGTTCATCCAGAATGGTCTGGATTTCATCCAGCAGTGGTTGCTTCTGATCTCCAAGGCTATCGGCTTTGGCCAGCTTCATAGCTCGGTATTGGACCAGCTTATAGCTCTCGACCAGTTGTTCGATGATCACACAAAGGTCTTCAAATTCGTTGTCCTGCTCAGCGTCCAGATCGTAACCCAAGGCCAGATAGAAGTAGGCAAGGCCGTGTTCGTAAGCGTATTTTCGAATGGCCAGTACCGGCAGTTGCTTTAAGGCATCCGGCAGTTGGGCGAATTGATCCTGCTGCTGGTGATGAGTGACCACAGCTCGCACGGCGTCGGTCATCGGGTTGTGATCCGGGATCAGGCTGTCGATGAAATAATCCCGGATGGCCTCATCGGAGGTGGCTTGAATCTGTCGGCTGTCGAAGTGATAACCGCCGGCGACCGCCGGTGATGCAATGGCATGCAGGATTTTGTCTTTCGGCAGACGGCCTTCCCAGCGGAAATCCGGATCGAGCATCAGCCATTCATTCGGGTCTTCGGTGGTTTCCAGCATCACGTAATGGGGGAAGGGGTTCTGATTGAACTTGTTCTCGCGCTCCGGCAGGCGGTACATATCGATCATCACCATCACCCGCTGGTGATCGCTTTTGCTGTCCAGCAGCGAAAGTAAGGTGTTGATGTTGGCGTCCTTACTTTGTGACGGATCGTACCAAGGCTCGACATCCACCGAATACAAGGCCTTGTACCAATGACGGAAGTTGTCATGGTTGATGGTGTCGGAGTGGTAATCCAACTGGTGCTGGTCGTTGATTACGATATCGGCATCCCACACCCCGAAATAAAACGGGCGGTGATCCACCAGCGGGCTTGGTTTCAGAATGTCGCAAATGCAGCTGACAAAGCAGTGTACCTTGATGTCCAACTCTTCTTCGGCCTCGTCAGATGAAGCGTCCGGCGTTGCTTCCGCTGGTGTTTCAGTGATTCCAAGTGGCGTTTCAGAGGTCGCAGTTACGGCGTTATCCTGATGTTTCTTGGTCAGCAAAAAGTCAGCGAGATTCGCAACGGTTTCAAAGTCGTCTTTGGTCAGTGCGTCGTCGGGAATATCGAGCCCCAGCTCGGTTTCCAGATTCAGAATCAGCTCCAAAACCAAGACCGAATCGAGGTATAAATCCTGATTAAGTTTCGCCTCTGGGTGAAAGGCATCAATTTGCGGAATCATCATGTGCTCATTCAACACGTCATAAATCGCTTGAATGATTTGAGCTTGGGTCAGTGTTGGTACAGTGTTCATTAGGGCATCCTGATCAGGCGGGCTGAGTATTTGCAGATTGCGCTCTGGCCCGCGCGTTTTTTGTCTGGGTTTCCTGAAAGGTTTGGGCGATCTGTTTTCGATTCACCTTGCCGTTGGCCAGACGTTCGATCTGTTCCACCTGATCGAAGTACTGAGGAATCTGGAAGCTGGCGAGGTTGGCCTGGCACCAAGCTCTGAGTTCAGACGGTTCAATATGTTGCTGTGCCGTGAATTGCAGGCCAACGCGCTGCCCGGCGTATTTGTCTTCCACTTTGAAAACCACCGCATCGGTGATGTGGGGATGACTGAGAATCAGGTCTTCCACTTCTTGCGGATAAACATTCAGCCCGGCCACTATGATGGTGTCATCGAGGCGAGAGACGAAACTGAGCATGGCTTGCCCTTGCGCATCCACGTTCAGATAACCAAGATCGTTGGTGTGGATAACCTGTCCGGCGTCTGTGGTCACCACCACTTCATCCGGTGCATCGGCCGAGTTGCCAGCCGTTACGCTCAGATGCGGAAGTGGTGTACCCACGTCAATGGCCGACGTCATGTTTTGATTGATGGTGATGCAACCGGCTTCGGAGCAGCCGTATTGCTGGAAGAAATGCTCGATGCGTGGCGAAAACTGGTCAAAGGTGTGCTTTGGCAGAATCGTGCCTGATGACATCGCCGCATGTAATTTCTGTTCTTTAGGCAGTAAGCGCAACACCCCTTGCAGCATGGTCGGTGAGGTGTACAACAGTGGTTTGTCTGCCCCCTGAATGGTTTTCACCAGATACTTGGGGTTGATGTTGGTAATGACTCTCGGCGTCTGACCGCGTGCCATTTTTTTACGAGCTAAGGCCACCAGCACACCGCAGATTAAGCCGTAGGAGTGGCTCACCGGGCAGGCAATCAAAGGCGTCATCTGATTCGGCAGGGTAAATACCGACAGATAGCTTTCAATTTCCCGGTCGATGGATTGCCAGCTGCGGTCGATGCACTTAGGCTCGCCGGTGGTGCCGGAGCTCATTTGAATCAATACACCAGAATCACGCTTTATGTTATTAACTTCGTTGATTGAGTTGGTAAAATTGTTGATCGTGTTGCTTTCTGTATCAATTGTGCAGGTATGTTCAGTTTCTAAACCGTGATAGAACAACCGGCTGCAGCCTGCTTTTTGGGCCATTCGTAGCGCCGCCTCTTTCGGCATGGCGGGATGAATCGGCATCACCGACGCTTGAATGGACTTTAGATAGAAACAGAGCGCCAACCACAGCGCAGTATCTTCCAGACACACCGCAATACGTGATTCAGAAGAGAGCGTTAGCTGCTCAAAGGTGGACTGTTGTTGGGCCAGATAGCCTTGGTCAAAGTAATCGTCATTTACAAAAAACATGGAACGTCCTCAAAAATATCAAGGCGGAAAATTAAACTGAGAGCGGCGGCAAGCCAGCAAACGGGTTGTTGATGGCGTGATGGAAGTGGTCTTCTTCGACATCGGCCAGCTTCTTGGCGATCAGGGATTCGGTGGAAATCTCACGCTGATTGATTGGCATCCGATCCAGCCGTGATTGACTGCAATGGCCTTGTTTGGCGTATGCCTGCAAGCGTTGATAAATGGTTTGCCAGAAGCTTGTTTCAGTGACGTCGAAGTGACGTTCAAAGACGCAGGCCAACTCCGATAAGTTGAACACAAACAGGGTATCGATGATCAGTTCGCGCAGTGCTTCCACAGACGACATCCAATAGTATTCGTTGTCCGGAGCCTCGCGGTAGCAGGGGTTCAGCTGTTCGAAATCGGGCTTTAATGCCGGCTCTGCGAGGTAATCCTCCACGTATTCAACACTTTCGTGGAAGTCTCTCAGGATCAGTGCCTGAGGCCTGCCATCTTGATGAACCAGCACCATGTTCTGGCCGTGGGCTTCCACCGCCAGTCCGTGTTTCACCAGTAGATGCCAGACGGGAATGACGGCCACGTCGATCAATTGGCTGAACCAGTTTTCCAGCCCGTAACGCTCAATCCAGGGTTGAATCAGCGGTTGGTCATCGTGTTCCTGAGCGTAAATGGCGGTAAACGGCAGGGCCTGTTGTTGCGGCTTGAGATACGGAAAGAGGCTTTCCCGGAAGATCACTCCCAGTTGTCCGCTCAATACGGATTGCCAATGGTCGCCCTGATCCTCAACCAGAATGCCTGCGAACTCATTTAACAAAATGAGCGGGTGTTGTTGAAAGAACTGATCCTTGCTCACCACCTGATGTAACCAGTGAGAAATGGCCGGTGCCGAACACACCGAATGGGGTGTCAGTTTTCTCAGCGACGAGGTGTTGATCATGTTCATCGGTAATTTAATGGTGGCTTTCTCCGGGCGGCTGATGTTGATCAGCGAGCGCACCGAAATAGTGGCCTGATAGAGATCGCCGGCCGCGCCGAGATGCACCAGTTCATCCGTGGCTAAGGGTTCTGCCAGTGCCTTGGTTTTGAGGTTGTGCCATTGCCACGGGTGAATTGGCAGCAAGGTGTAGTCGCGCCAACTGAGACGGGCGGTATTCATCCGTTGCTGAAGGTCGAGCCAACCGGGCAGACCGATTTCCTGTTGCCAGAAGTGCAGATCGTCCAGTGCTGATGACGATTGCTCTTGTGGTGATTGCTCTTGTGGTGATTGTTCGGGTGATGATGGCACGCACGAAAAGATAGGCGGTAAACTTTGTGAGATAAGATCCCGCCGAACCGCCAACCAGTGCAATTGTATGGGCGAGGCACATTCAGGCCCGTAGGCTTGATGATCGGCCACTGAAAAGCCGGTTCGGGCTTTAAAACACGGGTGATAAGGGTGACCTTCGTCGAGCTGAGATTCCAGCGTCGGATAGTCCAGCTCTGCTCGACGACCACGGGGTGGTAAGTGCTCGGCATTCCACTGACACAAGTAAATGGTTTGAGCCAGCTGCTCTGAGAGCTTGCGTTTAATCGCTGGGGTGGTCGGCAGCGCGTTCAGTATGTCACTTAATTCGGGCGACGCCGTGTGTTCTGCATCGGATGAGCACTTAACCACGCTGTCCTGATCCAGACGAATGCGGCTGAAGCCAGCGATATAGCCTCTTGCCTGATAATCGATGTCACCCAGAGAAAAGGTGAACACCCCCGGCGCATCGGTGCGAGGCGTAAATTGGTAGTCAATTACCTGCTCGAACAGTAGGGCTTCGAACAACTGACGAATGACCCGTCGCTCGGCAGGAGTGCTTTGTTTAGAAGTACTTTGCTTAGGAGCGCTTGGTTTAGAAGCGCTTGGTTTAGAAGCGCTTGGTTTAGAAGCGCTTGGTTTAGAAGTGCTTTGCTTAGGAGCACTTTGTTTAGAAGTGCTTTGCTTAGGAGCACTTTGTTTAGAAGTGCTTCGTTTGGTATTTGCATAAACTGGCTTCTGGGTCAGCAGCTCTGCCTGTTCCATCGGGTTAAGCTGACTCACGTTGCCCTCCGGTTGTCTCGGACACATCGGAAAAGTGCGTGGCGGAACCCCGTTCAGAGGCAGAAATCAAGGCATTCAGATGCAGGGTATGAGCTGCCGTGGCTGTGCCTTGATCATCTAAACGCTGGCCTGAATCGGTCTCGCTGGTGACCACCCCTTGGGCAAAGGCGATGGCCCGGAACGGGTTTTTGATTTTGGTGTAAACCGCCAATTCCTGATCGGCCTGCAGTTCATCCACATCGTGGATACGGGTTAACAGGTTGCCCTTAAAGGCTATGTCGCGCTGGCTGAGTAAGCTTTCGACCAGCCTTTTTCCTTGTCCGGTGAGTTGTTTTTCCAAGATCGCTAACCAGCCGACGCATAGTTCCAGCGCCTGATGTTCCGGCAGTAATTGATCGATGCCCAGGCGGTTAATGACGGAAAACAATTGGTTGACGATCAGGTAATAGCTGAAGCGGTTGAGAATCATCTCATCGTCATAAAACAGCTCCGGGGTGTTGGCAAGTTGTGGCTCCATCGCCAGCAGGGCGGTTTTATGAGCATTCGATAGGTAAAAGCCCTGATTGTCCCGATAGAAATAACGGGAGGGCAGGCCGTCCGTGACATCCAGCAGGGAATTTTGCTGGTGGGCTTCCAGCGCGATGCCATACTCGTCGTAGAGGCGAATGGCCGGTTCAATGGCGCACTGCCAATAGTGTTCGAGCCACTGGGCGGCGACCTGTGCAATGGGGCGTTGCTGTTCTTTTTGTTGATTATCCGCCAATTGGTGGATCAACTGGGAGAGTCGGGACGGCTGGTCTTCTGTGATGCCGTCCTGAGTCAGTGCCGCCAGCGAAATCACGGACAACTGGTCGGCATTGGGTTGGCAACGGCTGAACGGGTTTTCCCGGATAATCAGTTCAAAACCACTTTCTTCACGCTCAGGTAACGTTACTGAGACGTAGGCCGGATCATCAATGGTTTGAAAGCGCGGGTATTTGTGGCTGAACTGGCTGGTTCTCAACAGGTTCGCCACCACGATGCCGGCTTCCAATTCATGGTGCATGTTGATCCGCATGGAGTTGGTCACTTTCACCGGAATCGATAACTTAACCATGAAATCCAACTGCTCTGAATACAGAGTGCGAACTGACGAGGTGGGGGTGAATTTGGCGCCTAATGGGCCGATGTCCTGAATTTCACCGGAAGCAAT
Source organism: Litoribrevibacter albus (assembly GCF_030159995.1). Taxonomy (NCBI): domain Bacteria; kingdom Pseudomonadati; phylum Pseudomonadota; class Gammaproteobacteria; order Oceanospirillales; family Oceanospirillaceae; genus Litoribrevibacter; species Litoribrevibacter albus. Next base: position 496,817 of record NZ_BSNM01000016.1, on the reverse strand, counting down.
GCGTTGTTGAATGTAATCCTGATGCAGCAACCATTGAGCTTGCAATGGGTGTGTTGGTATCAGTAAACGATCCTCTGACAATGGCAGGCTGAGGGTATCCATCGCGGTACTTTGCTGAGTCAGAATCTGTTGCAGAATCGCCTCCGCGCTTTGACTCAGAATAGAGCCTTGTTCTATCAGGGCTCGATCAACCGAAAAATAATGCAGTTGGAACTCACCACACAGCTCCGGGCTGTAGTCCTGATGTTGCCAGTCATGAATGCCCTGACGGGACTTCGGAGTGGGATGCAGCCAATGACCGAACAGAATGGATTGTTCAGAATCGATGAAGTTGAGGTTGCGTAACTTAGGATCGTCCAACCGTTGTTCAAGGTAGCGTGTCATCACCTGCTGACTTTCGATCAGGCGCGCCAGCAGTTCCAGCTCCTTCTTGCGTTGTTGATCGCTTTGCGGATGACCCGGCGCAGGTGCGTACAGTTCTTTGATCAGCAATAAGATCGCGGAGAAAAAATCCAGCGCTTGCCAATCGAATTGATGTAAGGGTTTTTGGAACACTTCAGTCAGGGTGTGGCGACCCACTTGTGAACGGTAGCTGACGCCCACCGCAAGGGTGATATGTTGGCTCGGCAGTTTCAGTTCCAGCACCTGATGACTGGTGGCGGACAGGGTTTGGTCTGTCTGCTGTTGCCAGTGGTTAGCCTGGTGCCAGACGCCGGGATCAACTTCTTTCAGGTAGCTGTTCATAAAGGCTTGGAATGACGCATGATCTGCGATTTGCCTGGCCGATTGGCGCATGGGGAAGTCCTCATTTTCCTGTCTGAAGAAAGAACATATAGAATGAGGAAATGAATCTAATGAGAATGCTTATCAATTGCAACAATAGTTACATTTGTTACCTGACTGGCAAACTTGAGGGCTGTTTCGTTTTGTTTTCGGGCTGACTGTAGGCGCTTTGGGACTGACTTCAGCGCCTACTTAACGTACCTGATTAACCGTACCGAATTAATCGTGTTGAATTAACGCTGGCGAGCAAGCTGAGACGGTCGCCAGCGGAAGCACAGCACACAGGCTAGCAGAAAGGTCAGCCACTCTGCGATAGGCAACGCGGTTAGGAACGACCAGCCTGGGAGCAACCAAAACAACACCAGCAATAAGCCGCCCGGTAAGAGCAGGCTTCGGGACAAAGCCACCGCCGCTGACGGCGTCGGTTGATGTATGGCGGTGAGGTAACACGACAGCATGATGTTGGCGCCGTTCACTAAAAATAGCGGCCAAATGAAGCCAATGAGGGTTTGTGAAAGTTCAGCAATGTGGGTTTGATCTGCATCCAAAAAAGCGTGAACAACTGAGGTCTGGGCCAGTGTAAGCAGGCACACAAGGCCAATGCCTAGAAGAGCCACTGAGCACAATGAGGTCATCAGGAAGTGCTGAATGCGTCGGTGATTCTGCGCTCCAAAATTCTGGCTGACCAGTAAGTGCAACGCATCGGCAATGCCATAGGCCATCATCAGGCTGAGGAAGATCAGGTAATTGACGATGGTGAAGGCTGCGACACCATCGACGCCCATCCGACTGATCAATAACCAGTTCAGTAAGAAGATGATCAATCCCCCGGATAATTCGTTAATGAACTCGGACACGCCGTTATAGGCGCTGTGGATTAATTCCCGCCATTGCTGCTGTCGTAGGGAAAAGCTCAGGGTTTTCTTCGGGCTGATGAAATACCGACCAAGAATCAGCAACTGAATAACTTGTGCAATGCCGGTGGCGTAAGCCGCGCCAGCGATGCCCATATCGAGATAGCCGATGAACAGGATATCGAACAGAATGTTGAGCACGGCGCCGGTGATCAGGGCACTGGTAGCAAGAATGGGGTGATCGTCAGCGCGTACAAAGTAATAGAGCACCATCGTTACCAGTTGCAGCACCATGACCCAGGTGATGACCTGGAAATACGCCGAGAGTGTTGGTATCAGCGACTCGGGGGCGCCCAATATTCGATACAAGGTATCGTCCGCCAGACTGGTGATGAGCGCGGCGACACTGCTGATCACAAAGGTGGCGATCAGTGATTTACTGAACATCGCGGATGCGGCGGCGATGTTTTGCTCGCCAATGTATTTTCCCACACGTACCGAGCCACCAATGGCCAGCATCAAGGCAATGCCGAACAGCAAGGTGAAGTAGGGAATGAGCAAGGTAATGGCGGCCAGTGCCTCGGGCCCGAGATAATTTCCGACCACCACCCCATCGACCAGACTGGCGGTGGTTATGGCAATTAAGCCCACGATGGATGGAATCACATAATAAAAAAATGTCCGCAGTATCGGGCCAGTAAATACCGGTGAGGTGTGGGATGGGTTGCCATCAGACATATCACCCGTCGTGCCCTGCAAAGCCGAATCAAGAGAGTCATTCTGGGGGGCATTAAGGGGGTTATTCAAAGTGTCATTAAGAGGTACTGGGTAGATATCCGAGTCAGACATATCACGCGCTCAAAGTAAAAATTAGCTTCACACAGATCGGTGAAAGCCAAATCGGTAAAAAAGTGTTCGACAGCGCATACTAGGGAGCTTGATTAAAGTAATCAATAATCATTTACATTTGTGACAGATCAATAAAGCGACGAATCATTGTTGAAAATGAAAATGATTCGCATTAGCCTGACGGGAAAACTACATAAACAGCAGTACGCACTGATCAGGCAATTATCATGGAAGCACGTTCTCCCAGTATTTTAATCATTGAAGACGACATTACCTTAAACAATCAATTGGCCGACCTGCTCGCTGGCCGGGGATTCCGGATTCGGCAGTGTCACGACGGTGAACAAGGTTTACTGAGCGCTTTAAGTGATAAGTTTGATCTGATTCTGCTGGATGTGCTGTTGCCCACGATGGATGGCTTTTCGGTGCTCAGCAAACTGCGTAAAAGCAAGCACACGCCAGTCATGATGCTGACCGCCTGTGGGGCGGAAGAAGAGCGCATACAGGGCTATTCCAGCGGTGCCGATGATTACCTGCCGAAGCCCTTTAATTTTACCGAACTGGTATTACGGATCGATGCTCTGCTGCGTCGCTCCTGGGGCATGATCAAACCGCAGGCTCAGGTGAACTCTCTGACGGTGGATGTGCTGTCCGTGGACAGAAATCGGCAGAGTGTCCGTTATGACGGACAGTCGATCAGCCTTACCCCGATTCAATTCAAGCTGTTATGGACGCTGTTGGAAAACCATAACGAAGTGCTCACCAAACCCTATTTGTATCAGTCGGTGCTGGAACGGGAGTTCAGCCGATATGACCGCAGCCTGGATATGCACCTCAGCCGGGTGCGGCGCAAACTAATGGACGCGGGTATGCCGGCAGATCGTCTCGCCACCGTACACGGCAAAGGCTATTGCTTTAATTGAATACGGTTTTGAATGATGGTTTTAATTGATAAAGGCTTTAATTGACCGACTGAGGAGCAGGCGTTGATTTCGCTGCCAAAGAATAAGCCACTGATGTGGCGACTGTGCTGGACCATTGCGGCCGGCACGGTATTGCTGTTTTGGGCGGTGGATGTGCTGACCAAACGCACCGAACACCGAATGAGTTACATCGCCGAGGAATATCAGCAAGAATTACTGAACATGGGGCAGACTGCCGAGTCGATTCTGGTGAATGACGGTGAGCAGGCATTGGCCCGATGGTTACAGGCGTTGCAGGAAGAAGAACAAACCTGGGCGGCGGTGGTGAGTTCGCAAGTGATACCGCTCGCCAATGGCTATTTGTCTGATCAGTTTAAAGAAGGCTTTCGACTCGGGCGCAGTGTCGAGTGGAAGATTCACCTCTATTTCAAAGAAAACCCGATTATGGACATCACCTTTGAAGGGGGCGAATTCAGTGAACGCAACCTGCACTTTTTGATTCAGCTACCGCAGCGGATGCGACCGGGTGCTTATCTGCAATACACCCATCTGTTATTACAAATTGCCTTGCCCTTGATTCTTCTGACGGCGGTGGCTTTGGTGCTGTACCGACACGTCATGCTGCCGCTTCAACAACTGGAACGGGCCACCCGGCAGTTCAGTAAGGGCAATTACGAGGTACGGGTGAAAAGCTTTCTTGGGACTCGGAACGATGAACTGTCGGCACTGGCAGAAACCTTCGACGCCATGACCGCCAAGATAGGCTCTTTGATTCTGACGCAACGCCAACTGATTGCGGACTTGTCGCATGAATTACGGACGCCTCTGGCCCGCATCGACATGGCGGTGGACTGCATCGAACACGGCATTAAAACCGAAGAATCCATGCAGCGCCTGAAGAAAGAATCCATCACCATGCGGCAGCTGGTAGAAGACACACTGACTCTGGCTTGGCTGGAGAATGAAAAACCACGCCTCAACGAAGAAGAAGTGGATTTGATCGAGCTCTTGGAGCTGCTGGTGGAAGACGCCCAGTTTGAATACCCGGATCGACGCATCGACATCCATTTCCCTGAGAGCATCATTCTGCCCAGCAGCAGTCATCGGGCTTTGGCACAGGCGCTGGAAAACATCATTCGTAACGCCTTGAAATATACCCCCGCTGGGGGCGTGGTGACGGTTCAGGTTGCCTCCGACCAGGATGCCGTCACCGTTGAGATACAAGACCAAGGCCCCGGTGTCCCCGAACAGTACTGTGAAGACATCTTCCAGCCCTTCTTTCGAGTAGAAAAGTCGCGCTCTGAACAACAGATGCACGACCCCTCGGCAGAGAAACCGGGTGGATTTGGCCTGGGCTTGGCCCTGGCCCGGCGTCAGATTGAAGCGGTTGGTGGCTCGATAGAAGCCGGTAATGTTCCCGAAGGTGGGCTGATGATGCGGATTCAGTTGCCGAGGTAGGTTGATTGGGGCGTTGGGGACGTATTGACTTCTAAGTATCTGTTCCTAAAAAAATTCTATTTAAAGACTCATTTTCGGAATTCAATAATTACATTATGTAGACACAGCTGGGGGTTAACATACTTGCTAGCATGTATTAGGTTATTGTTTTAATAATGTATGTGTCAGGGGTTAGGACGCATTTTAGGGAAAACTGATGTTCGTTCTTAGGACGCAGAATTGGCTGTTAAGCATCCTTACCTTGTACCAGGATTGGAGTTTGAATGAAAGATTTGGATGATCACAAAAAAGTAGCTGTACTAATTGACGCAGACAACGCCCAATATTCAAAAGTGAAAGCAATACTGGATGAAATATCAGCTCATGGTCACATTGTCATCAAAAGAGCCTATGGAGACTGGTCTAGCGAATACCTAAAGAACTGGAAGCAGTCTTTAAATGAATTGGCAATTCAGCCAATTCAGCAATTTGCTTACACGACAGGTAAAAACTCAACAGATGCATCAATGATAATTGATGCAATGGACTTGCTTTATTCCAATAAATTCGATGCTTTTGCTTTGGTTTCAAGTGACAGTGATTTTACGAAGTTAGCTTCTCGACATAGAGAGTCAGAGATATTTGTTTTCGGCGTCGGAGAAAAGAAGACGCCAATCTCATTCAGAAATGCTTGCGATGACTTTATTTTCACTGAAAACCTAGGTGCTGAAATTGTCTCTACATCGCCTTTAGAATTGGAACCTGTAGTTAACGAAAATATCGCTACAGAGAAAACGAGTGCATTAGAATTATTACCTCTGCTTAAAAAAGCTTGGGAACAGTACCAAGATGATGATGGCTGGGCGAATGTCTCATCTGCAGGGTCATTTGTGAAAAGATCAACACCTGATTTTGATCCGAGAACTTATGGCGCGACAAAGTTACCTGAGATCATTCATTGCCTTAGTAATGATTTTGAAATGAAGAAATATAAAGGCAAAGGTACGGTAAATATCGTTGCCTATAGGCCCAAGAATGCTTAACAAGTAGTTCAAATTTGTTACGGCTACAATAAGCGTGGCTACCTCTGGAGTTACTACTGCTCTGCATTTAGCGGGGCGTTATGTGAATTGAACCTGTAAGCTAGAATGGATTAATCACTATGGCACGAAAAGAAAATAAAGATTGCTTTGTCATAATGCCTATCAGTGATGCTGATGGTTATGATAAAGGTCATTTTGAACGAGTTTACGAAGATATTATTAAGCCTGCTGTTTCAAATACAGAGTTTACTTCCCGACGTGCAGATGAAGTAAAAGAAACAAACTTTATCCACTTAGATATACTTAAACAACTAATTGATGCACCGATTGCTATTTGTGATCTAAGTTCGCGTAATCCTAATGTTTTATTTGAGCTTGGTATACGGCAAGCATTCGATAAACCTGTAGTCCTTATTCAGGAAAAAGGAACCCCTAAAATCTTTGATATTGGTCCTTTGCGATACTTAGAATATGACAAAGGGATGAAGTATCACGATGTATTAAAAACTCAGAAAGAATTGACTGACGCGATAATTGCCACTAAAGCAGCTGAAGGCCAACAAGGTAATGTCAACTCTATAGTTCGTCTCATGGCTTTAAGTAATCCTGCAAGTATTCCAACTTTAGAAGGCGACAACAAAGAGGCATTTGCAATTGATGTCTTGCAAACTCAGTTGAACGACATGCGGAAGATGATGGAAATATCTCTAATGGAGAACAGAAGAGGTATATCCAAAGGAGGTCTTTCGTCAATTGAGTACGAAAGAATATCGAATAAATTGGACAAGTTACTTAGTACAAGAAAACATATGCCAAGAGAAGTTCAGGAAAAAGAGTTTCATCGATTAATGATGGAGACCGAAGAGCTTTCTATGCACTGCGATGAAAAAATGGATCATCGTATGTTTCGTTATCTAATGGAACGTATTCACCGTGCGATGATGAACGAGGTTGATGAATTGTAATATTCACATAACATCTATATGACCCGGGGTTGTCAAGGCGCACGGCTAAATTTGGCGTTGATCTTGCCCACTTCCACTAAATTCCTTCAATACAAAGAGTTGAATTAAGGCGAGAAGATCATTCTTGATTTGCTTATTTCCAAATGGCGAGAGCGTTTACAGGGTATTAGCTGGTTCATGAGAGTGTTGAACGAAACTATTGCCAGAGAAGCGCAATGTAGTGGTAGGTTCTGGGAGGGTCGCTTGAAATCTCAAGCCCTTTTAGATGAAAAAGCATTGCTGGCCTGCATGGCCTATGTGGATCTCAACGCTGTTCGGGCCAAAATGGCAAGAGTTCCGGAACATTCAGACCATACTTCCGTTAAAAAGCACTATCTTAAAGCCGTTAAGACTGAAGATTCTAATTCACCTAAAGAGCAAGTTAGGAGCTTGCTTCCTTTTACGGGGTACCCGAATAACGAACCAAAGAAGGGTTTGCCTGTTCTCTTAACGGATTATCTTGCATTGGTTGATTGGACTGAGTGTTTTCTTAGATTGGCTGTCCTGTCATTCTTTGATTTTCAGAGCTCATCACGAAAAGCAGTTTTCGTCACAGGTGCTGAAGGATTAATACTTGTGTTACAAAGGTACAGGCTTTTCCATAAAATTGGTTTGTTGGTCAGAGATCCTATGAAAACCAGTGCTTAAGTGCGATTGGCTTTGGGATCTAAAAGGATTAGGTTGCGACAACATTTGTTCGAAACATTAATTTGAAATATCAAAAGGGACTATGATATGCATACACCAATTGAGTTTTACATAAAAATACCTGTAGATCTTTTCAGAGGAGGCACGCCAACTAAGCCTAAATTTGATTATCTAAGGACATTGCCTCCTAGATCAGAAGACCAGGTCTATGATGTAAAGATCAATGCCGAAACTAAAATGATTGATTCAAGTTCAGGCGGATTAAGTTTGTTTAATGCACCAAATTTTTCATTTGGTTCTGATTGGTGGGTTTTACCAAAAGACACACCTTTACCACACGGCTTCACCATATCTAAAGACTTAACTAATGGTAAGTTTAAAGGTCACTATACAATTAGATCTCTAACTGATATTCACGTTGATACTTGGAAGAAAAAACTAAAAGCGTGGGCGGAAGAATATGCAGTTAACCTCAACGAGTACAGAAGAGCTAGGGAAAAATAGAATGTTTAATACAATGGAGCTAAGGCTAATTCGCTACTCAGTCAAACAAACAATGGAAAACCTTAAAAAGAGAAAGTCCATTCTTGATCCTGAAAGCGATGATTCCGTTGAAATCACAAACGATCTGATGATGTTTCAGAATATTTTAGAAAAAATTAACGAGAAACCTGAGGTTTAGTTATAACATTTATATGACCGAGGGGTTGTTAAGGCGCAAAAACCTGAAGGCCTCTCCAAGGTTAGAACCCAATGTTCTATCAACTGTTTCTGTTTTCTTAGTGGAACTACTGCCGATTCTTGTATCAATCCCCTCAAGACGCTGAAACAACAGTCACCAGCTCCCAAACACGCCTATCTTCCCTCCATCAAACCATGTAACCGAAAAGTAACAGTTGTAAAAGTTGTTCACTTTTTTTCTGATTTATTAATAATGCCTCTCAATTGATAATTATTATCATTAACGAGGTAAAGCATGTTCCAGCGAGTACAGACAACAACGAAGAATAAACTCAGTTTATTGGCAGTATCGGTTGCTGCTGCGATGGCTCATCAGGCAGCGGTTGCGTCAGAAGCAGAGTCTCAACAAGACGATCACAAGACTGTGATGATCGAGGTGAAAGGTCAGGCGACCGGTGGCATCGACAGTCTCATTACGGCGGAAGACCTGGAAAAAACCACGGCGTCGAATCTTGGTGAAATCTTCCAGCTTGATCCTCAAATCAACGCGGGTGGTTCTGTCGGCATGGGGCAAAAGCTGTATCTTCGTAATATCGGTGAAGATGCGTTGAACATCTCGGTGGATGGCGCGGAGCAAGCCGGCTCTGCCTTTCACCACTCTGGTCGGGTGGCGGTTGAGCCTGACTTGTTGAAACAAGTGGAAGTCGAGGCGGGCGCAGGTAATGCCTCCGCAGGTTTTGGTGCATTGGGCGGTGCCGTTCGTTTCGTAACCAAAGATCCAAGCGACTTACTGCGTGACGGTGAAACGGCGGGTGCGTTAGTAAAAGGGACTTACTACAGCAACACCGAGGGCTTCAAAACCACGGTGTCGGTGTTTGGTCGAGACGAGACGGACACCATGAGCATCCTGGCGAGCTTTGTACGGGCGGAGCATGAGAACGCAGAGGATGGCAACGGTGATGAAATCAAAGGTTCAGAATCCGGTCAGCGTTTGGGTTATGTGAAACTGGTTACGAACTTGTCAGACGCGCAGAAATTGTCGGTCAGCTATGAGAAGTTAAAAGAAGATGGCGACATCCTGTATAAGCCGGATCTGATTGCCAGTGCCCGTAATGTGCCGGAACCAACGCAGGGCTGGCGAGATACCGCCATTCTGAATTATCAATACAACCCAAGTTCAGATGACATGGTGGATTTGTCAGTGAACTTGTATAACACCGCCAATGAACAAGAACGTGAGTTCCGTGGTACGTCGTACGATGGTGCGGTGGAGACTTACGGCGCTACGGTTCAGAACATCAGTCGCATCCGCAATATCAAGATGATTTATGGTCTGAATTATCGTGATGATAAGAGTTATCTGAACGATGTGGACTTTGCGAATCCTCACTTTGAAGAGAATGGCCGGGTCAGAGGCTTGTTCTTACAGAACGTGGTCGAAGTCACTCATGACCTGACCGTATCCGCAGGTGTTCGTTACGACGACTACGAGTTAGAGGATGTGAACGATCAGGATTTCAATGACAATAAGTTCAGCCCGAACATCAGTGCGAATTACGATGTAACGGACTATTTAAGTTTCAGTCTGGGCTATGCCGAAGCCTTCCGTGGGCCTGAAGTGAAGGACTCCTTCAAGTTGTCGTCTTCGTCCAACGCCGCCGATCTGGACGCTGAAGAATCTAAAAACATTGAGTTAGGCATGGACTTCTCAATGGGCAGCTTTGGTTTGGCAGCGGGTGTTTACAAGCATGAGATTCACAACCCGATTGGTGGTGTGTTCCCTTGGTCCCGTGTCAGCGAGAACCTTGAAGATGACATCGAAACGATCGGTTACTACGTGAAAGCGGATTACGTGTGGGATCGCCTGACTGCGATGATCAGTTACCACAGTGCCGATACCGAAGCCGATGATGTCACCACCACCCGTTATATTCACGGATCAACTGCAGCATCCAAAGGCGACACCCTGGTGACTGACGTCTCTTACGAAGTGAATCACGATTTGATGCTGGGTTGGACGGCTGAGTACGTGAAAGGCATTCATGATATCGACATTGAGCTGGATGATGACGCAGGTGAACCGCTTAAACCAAGTAAGCCGGGATACGGTGTTCATGATCTTTATGCTCGTTGGTTGCCTACCTCCGACGAAGACTTCTCTCTGACGTTTACCGTAAAGAACCTGTTTGATAAGCAATATCTGGATCACACCAGTGTTGAAAATCTAACCTCTGGCACCGGTTATGAATCCATTGTGGGCTCTCCGGAAGCGGGTCGTGATATCCGTGTAACTGCAGCGCTACGAATCTAGAACGAGACGATCTGTGTATTAAAGATCGTAGCTCTGGGCAGAATTCGTTGTCGGGGCGGGCAACAACAGGTGGTGGGGTTTCCTCCATTCAAGAACCACTTCTTGTTGCTCCCTCGGGAGCGATTATCTCCTTAGGTAAGTGTTCTAAGGAGCAGGTGTTTGACTAACACGTCCAACGAGTAAGTGCATCCCTGATCAGGATGAATCAGGGCTTGGGGAACTCTGAATAAGAGTGATACAGACCGTTATACCAAGGATGGTATCTATAAAACTACTAAAACGGCGACCCGAAGATGCTACGCAGCAAGCCTTAGCAGAGCAGGATTAAACGCTGCGAACGCCACTTTATTGATGAGAGTGGTATCCCGTGATGATGAATAAATGAGATAGAACGATGAATACTTTGTTGAACCGCATGAAGCTGACGTTTCTGCGAAGTGGCGTCAGGGTGTTGGTACTTTTACTGACTACCGCTTCTGTATGGGCCGGAGAAATACAGCGTATTACCGATTTGGCAGGGCGTGAGGTCAGTCTTCCCGCCAAGGTGAATCGAATTATTTTAGGGGAAAGCCGGTACATTCCGGCTTTAGCGATATTGGACGAACAACCGATCTCGAAAATTGTAGGTATGTTGGCAGACTTTAAACAGACAGATCCTGGAAGTTATCGACAATATCGTAGCAAGTTTCCAGAAATTGACGGTATTCCGCAGATTGGTCATACCTCCGCCGATTCGTTCAGCGTTGAGCAGGTTCTGACTTTGAATGCGGATGTGGCGATTTTTGGTTTGGAAGGGCATGGGCCAACAGCGCGTCACGCTCATGTGATTCGTCAGTTGGAACGGGCAGGGGTGGCGATTGTGTTTGTGGATTTCCGTCGTGATCCTCTGACGAATACCCCGAAAAGCATGACCTTGCTGGGTAAGGTGATGGGGCGTGAACAACAAGCTGCTGAATTTAATACTTTCTATCAGGCTCAACTGCAACGGGTTTACGACGGTTTGGCGCAGCGCAAACAGCAGCACGCAGATTCGTCGCCCAGTGTGTTTATCCACAGTCGGGTGGGGCTGCAGGATTTGTGTTGTGAAACTATGGTGAAGGGCATGATGGCGTCGTTTGCGAATTCGGTGGAAGCCAACAATGTGGCTCAGGCCATTGTGCCGGGCGCGGCAGGTGTGATGAATATGGAGTATCTGTTAACCATTCAGCCGGATGTCTATATCGCCACCGCCATCGGTTCCACCGACACCTGGCGAGCGGCGGATCTTAATCCGGCGGTGGATAACATTCCGCCTTATATCGTGTTGGGCGCAGGTGTCTCAGAAGACGTGGCGCGATTGTCGTTCCAGAATGCGTTATCGGCGGCCAATTCCCGTGGTGTAAGGCAGCTTCGGGCTGTCAAAGAAGGTAAGGCGTTTGCCATTTGGCATCATTTCTATAACACCCCGATGAATGTGGTGGCGGTGCAGGCGTTTGCCAAATGGTTGTATCCGGAAACCTTTTCGTCCTTAGATCCGCAGGCGACGATGGCGGAACTGTTCGAGCGTTTTCAACCTGTACCCTTGGAAGGCACTTACTGGATCAGTCTGGATACGCAGGCTACTGAAACCACTTCTTTTGCTCGTCATGCGCGAGTGGGTGTCAAACAGGGAGCCATGCAATGAGCGAGCAACTGGATATGGCTGAACAGCTTGATATGACACGTACTCAGCCCGGCAGCGGTGTGGATAACGCCGGGAATCCCTCTAGTCGTTCTGAAGGAAAAAGCCTGTCAGGCGAATATCGACAATTTATCTGGAAACGCCTGCTGCTATTGGCAGTGTTGGTGATCGCCACTGTGATGTCTCTGGTGACGGATATCGCCACCGGCCCTGCCGAATTGTCGTTTGTGGATGTGATTCAGGGGCTGATTGCGGGCAGTAATGATGCAACTACGGATGTGATTATCTGGGATGTGCGTCTGCCTTACGCCTTGATGGCGTTGGTGGTGGGTGCCTGTTTAGGCTTGGCTGGTGCCGAGATGCAGACGGTATTAAATAACCCGCTGGCCAGCCCATTTACCTTGGGCGTCGGGGCGGCGGCAACCTTGGGCGCGTCGTTAGCGATTGTGTTGGATTTGTCCTGGTTGGGGTTGAGCTTCACGGTGTTGCTGCCGGCCTCGGCCTTTGTCTTTGCGTCTGCTGCGTCGATCCTGATTTTGGTGTTGTCCCGAAGCTTAGGGGCAAGTATCCACACCGTGGTGTTATTCGGCATCGCCTTGATGTTTGGTTTGAACGCCATTGTCGGCTTATTGCAGTTCGTGGCTGATGCCAGTTCGCTTCAACAGATTGTGTTCTGGACGATGGGCAGTCTGGCGCGGGCCAGTATGGACAAGGTCGCGATTGTGTCGGCGGTGTTCGGAATCTGTTTACTCTGGAGCCTGACCCATATCTGGTCGATGACGGCCTTGCGAACCGGTGAAGATCAGGCGCGCAGCATCGGCATTAATGTTGAGCGGGTGCGTCTGGTGGTGCTGTTGCGGGTGAGCCTGCTAACGGCCATTGCCTTGGCGTTTGTGGGGGAAATCGGCTTTATCGGTTTGGTTGGGCCGCACATCGCACGAATGATGTTGGGCGAAGATCACCGATTCTTCTTGCCGGGCAGTGCCTTGGCTGGCGCCTTGCTGTTGTCTTTATCATCCATCGCTTCCAAAGCGCTGGTGCCGGGTGTGATTCTACCTGTGGGTATTGTGACGGCGCTGGTGGGGATTCCGTTATTCATCACCTTGATTATGAGTCGTGGACGGGGGGCAGCGGTATGACGTTATCGGTTTCCGGGTTAAACATTGGCTATGGTTCGAAACGGGTCATTTCTGACATCAATCTGCCTGAGCTGCCGAGTGGCTCGTTAGTGGCGGTGGTTGGGCCAAATGCGGTGGGTAAATCGACCTTGCTGAAATCCTTTGCCGGTTTGGTGAAGTACTCCGGCGATATTTATTTTGAACAACAAACTCTGTCGGCCATGCCCAGAGCGGACGTGATTCGTACGCTCGGGTATTTGCCGCAAGCATTGCCTCAAGCCATCAGTTTGGTGGCTTATGAGGTGGTGTTCAGTGCCTGTCGTGCGGTTCGAACGGATTTGACCGCAGCGCAGGTGGAGGTATCGATTGAACGTATCTTCGACCGGTTAGGGATTCGGGATCTGGCGCTAAAGCGCCTCAGTGAGATGTCCGGTGGTCAACGGCAAATGGTTGGCTTAGCACAAGTGTTGGTTCGGCAACCCAAGTTATTGCTGTTGGATGAGCCGACCAGTGCGCTGGATCTCCACTGGCAATTGAATGTGTTGGAAGCCATTCGTGATGAGACCGCCAATGCGGGTGCCATCGCCTTGGTGGCCAGTCACGACTTGAATCTGGCATTGCGATTTTGCGATTACGTGCTGATTCTGTCCCGGCAAGGTGTGTTGGCGTTGGTGCGTCCTGATGAGTTGACACCGGAGCACTTGGAGCAAGCCTACGGCATTCGAGGGCGTGTCGAAGCGTGTTCCAGAGGCTTTCCAATCGTCTTGGCCGACAGAGCACTGACAAGATAATTTGAAGATAAGCAGACAAAGGGGCTTTTAAGGAGCTTGTAATGCATAAGAAAGGTGTGGTGAACACTCAAGCTGGAGAACGATACATTCATAGATTGTGTAAACACTTTACCCATAGAGTGCCAGCCACTTGGTCGGCCAATGAAGGCTTGGTCGAGTTTGATATGGGCACTTGTCGAATGACCTCAAACGGCCAGGCATTGAGCTTTGTCTGTATGGCCGAAAATGACCATGACCTGAACGAAATATTGGACACCGTGAAAGGACATTTTGATCGTTTTGCGGTGAAAGATCAGCTGGTTTTAAATTGGCTGTAAAATAGCGTAGATTCTGGTCGACTGGCGTGTAAAAACTGCTAGAATCCGCCCTTCAAAAAAACAAGGTTGTTCTATCGATAAAGACCTTATTTTCTGTGCTGATGGCCAGTTCATGTGAGTTACCCAAGATTGACTACACTGATCTGGAAAAGGCCACTGACTTCGGAGTGCCTGGAGTATGAAATCCACACCACTGCAACATTGGGACATCGAAACCGCCAAAGAAACCTATGGTATTAATCATTGGAGTAATGGCTATTTTGATGTGTCGGATCAAGGTGAAATTGTTATCACCTGTCCGGTGAATGGTCATAAGGTTAACGTATCTTTGATGGACATCATCGAAGGTATGAAAGACCGCGAACTGCATATGCCTGTTCTATTGCGGATTGAGAACCTGCTGGATCATTCCATCAGTCGAATCAACGAAGCTTTCCGTGCCGCCATTGAAAAGCTGGAATATCAAAACACCTATCGCGGTGTTTTCCCGATTAAAGTAAACCAGCAATGCCATGTGGTGGAAGAAATTGCCCAGTTTGGTAACCGTTACAGTCATGGTCTGGAAGCCGGAAGTAAGGCGGAGCTGATCATTGCTCTGGCATCGTTGCAAAACGAAGACAGCTACATCGTATGTAATGGCTATAAAGACGAAGAGTTTATCGATTTGGGTCTTCGCGCTATTCAGTTGGGCTGGAAATGCTTCTTCGTGGTGGAAAGTCCGACCGAAGTGGAAGTGATCGTTCAACGCAGCCGAGAGCTGGGTGTGAAGCCGATGATCGGTACTCGGGTGAAGTTATCCACAACTGTGGAAGGGCATTGGCAGCACGACAGTGGCGATCGCAGTATCTTCGGTTTGAACAGCCTGCAATTGGTGGAAGTGATCGATTTGCTGAAAGACGCCGACATGCTCGATTGTTTGCGGATGTTGCACTTCCATTTAGGCTCGCAGTTACCAAGCATTCATAACATTCGTAAAGGTGTTCAGGAAGCGTGTCGTTATTACGTCAGCATGATTAACGAAGGCGCGCCGATGGGCTACCTGGATTTGGGTGGCGGTTTGGCGGTGGACTACGAAGGTTCGCAGCAGAGCGGCACCCACAGTAAGAACTACACCCTGGACGAGTATTGCATAGACATCGTCGAAGCGGTGATGCAGACCCTGGACCCGCTGGAGATTGATCATCCGGTGCTGATTTCCGAGTCTGGTCGTGCAACGGTGGCCTATTCGAGTTTGTTCTTGTTCAACGTGTTGGATGTCGCACATTTTGACCCGGTATTTGTAATTGAACAGCCGGATGAGGACGCTAACGAGACGTTGAAGAACCTCTACGAAGTGACCGAGAGCATCAACGGCAAAAACATTCAGGAATGTTACAACGACGCGATTTTCTATCGTGATGAGATTCGTCATTTGTTCAACCGTGGACAGGTGGATTTGCGTACCCGTGCAACCGCTGAAAACTACTTCCTGAACATCGTTCAGCAGGTTCAGGCGTTGGCGCCGGGGGTTGAGCATCTTCCGGATGAATTGACCAACCTTCGCGAAGATTTGGCGGACATCTACTACGGCAACTTCAGTGTCTTCCAGTCGTTGCCGGATGCCTGGGCGATTGGACAGGTGTTCCCGATGTTGCCGGTGCACCGTTTGAATGAAATGCCAACCCGTGAAGCGATGTTTGCGGATTTAACCTGCGACTGTGACGGTAAGATCGACCAGTTCATTGGTGGTCGTAAAACCTTACCGCTGCATCCGTTGAAGAAAGGCGAAGATTATTACATCGGTACTTTCCTGGTGGGTGCGTATCAGGAAACCTTGAGTGACCTGCATAACCTGTTCGGTGACACCAACGTCGTTAGTATTCGCATTAATGCCGATGGCAGCTATGATTTTATGCGAGAGATACATGGTGACAGCATCGCCGATGTATTGAGCTATGTAGAGTACGATCCGCGTGGATTACGAGACAAATTCCGCAATACCGTGGAGAAAGCGGTGCGCGGCGGCAAGATCAGTGTCGCGACTCGTCAGGAGATTCTGTCCGCCTTCTCAGCAAGTTTGGATGGCTACACCTACTACGAGCACGATTGAGGAGCGTGATGGTTAAGCGGTTTAACCATCCCCCGGTTTGTTGAAAACAAACTGCGTGAGAACGAACTGTTTTTGTAATGAAAGAATCAATAGAATCATGCAAATGAAACTCGGGCATGATTCGATGAGAGACACTGTGTCTGACCTTGATAGATAAGGAACTATTATGGCTAAAGTTATGATTATCGGCGCCGGTGGCGTTGGTGGTGTGGTTACCCACAAGTGTGCTCAGTTATCTGAGGTGTTTACAGATATTATTTTGGCGAGTCGTACTGAAGCCAAGTGTCAGGCGATTGCTGAACAAGTGAAAGAAAAAACCGGCGTAACCATTCGTACGGCACAAGTGGACGCGGACAACGTACCTGAATTGACGGCGTTGTTGAAAGCCGAGCAGCCGTTCATGGTAATCAACGTGGCGTTACCTTATCAGGATCTGCACATCATGGATGCCTGTTTGGAAGCGAACGTTCACTACTTGGATACCGCCAACTATGAGCCGCCTGAAGAAGCGAAGTTTGAATACAAGTGGCAGTGGGCGTACCAAGAGAAATTCCGCGAGAAAGGTTTGATGGCGTTGCTGGGTTCGGGCTTTGATCCGGGCGTAACCAACGTGTATACGGCGCACATGGCGAAGCATCATTTTGATGAGATGCATCAGTTGGACATCATCGACGTAAACGGTGGTGATCACGGTCATCCGTTCGCGACCAACTTCAACCCAGAGATCAACATCCGTGAAGTAACGGCTGAATGTCGTCACTGGGAAGACGGTGATTTCCAGCCGACTGATGCGATGTCGACCAAGGCGGAGTTTACCTGTCCTGAAGGCGTGGGTACCTACAACATTTACCGTATGTACCACGAAGAGTTGGAGTCGTTGACTAAGCACTTCCCAACCATCAAGAAAGGTCAGTTCTGGATGAGCTTCTCTGAGAACTACCTGAAGCACCTGGAAGTGTTGGAAAACATCGGCATGACTTCAATCGAGCCTGTAATGTACGAAGGTACGGAAGTGATTCCGCTTCAATTCCTGAAGTCAGTACTTCCTGACCCTGCAAGCCTTGGTCCACGCACCAAAGGCCGTACCTGCATCGGTTGTATCGTTCGCGGTACGAAAGATGGCAAAGAGAAGTTGGTGTACGTGTACAACATCTGTGACCACGAAGCCTGTTATGCAGAAGTGAATTCTCAGGCGATTTCTTACACCACCGGTGTTCCTGCGATGATCGGCGCGAAAATGATGGTCGAAGGTAAGTGGATGAAAGAAGGTGTTTGGAACATGGAACAACTTGATCCGGACCCATTCATGGAAGACCTGAACAAGTACGGTTTGCCTTGGACAGAAGTTGAGCTGTCTGAGCACCCGCTGGAAAAATAGTTTTAAGTTTTTCCGTTACTAAGGGATAGAGCAGATTTAATTTCGAACGTTCGCTCCGAGGACACAGTTCAGTGCTCGGAGCGTCTGCTTCAGAAAGTTGAATAGGTTCTATCCCTTTTGTGATTCTGAATTTGGTTGATGAGCGACTCATGCTTTCTAAATCCTTTAAAAACTTCGACCCAACCCGAGTGCCATCCCCGTGTTTTGTGGTGGATGAAGTGGCGGTTGAGAACAACCTGAAATTGTTGAACAAGGTTCAGCAGGAATCCGGCGCGAAAGTGCTGTCGGCATTGAAAGCCTTTTCTATGTGGAGTCTTGCGCCTTTGGTGAAGAAGTACCTGTCCGGTACCTGTGCCAGCGGTTTAAACGAAGCCTTGTTGGGGCATCAGGAATACGGCGGTGAAGTGCATGTGTTCTCAGCGGCGTATGCTGAAAAAGATCTCAAAGAGATCCTAAAGATCGCAGATCACTTGCTGTTTAACTCCTTCAACCAATGGTATCGCTTCAAAGGTTTGGTTGAAGAAACGCAAAAGCAACGCGGTGGTAAACCGCATGTGGGCCTGCGTATTAATCCACAGCACTCTGAAGGTGAAGTGGAAATCTACGACCCGTGCGCGCCATGTTCCCGCTTAGGCATTCCGTATGCCGAGTTTGAAAAGGCCAAGGCGGAGAAGGGCGAAAATTATCTGGATGGCATCTCCGGGCTGCACTTCCATACCTTGTGTGAGCAAGGCTATGAGCCGTTAGACCGCACTTTGGCGGCGGTGGAAGAACGCTTTGGTGACCTCATTCCGACCATGGACTGGATCAATTTCGGCGGCGGTCATCACATCACCAAGCCGGATTACAACGTTCAAGGCTTGATTACCCGCGTCAAAGACTTCCGTGCGAAGTACGACGTTGAGGTTTATCTGGAGCCGGGCGAAGCGGTAGCGATCCACACCGGCGTCTTGGTGACCGAAGTGTTGGACATCGTTCATAACCAGATGGATCTGGCGATTCTTGATACCTCGGCCACCTGCCACATGCCGGACACGCTGGAAATGCCGTACCGCCCGGATGTAATGAATGCAGGCCAGCCGGGTGAGTTAGCGCATACCTACCGCTTTGGCGGCATGACCTGTCTGGCGGGTGATGTGATTGATGATTACAGTTTTGCAGAGCCACTAAAGGTGGGTGATCGAATCGTCTTCGACGACATGTCTCACTACACTATGGTCAAGACCACGACCTTTAACGGTATCAACCTGCCGTCGATTGCGATCTGGAACAGCGAAACGGATGAGGTTCGAGTTGTAAAACAATTCGGCTACGAAGATTTTAAAGAGCGACTTTCCTAATATGACTAAAGAACTAACTTACCCAATTTTCTTGGGCTCCGAAATCGAACAACCTAAACCGGAAGAGGCCTTGTTCCACATCGTGCCTGTTCCGTTTGAACGCACTGTATCTTATGGCGGTGGTACTAACGAAGGGCCATCAGCGATTCTGGAAGCTTCCTGGCAGCTGGAAGAGTGGGACGGCAAGAGCAAACCATGTGAGTTGGGCATCTACACGCACGGCCCGGTAGACTGTAATGCCGATGCGGATCAAGTGATTGAAAACATCGCAGCTGCGGTAAAACCGATTTGTGAAATGGGCAAAATGCCGGTGGGCATTGGCGGAGAGCACACAGTCACTTACGGCATCATCAAAGGCATGTTGGATGCTGGCATCAAAGACTTTGGTATCGTTCAGATCGATGCACACGCCGACTTACGTGACGCCTACGAAGGCGACAAATACAGCCACGCCTCTGTGATGAAACGCTGTGTGGACGAAGGCATTCCTTTGTACCAATTGGGTATCCGTGCCTACTGTGAAGAAGAAATCGAGATTCGTAAAAAGCACGGTGTTTACTATCAAGATGCAGATGACCTAGTGCCTCAAAACATCAGTGCTATCGAACTGCCGGAAGACTTCCCGAAAAAAGTGTTCTTCACCCTGGATATTGATGGTTTGGACCCGTCCGTTTTTCCTTCGACTGGTACGCCAGTACCGGGCGGCTTAGGCTGGTATCAAACCCTTGGATTATTCGAATCCGTTGCCAAACAACGTGAAATCATCGGTTTCGACGTGATGGAATTCGCCCCGATTGCCGGCTTTCACGCCTATGACTTTGCCGCGTCTTTGTTGATGTACAAGATGATGGGGATTATTGAGCGGAGTCGTTAATCTTATCTCTCAGTGCCTTCTCGTTTGGGAAGGCTTGGCTATCTTTGTTCATGTCTAATGCTTAATTCTTGGTTAGATTTCGTATATTGAATCCAATCTCTAAATAATTACGAAAATTGTAATATTTGAGAGCTTGTAAGCTATTCCATTTTTTACCTTTGTTAATGTCCTGCTTTCTGTAACTAGCAAATAGCTATTTAAAAAGGATGTTCTGATTATCAGGTAAAGAATTAAGGAAGATGAAATGCAAGCAAGTCACATTCAGACTATCAAACGCTATGATGAGCATCGTGATGACGCAAGAGTCATAGCTAAAACAAGCCTGCCACCCCATTTACATAGCTTACAGCTTAAAGGAATTGATTCTAAAGCTCTTAATGCTTCCAAAGCATGGGAACGGATGGAAGAGCGAAAAGTAGATTGGAACTGGTCCTTAGCAACTCGATATTGCCAACTTTATCCTAAAGCTTTTGATCTATCTGTTTGGAGCAGTGATACTCTCTTATCCTTAACTTTAGGCAGACCAACGTACATGGGATCTAGTATGAGACTGGATTTTATTGAACGAAGGCCTAAACATTGTTTACATGCAGGTGATTTATTCTCTGTATCTCAGCTCGCTTATGAAACTTATGGAAGGCTTATTGGTGCTTCATATATTCGTATTGTTGAGCCAATGAACCAAAAGTTGATAAATTATTACACATCAAAGGATGGTGGCTTTGTGTTGATGCCTGCGAAGCAAGGAAATCCTCATTACTTGGTGAAACCGCTATGACTCCAGAAGAACGATTGAAGTACGCAGCAGAACAAGCCAAAAAGTCTGCGAAAGCGCTTTTTAAAGAAAAGCCTCAAGATATTCAGGAAGAGCTTGAGAAAGAATCTGTCCTAGGTAAGGTTGAAAACCTAGCAAAGCCAGATAACAAATCCGAGTAGAGGCAGTCGATCTAAATCAGATATTCATTATGATGTGGATATCTGGTTATCTCCGTTTGCTAGTCGCAACACAGTTATCCCCTCCAGAACCGGTTATGCTCACTCTGTCTGATCTTATGGAAAAGGGCTTATTCTGTGGGGCATAAACACGTAACCGATCAATATCTTGAAGCATGGAACAACCACGATGCAGAGGCTATCTTGGCGTGTTTCCATCCGGATGGGGTGTATATCGATGCCAACCTTGATGATGAAATTCCGGCCTCGTTGTTTGCGCTTCGTGCGCAAGAGTTGTTTGATTGTTTCCCGAATATGACCGTTACCATTGAGCAACGGAATGTTCAGGGGGAAGGTTTGGTGGCTTCGCCTTGGCGCCTCTCTGGGGTGCTGCCGGGAAAAGAGTTATCCGGGGTGGATATGCTTTGTATTCGGGACAATAAGTTGCAGAGTGTGCAGGTCTATTTTAACCATTCGACGGGACGGCTGTTTGCCAAAGTACCTTCCTTGCATTTGAACTATCAGCCCCATCAGTCGGATGTGAAAGAGCACGATGTGTCCGATTCGGCGGAGAAATATCGTACCTCAGGCTTAACGATGGCGGGAATGCAGTCAATACAACAAACGCTGGAAACGGCTATGGTTCGGGATAAAGTGTTTCTGCAACCGGAGTTGTCTCTATCCCGTTTGGCAGATCAACTGTCGATGTCGACTAATCACTTGTCACAAGTGGTGAACAGTCTCTATCACAAAAACTTTTACGAGTTTATCAATCATCATCGCATCGCTTTTGCGAAGCAACTGCTTGCTAAAGATCATGCTGACGATCACGCGCAACCACAAACCTCTCTGGTGCTGTCATTGGAATCCGGCTTTCGTTCGACCTCCACCTTCTATAGCGCGTTTAAAAAAGAAACCGGCTTAACGCCGTCTGAATATCGTCAAAGGTTGATCATGGCTGATGAGACTGAATGTTAAAAACCACTCTGGTTTGCTGATGTGTCCGGCTCTATAGAGTCGGACGATTCTTCCGTATTGCCTTCATACACTCATGGTTCAAAAGTTAACTTGAGGAGGGCGAGATGAACGCACAACTTCAGCAATGGAAATCTCAGGGGCAGTTCTTTGAGTATCTTGGGTATAAGGTGTTTTATCGGGACGATGGTTCAGCCGAAAAGCCCTGTGTGATTTGTATTCATGGCTTTCCCACATCCAGTTGGGATTGGCACCATATCTGGCCGGAACTATCGAAACACTATCGCCTGATTGCTTTGGATCAGCTGGGATTTGGTTTTTCAGATAAACCTAAACAGGGTGAGTATAGTGTGATGGTTCAGGCGGACATAGTGGAAGCCTTACTGCAGAGCCTGGGTGTTGTGGAATACCACGTGATTGCTCATGACTTTGGCACTTTGGTGGCTCAGGAGCTATTGGATCGGGGAAATCATCCGGAGCAGGCCACAGGTAAAGCACCTTATTTGCTGAGTTTGTTTGCAATGAGTGGTTCCATTTTTCCTGAGCTTTCGAACCCAAGGCTCATCCAGAAACTGCTGATCTCGAGGGTAGGTTTTCTAATTTCTTTGATGTTTAATCAGAAGAAGTTTGATCGAAGCATGCTGCGGGTATTCTCGCAAACCTCGAAAAGCCAATTAACGGAGCCCGGTATTCGTCAACTACTGAACAGTTATTGGCAGTTACTGCTTCTGCAAAACGGCAACAAACAACTGCACCAGTTGAATTTCTTCTTGAAAGATCGTCAGATGCACGGAGAGCGATGGGCCAGAGCCTGGCAAGAGACGGATGTGCCGATTCGTTATGTGGTCGGAGAGGCTGACCCCATGTATGGCCATGACGTCTTCCAGAGGTTAAAAGACTTATCCAATACCCAAGATCTTCACTCGATCTCTGACGTTGGGCACTTTCCTCATATAGAATCACCTCAGCAGGTGTTAAAGCTGTTCAACGCCTTTATTTCTTGAAAAAGTGTTTCTTGAAATAGCATTTCTTGAAAACGTAATTCCTGAAAAGCTCTATTCCACAGGAGGCCTGATTTTCAGTCCTCCCCTGAACTCTCCATCTTCTTCAACCGTTTACTTAGTGCGGGCTGGGATATTCCAATTAGTGAGCAGGCGATGGATTGATTGCCTTCTGCGCGGCGCATGGCTTCCTGAGCCAGTAGGTCTGAGACTTCTGACATCTGTGGCAAAGGCTCATCCGGATTGAACACATTTTGTGTGGTGTTTTCTGTGGATGAAACCGTCGGCATAGCCCCGTCGCTGGTAGCGTCGATGGCTTTTTTGAAGGCGTTCATCGAGAGCATTCGGGATTTGTGAAGGCTCATGGCGTCAAAGGCCATGGCGCGCAGTTCCCTCACATTCCCTGGGAAGTTGTAGTTCTTCAGTAATACCAGCAGTTCTTTGGGGATGCTGGGTTTGTTCTTTTCCAGTTCGTTCGCCGCTTCGTTGAGAAAGTGTTCAAGCAGTAATGGGATGTCGTCTTGGCGTTGGCGCAGCGCCGGGATTTCTACATGGTGGGTTCGCAATCGGTAGTAGAGGTCTTTGCGGAATTCGCCGTTGGCTTGTTTGTCGGTGAGGTTTTGATGGGTGGCGACCACTACGCGAGCGGACAGCGTTTTCGGTTTGTCGCTGCCCAGTGGGAAGTAATCGCCTTCCTGTAACAGTCTGAGCAGTTTGACCTGGGAGGCCATGCTCAAATCACCGATTTCATCGAGAAACAGGGTGCCGCCAGCGGCTTGTTCAATTAAGCCGGGTCTTGCTCGATCGGCACCGGTGAAGGCGCCTTTCTGATGTCCAAACAAGGTGTCTGAGAAAACATTGTCGTCGAGTCCGGCCACATTGACGGTAATCAGTGGGCCGGTTTGTTTACTGAGTGCATGGGCGGCTTTGGCAAACAGTTCTTTACCGACGCCACTTTCCCCGGTGATCAACAGGGGTTGTTGGCTGGCGGCGATGGATTCGAGATATTGAAACACCGAGCGCATACCTTTGTCGGTGGTGATGATGTTTTCAAAAACCTCCGGGTTCTCAAGGGTGTTGTTGAGTACCCGTTTGCTGAGTTCCTGATTCTCGTGTTTCAGCTCTAAGACTTGAATCGCACGATTGATGCCTTCCACCAAACGGTCTTCTTCGGTGGTTTTGACGAAGTAATCAAAGGCTCCGAGATGAAGACAATCCACCGCTGTTTTCACCTGATTTAAGCCGCTTAAAATGATCACGCTGATTTCCGGGTATTGTTCGGTGATCTGTTCAAGCAGTTGATCGCCAGAGATATGGGGCATGGTGAGATCCAGAATCACCAGGCCGATGTGTTCCCGTTTAAGAATGTCCATGACCATGCGGCTGTCTTCACATCGATGAAGATTATTAATGCCGCTGCGGCGTTCCAACATCATGCTTAGGCTTCGAAGAAACGGGGCTTCGTCGTCAACCAGCAATACGCCAAAGGAAGGAAAGGTGTTCTTGGTCATGGTGCGTTTACTGCCTGTTTGGCTATCTAATAAATTAATGAGCGGAAATGCTATTCAATGGGTAAGGATAGAGTAACGGTGGTGCCTTCGCCGCTTTTCGAGTTGAAGGTTAACGTACCTCCGTGCTCGCGAACAATCCCGGAGGAGACGGAAAGCCCCAAACCCGTGCCGCCGGTTTCCCGTTTGGTGGTAAAAAACGGATCACTCAAGGACGAGAGGTTCTCGGGTGGGATGCCACAGCCCTGATCGATCACCTTTAACACCAGTTGTTGAGTGCTTTCCCGGTAATAGGTTTTGAGTTCGATCTTTTGGGATTTGTCGTCCAATGCCTGACAGGCATTCACCAGTAAATTAATGATGACTTGTTCGATGCGTTGGGCATTGCCTTTGAAGGTCGGCAGGTTATGGCCCAGTTCGGCATGAAAACTTTCGGTGGATTTTCGCAGGGTATTATCCACCAGACGAATCGCCGCCGTGGTAATGGCGTTTAAGTCCACTTCTTCTTTGATGCGGGAGGTGTCTTGGCGTGAGAAGTCGCCCAGATCATCGACAATGCGTTTGATGCGCTCCACGCCTGCGAACATTTCATCGAGCATGGCTGGTATTTCTTCTCGCATTCGTGAGTAGTTTAGGCCGCCCAACTCAAAGTCGCCGTGGGTTTGGTAGTGCTCTTCCAGTACGGTGAGGGCGTCCTGATAGGAATCCCGAAGGATAGGAATGTTGAGCATCAACAGGCCACAGGGGTTGTTAATCTCATGCGCCACGCCGGAGACCAGAATACCTAACGAGGTCATTTTATCGGCCTGAATGAGTTGTTGTTGGCGCAGTTCCAGCTCTTTACTGCGGCGTTCTACTTCTCTGGCTAGGGCGCGGTTCCAAAACACAATAGCGAGAATAACGAGTGAAATGACGATGGCGGCGGTGCCGAATTTACGCCAGGGGAATTTCTGTTCTTCCAATGGCCCCAGCCACTTATCGTAGATCTCCTGATAACGTCCGGTATTTTTGAGAATGGCTAAGCCTTCACTGAATTGGGCCAGTAAGGATTCATTGCCCTTTTTCACTGCGTATCCGTATTTTTGCGCTTCGAAGGCTTTACCGGAAAGGACGATGTCTGAAATGCCCAGCTTTTGGCTGAGGTACAAACTGGGGAGGTTAGCGACCAAGGCGTAATCGTGTTTGCCTGAGGCCAATAACCGAATGGCATCGGCGTGAGTATCTACCAATACTAATTCCGCGCCGATGTTATGGTCCAACAAATAGTCGTGCATTACCCCTTGGCGTTGCACAACCACCGACTTGCCGTTGAGGTCGGAAATATCATCAATTACCGGGTTACCTTTACGAGTAAAAATGGATTGATGAACATAGGCGTGCGCTGGTGAGAAAGTGTACTTCTGGGCGCGCTCGTCGGTGTAGGAAATGCCTTGCAGAATATCGACGTCGCCACGTTCCAATGCATCGCGCATCGCGCCCCAGTCGCCTAATTGAAAGTTCACCTTGATGCCCATCACTTCGGCGATGGCTTGAGTCAGTTCTACGTTATAACCCGCAGGGTTGCCATCGGGGTCGAGAGATTCATAGGGTGGATAATTGAGATCACCGCCCACCTGAATCACTTTATTGGGGTCTTGCAGATTGGCGTGTGTGATCCCGGAAACAGTGTACATGGCCATAAGGACCGCGCAGAAACGCAACTTCGAAAAAATCCGTTCAGCAAATCTCCACCATACAATGGACTGACGCGAAACCTTAGTCATGGCTGGCGATGCTCTTCGGCGTTTGACTGGTTGTGACGACTTCAAACCTGGCCTGTAAGGCTTGCCACAGTTTCTCCGAACTTGGCGAGAGAGGGCGATCACAGCGATACAACCAGATATCCAACGGTGCCTGCCAGGTGTTATCACCGCAGATCATCAGGTGGCCTTGTTCCAGTTCCCGTTTCACCGAATAGGCGGGTACCCAAGCGATCCCTAAGCCTTGCATCGCCATCATTTTGAGGCTGTCGGCCATCGGTGATTCAAAGGTCTTTTTCAACGAGGTGGTGTGTTGGCTTAGCAGCCGTTTGACCTGCCGCCCAAGAAAGATATCTTCCGGATAGGCGAGATAGGGAAGTGCTTCGGTGAGAACGTTGCCTTCAGAGTCGTTTGCTTGCTTTAAGCTGTTTAGTGAATAGAGAGGCTGGCCGTTGTCGTTGGGAATGGATACCGGAACCAGAGATTCGGTTGCGAGCGTAAAGCCGGTGAAACGATCCGATTCCACATGTTGCCCGCCATACGCGATCAGAAAATCACAGATGCCGTTCTTTAATGCCTGAAAACTGTCATCGACATTAGCGACCAGTTGTCGCGTATGGGTGTTACTCAATTCCGCCTGTAAGGACTGAATAAAGCTCGGGAAGAAGGACAACGACAAAGTGTGCGACACCGCAAAATCCACCACTTGATGTCGAGCTGCCAGAGCCTGAATGTGCTCGATGCTCGACTTGAGTTGATCCAGCGTGTTGCTGGCGGTGATCTTAAACAACTGACCTTCGGCGGTGAGTTGAATCGGGGTGTGATTGCGATCCACAAGATGACAACCGACGGCGGTTTCCAAGGCTCGAATTCGTCGACTAAAGGCCGGTTGGGTGACGTGCCTTGCTTCTGCGGCTTTGGAAAAGCTTTGGGTCGCCGCCAGAGAGAGAAAGTCTTCCAGCCATTTAGTTTCGATGTTCATGGTCTTGTTTACTGCTCGATTGTTTTTGTTATGACAACTCAATTCTAAACCAAATTCCCACACTGCCTATCAATTCTTGGGCGTATGCATTTAAAGAATAGCTCATGTTGTTTGGGTATGGGATTTCTATCATATTGATTTTATTGGACTTAATTGGTGATGTTACAAGGCTATGCGTTTTGCGTATGGCGGGTGTTGTTTTGGCATTGGTAGCCGTGACGCGTGGTTTTTATGTTGAGAGCTATTCGTAAACCAGCAGAGCAGATCTCAAGATGAACAATCGATTCAACACATCCCTGAACTCCGACAGCAGAACCAGCATGCGTCATCCCGTAGGTGGCAAGATGTATGACCAGGTATGCGATAAAGTGGGCATATTAGGCGGCATGGGGCCAATGGCGACGGTGGACTTCATCCAAAAAATCATCTCAAAGACGCCGGCGCAAAGTGATCAGGATCATATCCCGTTGTTGATTCATTCTGTGCCGCAGATTCCCGATCGAACCGCCTGTTTGATGGAGGGCGCGGCATCGCCATTGCCAGCCCTAAAAATGGGTTTGGATACCTTAGTGCAAGGTGGAGCCGGCTGTATCGCCATTCCCTGCAACACCGCCCATTACTGGCATGAAGCCTTAGCCAAAGAAACGCACATTCAATTGCTGCACATTGCCAAGGTCTGTGCTGAGCGCATTGCCCAAGATTCGGCTGTCCGTGGGGTAGTCCGTGGGGTAGGGGTGCGTCGGGTGGGTCTGTTAGCCACTGACGGAACGCTCAAGGCGGGATTCTATGAGCGGGAATTAGCGCATTACGGCTTGGAATGTATGCTGCCTGAGTCCGGAACCCAGTCTTCGGTGATGGACGGCATTTATCTGGTGAAATCCGGTAAGGTCAACGAAGGCGCGGCGCTCTTGGAATTGGCGATGCAACGCATGTTGGATAACGGCGCGGAGCGGGTGATTTTAGGGTGTACCGAGATTCCATTGGCGCTGGAGTCGATCCATTCCCCGTTATTGCCGTTGGCGGTGGATGCCACCGGCGCACTGGCGGATGCCTGTGTGGCTTGGTATCTGAATCGGAGTGAGCGCTTGGTGGCATAATCATTTCTTACCTTTAAGTAATGACCCTTGTTTGTTTGGCGCTTCTTCTAAGCGCCTTTTTTATGCCTGCCTGTTTGGTTTTTTCTGTATTGCTTCCTGAGTCTTTGCTGTCGTATGTCTTCTTTTTTGTTCATCCGAAACTGCGCTCTCAAAGGGGTATAACCTGGAGAAAGGTTATAACTTGTGTGGTTATAGGCTAACTGTCTGAATTTATTGGATAAAGCGTGTTTATAGACGGCTTTTTTGATGATTCTTTGTCTGTAGGTTATACCCCTTTGGACTCGAACGTACCCTTCAGTCAATCAATAAAACTCTTTTTAAAACAGTCTGTTAAGACGAATTCTCGTGTTTGGCACTCATATTGCGATTGTTATGGACGGTTTGACTGTTTTCAACAGATAAATAGTCAACAGACAAATAAACAGCAGACCGAAAAACAACAGCAGTTAATGCCCTTGGTTATTAAAAATAAAGATTAGGTGCCGAGTGATGAGTACGACATACGCGATGAACATGACATCTCCCTTCCGTAAGGAAAAAGATTTACTGGGCGAAGCCCTGGTGCCAGGGGAGGCGTATTACGGTATTCAAACCCATCGTGCGACGCAGAACTTCGATTTGAGTGGTGTGCGACTCAGTCATTTCCCACAGCTCGTGCGTGCCTTAGCTATGGTCAAACTGGCGGCGGCCAGAGCCAATAATCAACTGGGCTTGTTGGCCGAGTCGAAAACCAAGGCCATTGAAGCGGCGGTTGCCAAACTGTTGGAAGGTTACTGCCATGATCAGTTTGTGGTCGACATGGTGCAGGGTGGCGCAGGGACCTCGACCAACATGAATGCCAATGAAGTCATTGCCAATATCGCGTTGGAGCATCTGGGCTATCCAAAAGGGGAGTATCAACATCTGCATCCAAACAACGATGTGAATATGTCCCAATCCACCAATGATGCCTATCCCACCGCCGTTCGTTTGTCGATCTTGTTGAGTCACGGCGATTTGGTAAATGCCCTGGCGTCGTTACAACAAGCCTTTTTGAAGAAAGCCGACGAGTTTAACCACATTTTAAAAATGGGCCGTACCCAGTTGCAGGATGCGGTGCCAATGACCTTGGGTCAGGAATTCAATTCCTTCGCCACGACCTTAGGCGAAGACATTGATCGTGTCGCCGGTTTAACCGAGCTGTTGAAAGAAGTGAATCTCGGCGGCACCGCCATCGGTACCGGAATTAACACCGACCCGGAATACGCCAAGTTGGCGGTTGATCAGCTGTCTGCAATCAGTGGCATTCAATTCAAGTCTGCGACGGACTTAGTGGAAGCCAGCTCCGACATGGGCGCGTTTGTATTGTTCTCATCGATGTTGAAACGTCTGGCGGTGAAGCTCTCCAAAATTTCCAACGATTTGCGTTTATTGAGCATGGGTCCGCGTTGTGGTCTGAACGAAATTAATCTGCCAGCGCAACAACCGGGCAGTTCGATCATGCCGGGCAAGATTAATCCGGTGATTCCGGAAGCGGTGAATCAGGTGGCTTATCAGGTGATCGGCAATGATCTGGCGGTGACCATGGCGGCGGAAGCCGGGCAATTGCAGTTGAATGCGATGGAGCCATTGATTGCGTACAACGTGCTGGAATCCATCCGCATGTTATCCCGTGCCATGCACATGCTGGAAACCCGCTGCATCACTGGCATTACTGCCAACGAAGAGCATTGTCAGAGCATGGTCGATCAGAGCATCGGCAGTATCACGGCGGTGAGTCCGTACATCGGTTATGAAAACGCCACCCGAATTGCAAAAGAAGCCTTGGCCAGTGGTCGAGGCGTATTGGAGCTGATTCGTGAGGAAGAGCTGTTACAACCCGACGTGCTCGATGAAATTTTAAAACCCGAAAACATGATCAGACCTCAGCGCTGGTTGCGCTGAGGCTGATTGTTTTTAAAGAACGGTTTTTGAAATGCGGTTGTATTCAAAACACAACCGCCTCTATAACCCAAATGGTTGAACAAATTCAAATAACTCTTTGAGTGATCTGGCAGTCCCTAACATAACGGTCTTCAAAATAGCTGTTTTGAAAAACGATTTTGAAAAACTGTCCTGAAAGACTGTGCTGAAAAAAGCGGCGTCCAACACCGCTGCAGAGAGTATTTGAACTTGTTCAATGAATTACACCAACCCACTACAACAACTATAGGGTGATGTTATGCAACCATCATTGACTAATGAAAGTAACAAGGGAATTTGGGGCCAAATGGCTCTATGGAAAAAGATCCTGATTGGGATGACGCTCGGTATCATTGTTGGTGCCATTTTTGGCCACGATGCGGAAGTGTTGAAACCTATCGGTACCCTGTTTATTCACGCGATCAAGATGTTGATTGTTCCCCTGGTTTTCTGCTCGTTGATTGTGGGCGTGACTTCCATGCAGGACACCCGGAAGATGGGCCGGATTGGTTTGAAGTCGGTGTTCATTTATCTCGGTACCACAGCCGTGGCAATCACCATTGGTATGGTGTTGGCGACTATGCTGACGCCGGGCGAAGGGTTGAACATGGTGGCCAGTGCCGCTGCGGATGAAGGCAAAAGTGCCCCGTCGCTGGTGGACACCATCATCAGTCTGGTACCTAAGAACCCGGTAGACGCGCTTGCGGCGGGTAACATCCTACAGATCATCGTCTTTGCTTTGGGTCTGGGTATTTCCTTTAACCTGGTGGGTGAAAAAGCCAAACCAGCGGTCGCTGTCTTTGAAAGCCTGGCGGAAGCCATGTACAAGCTGACTGAGCTTGTTATGAAGTTCGCTCCTTACGGTATCTTCGGTCTGATGGCTTGGGTATCCGGTAAGTACGGTTTGGACATCCTTATGCCGTTGATCAAAGTGATTGCGGTGGCGTACATCGGCAGTATCATTCATGTGGTGGTTGTGTACAGTGGCATGATCAGTATTTTTGCGAAATTGAATCCGATTCGTTATCTGAAAGCCTTGGTTAACCCTGCGGCGGTTGCCTTCACTACGACCAGCAGTTCAGGTACTTTGCCTGCGACCATCAAATGCGCTCGTGAAGAAATGGGCGTTTCCAAAGGCATTTCAAGTTTTGTTCTTCCATTAGGCGCGACCATCAATATGGACGGTACTGCGTTGTATCAGGGTGTGACGGCGTTGTTTGTGGCTCAGGCGTTTGGTGTGGATCTGGGCATGGCGGAATACGTCACCATCATTATTACCGCGACTTTGGCGTCGATTGGTACGGCGGGAGTCCCGGGCGCTGGTTTGATCATGTTGTCGCTTGTTTTGACCACCGTTGGTTTACCGCTGGAAGGCTTGGCGATCATTGCCGGTATCGACCGAATTCTTGATATGGCGCGTACCAGTGTCAACGTCTGTGGTGACCTGATGGTATCTGTGTTGGTTGGCAAGACTGAAAACGAGCTGGACACAGCGGTGTATAACAAAGAAGCGACGGCTTCACCTGCCTTTGAAGTGCAGGGACGTCAGACCTCTTACTCAAACGCCGACGCAAGTTAATTGGTTTTTGAATGACGGTTGGTTCCATCCCTTTAAATGACCGTCTGCCGCGCCTGCAATGGGCGCGGCGCTCTTCGAGACTGATTAAAAACAACAACACTAAATAACCAAACTGTTTACGAAACAAAAGCGCTTTAAAAGTTACGTTAGAAACGCTTTAGAAAAGAATGTCCAGAGACCTTTGCTTGAATAACCACGCGATGATCAACGCGTTTGTTGGCGTCTGTCGTGATGTTAGTCGCAGTGCTTGTCGTGATGTCAGTCGCGTTCCCAGAAGTGTCTCTTCAAACAATAAGTAATGACTTCAACCAGTAAGATTCCTTAGGAGAAGTAGTCGATGCTAGATGATACAGATCCGGTCGAAACGCGAGAGTGGTTAGATTCCTTAGAGTCGGTTATGGAAACGCAGGGCATCAATCGCTCTAGCTATCTGCTTACCCGACTGTCCGAGCGTGCAACGCGTGAAGGCACCCAGTTACCGTATTCAATCACCACGCCCTATCGCAACACCATTCCGGTCAGCAAAGAAGCGCCAATGCCGGGCGATTTATTTATGGAGCGACGCATTCGTTCTTTGATTCGTTGGAATGCCTTGGCAATGGTGATTCGAGCCAATCAGCGACCGGGTGATCTGGGCGGACACATCTCGACCTTTTCCTCCATTGCGACCTTATACGATGTCGGCTTTAACTACTTCTTCCACGCCGGTGATGAAACCCGTGATGCGGATTTGGTGTATATCCAGGGGCATACGGCACCGGGTATTTATGCGCGTTCCTTCCTCGAAGGACGGATCAGTGAAGAGCAAATGGATAACTTCCGCAGCGAAGTGGATGGCAATGGTTTGTCGTCGTATCCACACCCTTGGTTGATGCCGGACTATTGGCAGTTCCCGACGGTTTCCATGGGCTTGGGGCCTCTGCAGGCAATCTATCAAGCACATGTCATGAAATACATGGAAAGCCGCGAACTGACCAATACCTCGGATCGTAAAGTGTGGTGTTTTGTTGGCGATGGTGAGACGGACGAGCCGGAAACCTTGGGTTCCATTGCTTTGGCCGGTCGTGAAAAACTCGATAACCTGATTTTCGTGGTGAACTGTAACTTGCAGCGCCTGGATGGCCCGGTACGTGGTAACGGCAAGATCATTCAGGAACTGGAAGGCGTTTTCCGTGGCGCTGGTTGGAACGTGATCAAGGTAGTCTGGGGGCGTCGTTGGGACCCGCTGTTCGAGCAAGACAAAAACGGCGCCATGCAGAAAGCGATGGACGCTGTGGTTGATGGCGAATTGCAGAACCTTAAGAGCAATGGCCCAGACTATATCCGCAAACATTTCTTCGGCAGTGACCCGGAATTAGCCAAGTTGACCGAAGACTTAACCGATGAAGACATCGCGCAATTGAATCGCGGTGGTCACGATCCATATAAAGTCTATGCGGCGTACCAGGCTGCGACCAAACACAAAGGCCAGCCGACGGTGATTCTGGCCCACACCATTAAAGGTTATGGTTTCGGTTCGGCCGGTGAAGCGCAAAACACGACCCATTCGTTGAAGAAGCTGGATCAGGATACGCTCAAGTCGTTCCGTAACCGTTTTGGTATTCCATTAAGCGATGAACAGCTGAAAGATGTGCCTTACTATCGTCCGGCGGAAGACAGCCCGGAAATGCTGTACATGAATAAACGCCGGCAGCAGTTGGGCGGTTTCTATCCAAGTCGTCGTGCGAAAAGTCAGCCATTAACCGTGCCGGAACTGGCTGCCTTTGAAGGTCAGTTGAAAGGTTCGGGCGAACGCGAAATTTCCACCACCATGGCGTTTGTGCGTTTGTTGTCGTCGCTTACTAAAGACAAACGCATTGGTAAACGGATTGTACCGATCGTGCCGGACGAAGCCCGTACCTTCGGGATGGAAGGCATGTTCCGTCAGCTCGGTATTTATACCGCTGAAGGTCAGAAGTACGTGCCAC
This sequence comes from Litoribrevibacter albus, assembly GCF_030159995.1. NCBI lineage: Bacteria > Pseudomonadati > Pseudomonadota > Gammaproteobacteria > Oceanospirillales > Oceanospirillaceae > Litoribrevibacter > Litoribrevibacter albus. Next base: position 462,995 of record NZ_BSNM01000016.1, on the reverse strand, counting down.
ACGATCGTGATCAGATGATGTATTACCGTGAGGACAAGCAAGGCCAGATTCTCGAAGAGGGCATCAACGAAGCCGGTGCGATGTCGGCGTGGGCGGCCTGTGCTACCTCTTACAGCACTCATGATTATCCATTAGTGCCGTTTTATATCTTCTATTCGATGTTCGGTTTCCAACGCGTGGGCGACTTGGCCTGGGCAGCGGGCGATATGCAGGCGCGCGGTTTCCTAATGGGTGGCACCGCCGGACGTACCACCTTGAACGGTGAAGGCTTACAGCATCAGGACGGCCACAGTCATATTCTGGCGGGCACAATTCCGAACTGTGTGGCCTATGATCCGGCTTACGCTTACGAATTAGCGGTGATCATTCAGGACGGCCTGCGTCGTATGTACGGTGAGAACGAAAACATTTTCTATTACCTCACCATCATGAATGAAAACTATCGTCAGCCGGAAATGCCTGAAGGCGTTGAAGACGGCATCATCAAAGGTATGTATCTGTTTGAGTCGGTGGACGCGGAAGTAGAGGCAGAAGACAAAGGTGAATTCGGCCTGAGAGTTCAACTGCTGGGCTCTGGCGCGATCCTCAATGAAGTTCGTGCTGCCGCGCAGTTACTGAAAGATGACTTCGGCATCAGCTCGGATGTATGGAGTGTCACCAGCTTTAATGAATTAGCGCGTGATGGTCAGCACGTTCGACGTTGGAATCTTCTGCATTTAGATGAAGCGCCAAAAGAGGCTTACGTCACTTCATGTCTGAAAGATCAGCAAGGGCCGGTGATTGCGTCCAGTGATTACATCAAGCTCTATGGTGAGCAAATTCGCGCTTATGTACCGACCGACTTTACGGTGCTAGGTACCGATGGCTTTGGCCGAAGCGATACTCGCCAGAAGTTGCGTCGTTTCTTCGAAGTGGATCGTCATTACGTGGCGGTTGCTGCGTTGGAAGCGCTGGCCAATCGCAATGACATCGATAAGTCGGTGGTGCTCGATGCCATGCGTAAATACGACATTGACCGAAACTTACCAAACCCGGCGCGCCGCTAGGTTACGTGATCAATATAAGGAGCTTGATATGAGTAGTGTTGAACTCAGAGTCCCTGACATTGGTGGCGGAGCCGATGTTGAGGTCATTGAAATCAGTGTGGCAGTGGACGATCGAGTTGAGGTCGACGATGCGGTGATTGTGTTGGAAACCGATAAGGCCACGATGGAAATTCCTGCCACGGATGCAGGCGTAGTGATGAGTATGAATCTGGCGGTGGGGGATAAGGTCTCCGAAGGCGATTTGATTCTCACCTTGGAAGTGGAAGCCGATGCGAGTGCTGGAGGCTATTCTCAGTCTGGAGTTTCAGAGCCTGTGGTTGATCAAAGGGATGAAGCCCCAGTCGTTACTGATGCTCCGTCATCATCTTCGAACATAACGGTACGTGTGCCGGATTTGGGTGGCGCGGCGAAGGTCAGTATTATTGAAGTCGCTGTGTCAGAAGGAGATTCGGTTTCTGAAGATGACTATTTAATTGTGGTGGAAACCGACAAGGCATCGATGGAAATTCCGTCGCCGTCGGCAGGCACTATCGCTAAGTTGTTTGCCAAGGTCGGTGACGAGTTGAACGAAGGCGACCCGATTGCCGAGTTAATGGTTGTTGGTGGTGTTGCTAAATCAGCGGCTATTAAAGATGCGAACAGTGAACCTCGCTTTGAAGCCGCCACTTCAGAAAAATCTGCTCCGGTTTCTCAACAGACAGTGATTCAACAGACAATGATTCAACAGACGCGGGCATCCACTGCGTCAGTGAATACGCCATCGCTAACCAACGCTGTGGCTGAAAAAGCCGCCACTGAGTTGAATCAGTCGTCGGGCAAAGTTCATGCTGGCCCAGCGGCGCGTAAGATTGCTCGTGAACTGGGTGTCGATTTGACCTTGGTAAAAGGCTCTGGGCCAAAACAACGCATCGTCAAAGACGACGTTCAGGCGTTCGTAAAAGCTCAGATGCAGAAAGCGCAAAGCGGCGCCTCGAATGTGGTTGCTGGTTCCGGTATCCCTGCGATCAAGTTACCTGACTTTAGTCAGTTCGGTGCGGTCGAACGTCAACCCATGAGCCGTATCCATAAGATCACCGCTTCGAATATGTCTGCCAATTGGCTGAACATTCCGCATGTAACCCAGTTCGATGAGGCGGACATCACCGAGCTGGAAGCCTTCAGAAAACAACAGAAGAAGATGGCGGAACTGCGTAACGTCAAACTGACGCCGTTGCCATTCATTCTGAAAGCCTGTGCGTATGCTTTGGCGCAATACCCTCAGTTCAATGTTTCATTGGATATGGAGAAAGAGGAATTTATCCAAAAATCCTACATCCATATTGGTTTTGCCGTGGATACGCCGGACGGTTTGGTGGTGCCGGTGATCCGCGATGTGGATCAGAAAGGCATTTGGCAACTCGCTGAAGAGTGTATGGCGCTGGCCAAAAAAGCCAAAGACAAGAAGTTATTGCCGTCCGATATGCAGGGCGGTTGTTTTACCATTTCCAGTTTGGGCAGTGTTGGAGGAACAGCCTTCACTCCCATCGTAAACGCTCCCGAAGTCGCAATTTTAGGGGTATCTAAAGCTGCGATGAAGCCGGTTTACGATGGCGAAGGTTTTGTTCCTCGCTTAATCCTGCCGTTGTCACTGTCTTACGACCACAGAGCCGTAAACGGTGCCGATGGCGCTCGATTTACCTCACTGTTAAGTGAGCTGCTGGGTGACATTCGTAACCTGGTTTTATAGATCTTCCTCCGTTATGTGTCAGGGGGTATCCTGGCACATAACCTTTTTTTATCTTCTTGGTTGTTTGGGAAAGGCGAGCCTCATTCTGAGGTTTGCTCCCATCAACCGTCCTCTTTAAACGTCTGCATACTCTAAAAATGAACTGCACAGCAGAGGCAGGTTTGTCTTTTTCACATGAGAAAACTTTGTTCACCAGTTGGCTTTGCTGATTCCGGACAAAATTAGGGTGAAACACCTAATTTATCATTCCAACATGGATAGTTACTTTTCATGATCTGCGTCTCGTGTTAGAGTAATTACTCTAAATTAATAAATTAGCAAAGACGCTAGCGCAGTATCACGGGTTTTTGGAATGCTAAAAGGGTTAAAGAACATGTTATTTTCTCTTCAAGTGAAAGGGTATCGTGGTGTGATGAACGCACTGAAAGTGGCGGCGAAAGTTCTTCCAATGCCTAAGCCAACATTATTCAGTGGCCCTGGTTCATCATTGGAATTGTGTGAAGCCATTGCTCAGATGGGCACTCAGAACATCCTGATCGTGACGGATGAAGTGCTTCATAAACTAGGCATTTTGGACAACATCAAAAAATCTCTTGAAGAGAACGGTATTAACTTCGTCGTTTATGACGGCATCCTTCCTGATCCAACTTACGACCAAGTAGAAACGGGCTTGGCGATGTACAAAGAGAATGGCTGTGAAGCGATTCTTGCTGTGGGTGGTGGTTCTCCTATCGATGCGGCGAAAGTGATCGCAGCGCGTGTGACCAACAATCGTCCAATTAAGAAATTGTCTGGTTTCTTCAAAGTATGGAAAGCACCAGCGCCTTTCTTTGCAATTCCAACAACGGCGGGTACCGGTTCTGAAGTGACCATTGCTGCTGTGGTTTCTGACCCGGTTACTCACCAGAAAACGCCATTAATGGACCCGAAATTGGTGCCTATGATGGCGTCTTTGGATGCGTCTTTGATGACGGGTCTTCCACCGCATGTGACGTCTGCTACTGGTATGGATGCATTAACTCACGCGGTTGAAGCCTACATCTCAATGAACGCTAGCCCGGACACCGACAGCTATGCGGTGGCGGCGACGCGCTTGATCATGCAAAACCTTGAGAAAGTGGTTGAGAAGGGTGATGACATCGAAGGTCGTCAAAACATGGCGTTGGCGTCTTACTACGCTGGCTTGGCGTTCACTAAAGCAAGCTTGGGCTATGTTCATGCGATCTCTCACAACTTCGGTGCTAAATACGGTACGCCACACGGGTTAGGCAACGCGATTGTTCTTCCTTATGTGTTGGACTACTCCAAAGAAGCAGCGGCTGACCGTTTGGCTAAGTTGGCTGAAGTGAGCGGTTTAGCAGTAGGCGGTGAGACGAATCTGGAATTGGCTCAGAAGTTCATTGACCGCATTCGTGAAATGAACAGCAAGTTCGGCATTCCAGGTCATCTGGAAGCACTGAAGAAAGAAGACATTCCAGCGATTGCTAAATTGGCACTGAAGGAAGCGCACTTGAACTACCCAGTGCCTCGTTACATGGATCAACCGACCTGTGAGCAGTTCATTAGCCAAATGTTAGTGGCATAATTGATCGCTTCTTTATCGTGATGTGATTGAAAAATCCCTACCTTAGGTAGGGATTTTTTTATGCGTGATTGTCCGAAAATGAATAGAAAAACAGATCGAAAAGGCGTTTAATTCGTTTATAGTAGATAGCACTATTGAATTTCAATGATTCACGTGAAACTCATATTCTTTTGGTCTAACTAAGTTTTCTAAGTTATTGATTTAAGGTCGCTTATGGCAAGCTCTAAATCCAATCCAGAATATCAGAAGTTGTTTGCGGCCTTTGAGCGCGAGCTGGGGACAGGTGTGGCTGACTGGTCTGAGTTGGGCACCAAGTTTGTGTATCGTGAGATGAAGCCTCAAGAGCATTGGATTCAGGCGGGCGACTTCTGTAATGAATTCTGTTTTATTTTGGATGGCTTGTTGCGTGTCTATTACATCGACGATGCCGGTAACGAAGTAAACCAACATTTCTATCAAGCCAATGAAGTGATTGCGCCGATCAGTGCGATTATCAGCGACGAGCCTTGTCAGTATTATGTTCAGGCGTTGGAACCGTCGAAACTGATGTTGGCGGATTATAACCATCTGTCTGATTACGGTAACGAGCATCCTGAGTGGTTGCGGTTGGAAATCAAAATGCTACAGCGCGTATTTGTTAAGAATGCGCGTCATGAGGCGCGACTACTTCTTGGCAATGCAGAGCAACGCTACCGCTGGTTCTGTAAAGAATACCCTGAGTTGCTTGAACGTCTTCCGCAATATCACATTGCGTCCTTTCTGGGGATTACCCCGGTGTCTTTGTCTCGCTTGCGTAAGAAAGCGGAAGTGAAGTAAGGCGGTCATTGATTCTAAAAAGAGACAGGCTTTCAAGCCTGTCTCATTCGTTTGGCGTTGCTCCAACAGAACAATGAAAAGGTGCTTAGAGCGTCATGATGTACTGAACCAAATCACTGACTTCTTCATCACTTCCTGCACACCAAGGGTGGGGCGCCGCAGGCATTCCAATCGGTTCCGGTGTTCCCATTTCATCCGGGCCAAACTCCGCACGCATTTTCTGATAATCCCAATAGTAGTGATCCTCATCCCACTCCACGGTAGTGAAGTACTTGTGCCGTTCAATGAACAGGTTGCGTTTATAGCCGCGATCCAGCTTGGTAAGGTAATCGGATTTAGGTACTCGGAAGACATCACCACGACGGTTGAGATCCGGTGTGGTCATGGGTTGATCCATTGATCCAGGCTCAGGACGCACCGGAGGGTGCAGGGTGTAGTATTGCTGATACAACTCGGAGCCCTCGTCGCATCGTCCTGGGTTGACCAGATCGGTCATGTTGCGGACGTGACCATCGGACAGCAAGCCCCGGTTTTGTACCCAATACATGTCGCGCAGGAAGGTGGCGCGAATGGCTTCGGTTTCTTTTTGATAAATGGTCGGGGAGAAGAAGCGACCGACTTCGTCCAAACGAATCATCTGTTCGTTGGAGTTCAGACCAACACCGTCGTTGTGGCAGCTTCCGCAATCCCGGTCAAAGGTGGCTTTACCGCGCTCAATTGCTGAGAGCACTTTCGGATAAGCTTGCCAACCCGATGCGAGGAACTCGCCTTCCTGCAGTACAGGAACTTCTCGTGTTTTGGTCACTTCGAGATCCGGTTGATCCACCCAAATGCCGAGCCAGTTCTTTTTCTTCGGTTGTGGCACCCATTCGGTATAGGTTTCGGTTCGCATCTCGGTATCGGTTTGTTCTGTCAGTAACCCTTTTTGCTTGAGCCAACGGTACATACCCACGGTTCTGAGTAGGTCGTCGTTTGAATCCAGTTGCGTCATGTAGGCTGTTAGCTGTTCCAATGGTGCTTTACGCATGGCCCCTTGTGCTCCGTCTGGTTCTTCGGAGTGAATGTAGGAGCCTTCAAAGCCAACGTATGATTCAGTGTGCGAAAGCGAGCGACGCACACCCATGTAGTTGGTTACGTTCGGAATAGCAATTGGGGAGAATTGGTAATCGTTGTCGGTATGACTGCCTTCTCCTTTAATGCGAACCATGTTGTGCTCTCCGGCACCGGATGGCATGTGATACAGCAACATGTCTTTGGCAACACGTTCTTCCCCTTCGGCCCAGGCTGGCCCCGGTTCATTCTCGTAGATGCCCTTAAACTTCTTGAACAAGGTTTGTAGAACTGTCCACTTCATTGACCACTCGGGATTAGGCAGGCCAGGAAAGACCTTGGTGACATCTTCGCCGGTGGTGTCTTGATAGGTGATTTGATAGCCGTGACAGGACGCGCAGTTGAAGCCGATGAATTCACCCGGGCCGGTGTAAGGGGCATTGCCTTCGGCATAGCGATATCCGACCCAGCCGGTGTTTTTAGTGTTGCCTTCAAATTTAGCGGGGGCCAGTGTTAAGAAACCAGGGATCGGAGTTGGCATCGGGTAGGCGTCGAAATAGACATCCTTAATTGCTTCTTCAGGAACCTGGCCTTCGACTGTTTTATAGGCGCCAAATAGCTTCCTTGGGTCGGCGTATCCGCCTGCAATGGGGTCAAAGGCGCGATAGCTAAAGATGGCTGGCCAATCGAGATTCCGCACCCAATGGGCAACGCCGATGTTGTAATCGTAAGACCAGAAAATTTCACGCCCTTTTTGGACGAGATGATCAAAGTCCGGGTTATTCACTGTGACAGAGATGGGATCGCTGGCTTTGGCTTCACTCAGGCCCGACACCACGTCACATTGATGTTGAAAGGTATCGCTGATGATTCGAGAGGTTTGTGCATCAATGACGTTATGAGTCTGCCCAGGATGCATTAACGATTCGTTCGCGCCGAGCCGTTTTTGGACTTGTACGATCAACGGGCCGCTACTGGCATGATCAGGTACGCGAAATTGAATCTCGTGAGGTTGCCAGTTCAACACATTCTTCGGCCAGTCATCGACTTGTTCGTCGGTTTCGTAATTGACCTGATCGGCTGTGGATAACTTCTGATCGAACATCCGTAAATCGGTCTCAAGAATGCGGGTATTACCCAGCATGATCTTACTGAAATCGATTTCGGTGCCTTGACCAAAACCGCTGCCTGAGAGGGTAACGGTATCTCCAGGGATGAGTGTGATGGCTTGATTGCCGATGCGTGTCCAGGCCACTTCGCCATTCACTGTGATTACATCAATTACCGGCTGGCTAAAGGCTTGGGAGGCGGAATCCGCCCGAGCTTGTTCTCTGACCATGTCGGTTGTACAGAGGTCATCCTGATGTGGAAATTCACCCGGAAGCGGGTTGAGGAGGGTGGCGAAGGCGGTGCCTGATCCCAGCATGATAGCTAAGGCGAGTGCACTGCGACGCCCTCGTGTATCTCTGAATCGTCGAGTCATAATTGTTCCCTAATTGTTGTTATTTTTATTGAATTGGTCATATCTTGACCAGAATTAAGACTCTATGAACCTTGGCGTCTTCGAACAATGTTTTGTATGGCCGTGGTCTGCTTCTCTGCGACAGATTGGCGTGATAAATGTTAAGTAGTCGACAATTCACACCTGAGGTCGTGTATTCCTAACTTTGATGACAGGCCCTATTGTTAAGCTGCCAAAACAATAATAAATATCGGGAAACTGCCTATGAAATGGTTACTTATTAAATCCCTGCTGTTGAGCTGTATTCTATCTGTCTCTACGTTTGTTTCAGCAGATCCAATTACTCGCTTGTTCTGTGTCTTCGACCCGGTGGGTCATAAAGGCCCTTTGTTTAATCTTATGAAAGAAGCCAAGGTGTTGGCTCTGGATTGGGGGATTGAACTCAAGATGACAGCCTACACCGATGAAGGTGTGGCGGAGTCGGATTTTCGCGCCAAGCAGTGTGATGCGGTATTACTGACCGGCACTCGTGCTCGTAACTTCAATAAATTCACCGGATCAATTGAGGCAATGGGCGCGATTCCGACCTTAGAATCGATGCGCCTGGTATTACAAACCTTGATGCAGCCGAAGGCTTATCCGCTGTTGGTTGAAAACGGCATCGAGGTGGCAGGTATTTACCCTGCGGGCGCCATCTACCTGTTAACCCGTGACCGAACCATTGACCATGTTACCAAGCTGCAAGGGCAACGAGTGGCGACGTTAGAAAATGATGCCGCGTCCTTAGCGATGGTGCGCTATGTGGGAGGCTCGGTTGTCAATGCTAGTTCCGCCACCTTTGCCGGACTGTTCAATAACGGAACAGCCGATATTGCCTACGCGCCTTTGGTGGCGTTTGAGCCGTTAGAAATGGAAAAAGGCGTTCGGGATAACGGCGGTATTTTCAATTACCCCATTGCCCAGATGAACTTCCAGATGTTGATTCACCCTGACCGTTTCCCGCCGAGCTTTGGTCAAAAGGCCAGAGAACTTGCCGTACCGAGATTCGATATGGCCTTCGAAATTGTGGCGACCGCTCAGAATCGGATCAAGAAAAGCTACTGGATCGAGCCGGAAGAAGAGAACCGACAGTCCTATGACCTGATGCTTAAAGAAGTTCGATTAGCCTTGATGCGCGATGAGGTCTATGACCCGAAAGCACTCAAGCTATTCAAACGTATTCGTTGTAAACAAAATCCAAGCAACCCTGAATGTTCAGACGGGAGGGAATAATCATGACACGTCTTATTTCTCTGGTAGTGTTGCCAGTATTTGTACTTCTTTTGAATCTCTCTTCTGCCTTCGCGTCTCCAACTTTGAACACCGGGTTAGACTTAACCAGTCTTGAAGTGAAAGATATTCCTGCTCGTCATTGGTATTTCGGTGAATACAGCATCCAGCAAGCCAAAGACCAACCGACCACCGAAGCCTTGGCCAAACGCTTGGCTCAGACCATTGCGTTCCAAACAACCACTGAAATTGACGGTGCTTTTTCGCTGGTGGTGGAAGGCGCAACCGTCGACTCCATCCTCAAAGAAGACACCATGATTCAATTGGGGTGGTGGGTGAAACGGGAAGGGGAGCCCAAGGATGAATTTAAATCCGAATTAAAACCAGAGGCTCATTGCCTGGTCGCCCAATTCAAAGGCAACCAAACCGAACTCATGCTGGCGTGGCATCAGCTGTATTTAACGGCGCTGGATCGAGGATATCAAGTGGTGGGCAACGGCCGTACCCTGATTAACTTGCACAGTAATACAGGGTACATGATGGCCGAATTGCAGCTGGTGATTGAATAAGCTGACTAGCTGCCTGTAACTCATGGTGATTATCTTTTTTTGTGGTGATTAAAGAATACCACCAACAGGCAGTTAGTCTCTTCTCACCAGTTCAACCATGAGTGTTGCACTTATTATCTGAATTCAGGTCTGAATTTAGGCTTTTAATACTGTAATAATTTTACGGTGAAGCAATTTTGTTGATAACTACTTGGTTATTTACTGTATATGCTAAGATTACTGAATCTTCAGTACTATTTATAACTCCTCCATGGCTAATTTTTCCATAAGTATCTGTGAACTCTTGATTAAATATTTTATTGGCATGGCTATCATAGGATACTAATGAAAAATTCTCTAAGTTATATGCAGGAAACAAGCCCGTGATCCCTCCTTGTTTATTTTTACCAATAACGGAGCCATATTCATACCATCCACCCTCGCTCAGAAGCTCTTCTTGAGCATGATATTCCGTATTCCTATCGACTATTGATAAGCTTAACCCTTCAAAAGCACTTTGACCAATCACAGCATATTTTTGATCTGTAATTTCAGTTATTTGACCAACATTAAGATGTAAACGATCACCGCTATTATTCCATTGGCTCAAAACAGAAAAATCTGAGTTTAATTGAAGTATAATTGCTCCATCATCAAGATCTTTTATGTAGTCGGTAATATTACTATCCTTTGCCACCCCTGAAAGCACCAAATTGTTAGTGCTTGATGTTAATAATTTATTAATGTGCAGAATACTTATAGGATTGATTTCGGGAAATACTATAGGTGCTCCTATTTCACCATTATTAATATCAACTTTATGTAAGCATTCACCTGATGTTACATAGAGTTCGTTGTTCCACTCTGTCAAGCTGAAGAACATATATTCATTATAATTGTCGGGTTTATATAAACTTTCCCAGATTAATTCGAGGTTTTGGTTTAATTTAATAATAATGGCTTGGCCACTGGAGTTATCTCGTCCTACTAGATATATATAACCAGTAGGGGACTCATAAAGTTCTCTAAATCGAACATCTCCTGAGGCAATTGAGAAATATTCATTTATGATGTTTCCAGTCTCATCTATATATACTAACCAGTCGTCATAACCACTCACATTGGGATTTAAATCACGGGAATTAGTTGCTATAAGAAGTAAATATCCACCTTGGATTGAAGGACTTGCATCTCTAAGATATTCTAAACCACTTCCCCCAAGTTGAGTTCTAAACACCCCAACAGGGAGCACTTGAGCCTCACTCCACTCTCCTCCCAAACCATTCTGATCTACAGCTTGAACCCGCCAGTAGTATTCCCCTATGGTTAGAGTTTCAACCGCTTGAGTTGCCTGGGAGTTGGTGCTGATGGCTGAAGCTGTAGTAAAGGTTTCATCACGCGAAATTTCAATGTTATAAGACTGAGCTTGACCGACTGCACCCCAGTTAAGTGTTACGTCGTAATCTGTTTCGTTTGAAACTACGTTAGAGGTTAAGTTGCCGGGGGCATCTAGTGGTGCAATCGTGAAGGATCTGCTGTTGCTCCATGGGCCTGTTTGATCTAGTACGTTGGTTGCACGAACGCGCCATTGATAATCGCCGAGGGATAAGCTCGTTACTTCAAACGAGGTAGTAGGGGTAGTTTGTTCACGAAGGATATTTGAGAAACCATCTTTCGATAACTGAACGGTGTAAGCTGTCGCACCGTCAATTGCGTTCCAGCTCAGTGTTGCTGAATTCTGGTTTTGGAAGCTTACGCCATTAACGGGGGAGACCAGTGATAGTTCATTTCTTACCTCTGGATCAACGGTGACGGTGACTAAATTCGAGTTCGCGCGTTTATTGCCTACTGAGGCTTGTACCAGTAACGAATGATTAGAGGATACGGCCTCGCCCCAAAAGTAAGGCTGCCAGGTGATATTTAAAATACCGGCGTCCAGCTCTTCTTGTGTTGCTTCGTTAATGTGTTTGGTCGCAACCACTTCGCCATCGACGAGTAGTGAATAGGTGACGTTAGTTGTTTGATTCGGGAGAGAGAATCGTACCTGAGTCGTTGCATTGATATTTGAAAACTCGGCAGGCGATAAAATGACTACCTGATTTTGCAAGTCACCGATGCTAGCAGAAGGAATTGCAGTACCCGTTTCACCTTCGCTGAAGCTTTCGAGGTTGGTTTGAACGGCTTCGATGTCTAGTTCTGTAGCTGCCACACGTAAATCATCCAGTAAATCTGGAGCGTCGATATCGCCATCGTTTCTGAAGTCGCTCGCCGTGGTATTGAGCAGTTCAACCAGCTTGGCCTCCAGACTGGTATTTTGTGCGTCTGCCAGGTTGGTTGCGTGTTGATAGAACATTGCCGAGACGAACAGTAAATAGGCGTTGTCGGCGGCACTGCTGGCGTCTTCACCGTCGTAAATGTTCAGCTTGGTGAACTCGGCGGTTACCTCAGAATCAACCACTGGCTCTAGCTCTGTCACCCACTCTTGCTGTGCTTGTTGAATGGCTTGATTGACTGGTTGACCTTGAGACATGAGTTCTAATACCCGGCCATGAATAAGGTGGGTCAGGAGGTTGACGTTAGCCTGTTGTTCATTACTGTCTGAAATTTCGTAGACAGCTCTTAACGTCAGAGTATCATCAGAAATGGCGCCGGTAAGCTCGTTATAGTGGTAGCCGTTCACCGTAATAATGGCTGGTCCGGTGCTGTTCATAACGAATTTGAAGTTACCTAAATTGTCCTCGGTTTGAGTGTCCAAAGAGGTACTGGTCGAAATGCCTTCGTTAGTAAGTTTCGTTACGTTGACCGTTGAGCCCAATAAGAATGGCCCTTTCTGAGCGGTTCCTTCAACACTGTAGCCGGTGCCTGTAATACCGCCTTCGTCAGAGCCACTGCCTCCGCCGCTGGAGCAGCCTGTCAAAATGGCAAAGCTTGCCCCCATAATGGCCAATGCCAGTTTAAATTTCATTGCTATCGTCCTTCGTTAGGTTCTCTAAGTAGTAAATACCGATACCTGCTCTGTGGCGGGTTTTATCGTTCGTGTCGTGCTCATTCGCACGTGAATTATTTGTGTCTTTGTCTCTGGCTGCGAGCCATCGGTTTAATTTCAACAACAGCTGTTCCGATTCCGCTCGGCTCAGTCGTTCGAACTCTTCCACATCCTGTTTGGTTAAGTTGTTATAGGCCACTGTGAGCTGCATTTTGGGTTTGTCGGTTTGCGGGTTGAGGTTGTGTTCCAGTGTGTTCAAGAGATCAAAGCCACTTTGCCCCATGATCTTGAGTCGTTCCTGGTCGTTATGAAAAGGTACATAGCCTTTTGAAACTAATGACACGCCTTCGTCGTTTACCACCACAGCATTAATACGCTTGAGTTCATCCAGAACGGCAACATAGGGCATGTCACCGCTGGTTTGCTGCACTAAACTTTCAAAGCTTGGATGAGAGCCCGTTACCGGAATGGTTATCGGTGTGTCTGAATCGTCTGAATATCCCGCTGTTCTTAGCCAGCCTTGAATGACGCGCTCAGCCCGATTAGATCCATTGCTGTTGGATGATTGACTGCCATTTACTTGTTCGGTGCGAAGTCGGGAGACATCTTTCCGATGTAAGCCCGTCAGAATCGAAATGCGTGAGGTCGTTTGCTTTTTTCCTTCAATGGAAAAGCTTTTTTCTGCTTCTGAGACATAGATAGCTTTTGCCCATTCTGCAAATGAGGCAAAGCCCACACCTGAGCGTATGAGTAAGCGAATAAGCGGTGTGAGCAGTTTCTTGACTGCTCTTTCTAAATTGCTTTGGGAATCGTCCATGATTTAGCTATCGTCCAAGATATTTGGGAATATATTCCCAAAATTTACAAATAGCAACAAAGAGAGGCTGATATGACTTAGAAACGGTTTGAAAAACCATCTAAGTCATACAGAAGTATGTTCGGAGCGAGATTTTTGAATAGGGAGATGTGACCTAATAAGTTTTGAGTAACTGTCTACGGCAATGAAATCACCAGCAAACCGATGCACGAGCCGAAGCCAACAGCCCAGCTGAGGCTTCGCAACCAATGGACATCAGCCCAGTAACACAGGGTATAGGCGATACGCGCACCGGCGTAGGTCAGAGCCAGAGTTTCGATGGTGGGAACATCCGGTGTCGCAATCAGTGCCATCACCAGTGAACCGATAAAGACTGGCAGTGATTCAAAGTGGTTAAGATGGGCGGCCAGGGCGCGTTGCCCAAACCCGGTCAGTTGCTTTTGCTGTTCCCTCGGATAACGGTTGTCATAACCTTTTTCCTGCTTTGCCATAGCGAGAGCAACTGGCGCTTTGGTAATCACAATCATCAAAATAGCGAAGATCATTACACTGACGATAACGGTCATAGTGAGTCCTTTTGTTGTTTAGATTGATCCGTTGGTACGACCTTCTTGTTATAAATCGGATCATTGAGGATCAAATCAATTATGGAAAACTGTTTGAAACAGAGCATGACCAGCCCGCCTGTAAAGATCAAATAAATAGACGACATCAGTGATTCGAAAATATCTTGGTTGCAGGTATCAGAACAGTGTGTATCTCGTCATTTATCAGGCAAAACCGCCCCTTGGCCGGCGGGAGCGCGTTGTATTGATATATCGCAGTGTACAGTGGCTGAAAGTGTCTACACTGAGAGCACTTGTACAGACTCGGTAGAATTTTTATGTTCTCTCTCAACCTAGAGCGTAAATTGGCCACAAACCCGGCGCTGGCGTTTGATGCATTTACAGAACCTGATTTGGTCATTCACTGGTTTGCTCCTGGCGACATGATGGTGTCCGATGCGATTTTGGATTTCCGAAGGGATGGTCGCTTCTGTGTCGTGAGGCAGGAGCCCACCGGAGATCTATGTATCGTGCGTGGCCAATATCTCGAAATTGTTGAAAATGAAGCGTTGCGATTCAGTTGGCAGCTGGGTCAGGGCGACAGGACGTCTGAGGTCGCGATTTCTTTTTCCCAAGTGGAGCAGGACAAGACTCTGATTTCCTTGGCTCATCAGGGGTTTGTTGAGCAAGAACATAAGGATATCCATCTTCAGGGATGGACCGGGTGTTTGGATAAGCTTCAAGGGTTGTTTGAGATGAAAGGGCGATGCTAGAAGAGGTTAGAGTCGAGACGGTTTAGCTATAAAAAAAGCCCCATGACCTTTCGGTGATGGGGCTTTTTTCTTACAAGGCTTTGAACAGAAATCTAACGAAAGGTTAGATCTCAGCAGCTAAACGAGTGCCTTGATCTATGGCACGCTTCGCATCCAGCTCTGCCGCAACGTCGGCACCACCGATCAGGTGATGTGGCTTCTCTAAGCCTTCAACCAATTCGCGAAGTGGCTCCTGACCGGCACACACAACGATGTTGTCGACTTCCAGTACTTGTTTCTGATCACCCACTTCCACGTGCAGACCTTGGTCGTCGATCTTCACATAAGTACAACCCGGCACCATCTGAACGCCTTTGTTCTTCAGACCGGTACGGTGAATCCAACCTGTGGTTTTACCCAGCTTGGCACCCACTTTGGATTTCTTACGCTGAAGTAGGAAGACTTCACGTGGCGATGCGTGAACTTCCGGCTCAACGCCTTCGATACCACCACGAGCTTGTAGCGTCATATCCACACCCCATTCTTTCATGAAGGCTTCAATGTTTTGGCTGGTGGCTTCACCTTCGTGTGTCAGGTATTCAGATACGTCAAAACCGATACCGCCGGCACCAATCACAGCTACTTTCTTACCAACCGGCTTCTTGTCTTTCAGAACATCGAGGTAGTTCATCACTTTCGGATGATCGATGCCTTCGATGTCTGGTGTACGTGGTGCGATACCCGTTGCAATGACGACTTCGTCGAAGTTGCCGTTGTTCAGGTCTTCCGCTGTTACACGGGTGTTCAGTTTCAACTCAACGCTGGTTAATTCGATTTGCTTACCGAAGTAACGAATGGTTTCGTAGAACTCTTCTTTACCAGGAATCTGCTTCGCCACATTGAATTGACCGCCGATTTCAGCAGACGCATCAAAGACTGTTACTTTATGGCCACGAGAGGCTGCAGTAGTTGCAAAACCAAGACCGGCCGGGCCTGCACCCACAACCGCGATGTTTTTGATTTCTTTCGCTGGTTCGATGACGATTTCTGTTTCGTGACAGGCACGAGGGTTTACTAAACAGCTGGTCATCTTGCCGCTGAATACGTGATCCAAACACGCCTGATTACAGCCGATACAGGTGTTGATCTCGTCGCTGCGACCTTCTTCTGCTTTCTGAACGAAGAACGGATCAGCAAGGAATGGACGCGCCATCGATACCATGTCCGCATCACCACGCTCTAACACTTCTTCGGCTACTTCCGGCGTGTTGATACGGTTAGAGGTGATTACAGGAATGCTCAATTCTTTACGGAATTTCGCGGTTACCCAAGTAAAGGCCGCGCGAGGTACTTTGGTGGCGATAGTAGGAATACGCGCTTCGTGCCAGCCAATACCCGTATTGATGATGGTTGCGCCGGCTTTTTCGATTTCTTTACCTAGCTCAACCACTTCTTCGTACGTGCTGCCGCCTTCAACCAGATCCAGCATCGACAGACGATAAATAATGATGAACTCTTCGCCGACTGCTTCACGGGTACGACGAACGGTGTCGATGGCTACTTTCATACGGTTTTTGTATTCACCGCCGAATTCGTCGTCACGCTGGTTGGTACGTTGTGCCAGGAACTGGTTGATGAAGTAACCTTCCGAACCCATGATTTCAACACCGTCGTAGCCGCCCACTTGCGCGAATTTGGCCATATTAACGATGTCCTGAATTTGCTGGTCGATTCCCTCTTTATTCAGCTCTTTTGGCTTGAACGGGTTGATCGGCGCCTGAATCGCAGAAGGGGCTACCGAATTCGGGTTAAAAGCATAACGACCGGTATGAAGAATCTGCATACAGATCTTACCGCCTTCGGCGTGTACTGCATCGGTAATTGGCTTATGTTTCAGCGCGTCTTCATCGCTTTTGATCAGGTTGGTGTGCGGGTGCGTCGCGCCTTCGGCGTTCGGGCCAAACCCACCGGTTACGATCATGCCAACACCTCCACGAGCACGTTCAGCGAAGAACGCCGCCATACGGTTGACGCCGTCTTTGTGTTCTTCAAGGCCAGTGTGCATAGAGCCCATCAATACTCGGTTTCTTAGTGTGGTGAAGCCAAGATCTAATGGTTCCATCAACTTTGGAAAATGTGGGTTGGTCATAACATAACTCCTTCACAAGCCTTTCTTTGAGGCCGCTGTATTCTTCTAGTCTGTTGTTTGTCTCGTGTACTACGAGAGGTGTAGGGGCATTGCTTTCTTCTGGGAGTGCCGCCGCTAAAAAGACAATCAGCACCGATTTGCCCACACCGAATGTGGGGCTAGTATCTTTGGAGTTAGGTAATTGATCCTTAACATTTGTTAAAGAGGGGGTGGTTTTTATGAAGTTGTCGTTTTCTCTCAATAGCGACGGAGGTGATTAGTTAGCGCTGCCACACCTCAACTTTGACATCATCGGCCATGATCGAAAAGTCGCCATTAATGGATACCGGGATGGTCTCATTCAACTGAACCTGGCTGTCGACATCAAAGTTTAATTTCACTGGAATACCTTGCGTCAGCTTGATACTGACCGGCACCGAAGAGGTAACGGGTAGGCTAAGATCTTGGGCCACGGGCACTGATACCACATGTTTCACCGGTACTTTTACCGAGCCGCTGACATCGACACTGCCTTGAATCGGAATGTCGGCTTTGACGGGGATTGTGGCGTGCAAACGAGCATCCAGAGCATGGATGTCCGCATTGACGGCTTCCGAAACATGAACCCGTTGATGAATTGGCACGCGAATGTTGACGGGGATATTGGCCTGGATCGGTAACGTAATACCGGCAACTGTGGTCACTTCTGTATCCACTGGCAGTACCGTATTTACTTCGATTTCATCGTCAATCATCACGCCGTCGCTCAGGGCCACGGTCAGGGTATTGAAGGTCAGTTGTTCTTTGCTGATGGGGATATCCACCGGCAACACCACGTCCAGTTTGGTGGTGGTTTCAAAATCTAATGTGGTATTGAGTGCGACATCCAACTCAAAATCCAACGGCACTTGAAGGGTTTCATTCAGAGTGACATCGATGTTGTTATCGAGCATGACATCGCCCTTTAAGGCTTTCGGAATGTCGATGATCAGATCTTGCTGGATATTGGTTTTAAACGGGATGTCTTGATCCAGTGCGATATCCACAGGTTTATTGAGCTTGATGTTGAAGTTTAAGAAAAACAACGGATTGAACAACGCAAACAAAACAAGAATGCCCAGCAGGACATTGGCGGCGATGCTGTACCAGATTAAGTTCGACTTCTTCACAAGGATCAACTCTACGAATTATTGTTATATGGCTTGTTATCTGGCTCTACTGTAAAAGATTGCGCGGATGCTGTCGAAAGTGAATCGGACGGATTCTTTTTCTCACTCGACAGTTGTTCTCATTATGGCCGTTCTCACCGTGACTTTTCTCATCTACCGGATGTTTCTATGTCTTAATGTATTAGATGTCTTAATGTATTAGATGTCTTAATGTATTAGATATCTTGAGGCATTAGGTGTGTAAATGCATTGGATGCTGCTCAAAGCTATCGAGATTATTGTGAATATAGTCCAGCAAGGCCGACATCGCAGGCGTAGGGTGTTTGGCTTTGGGGTAAACCACGCACCACGAACGTTTTAATGAAAAGCCCGGAATTTTCACTTCTTTCAACAGACCCAATTTGAGTTCTGGCAGAATACCTAACTTGGGGAGCACCGCGACCCCCAGCTCGGCCAAAACACCGTGTTTCACCGCATCGTTGGAGCCTAATTCCATCACAGGTTTATAACGAATGCGGTTTTCGTGGCAATAGAGTTCAAACGCCAGTCGGCTGCCCGAGCCCATTTCCCTCGATAACAAACCGGCATTAATGAAGTCCTGAATGCTTGGATCTTTGGTCTGATGGATTGGGTGATTGGCATGTGCCACTGGCAAAAATTCGTTGTCCATAAAGGGCAGGGAGGCGAGCGGTTTCTCTTCGGGTACCATACCCATGATCACTAAGTGATCCTGGTTTTTGTTCAATCGACGTAAGGCTTCCGAGCGATTCACCACACTGACTTTGACATTTAAAGCCGGGTGTTCTGAGAGAAAATCTTTCAGCAAATAGGGCACCACGTATTGCGCGGTATTCACCGCCACCAGATTCAAATCACCGGCCACTTGCCCCTTCATCTCAGCCAGGTTGGATTGGAGGAATCGCAGTTCTTCAAAGATCACTTGAATGGAGCTTGCAAGCTTTTCCCCTGCGGCGGTGCAGTAGAGTTTTCGTCCCACGTATTCAAACACAGGAACGCCTAGCGCACTCTCCAATTGTCGGATTTGGCTGCTGACGGCTGGTTGGCTCAGGCCCAACACTTCCCCTGCTTTGGAATAGCTTTTGGCCTGATATACACCGAGAAATACCTGAAGTTGTCGGAAAGTCAGTCGGTTGGCTAATTTTTGAACCGATAACGGCATGTGAATTCTCCAGGAAATACTTATCTATAAGTAAAAGCTTATATCTAAGCTAAATAATAACAATTTTACATTATAGATATCGACACTATCCTTACCAAAAATGACTCGATGGCCCAGAGCATAAGGTTCTACAACTAAAACTCTGGGCATTTTTTGCTAGGGAATAAACCAATGCTAAAGAAAATATTGATTGCTAACCGGGGTGAAATTGCAGTGCGTATCATCCGTGCGTGTGCCGAAATGGGCGTGCGTTCGGTGGCAATTTATACCGAACCCGACCGTCATGCGCTGCATGTGAAACGTGCGGACGAAGCTTATTCTCTTGGAGAGGACCCATTAGCTGGGTACCTGGACCCGCACAAGATTGTCAGTTTGGCGAAGCAAGTGGGGTGTGATGCGATTCACCCAGGTTATGGCTTTCTTTCTGAAAATGCCGAGTTTGCGCGTCTGTGTGAAGAGCAAGGCTTGGTCTTCATCGGGCCTAAATCCGACGTTATCCACAAGATGGGCGACAAGACTCAAGCACGGGACAGCATGCGGGCGGCAGGTGTGCCGGTGACGCCCGGTTCGGAAGGCAATCTGGCAGACCTCGATGAAGCGCTGAAACTGGCGGAGGAGATCGGTTATCCGGTGATGCTGAAAGCCACATCGGGTGGCGGCGGTCGAGGGATTCGACGTTGTGACTCGGCGGAAGAGCTGACCGTTCAATACCCTCGTGTGATCAGTGAGGCCACCAAAGCCTTCGGCAGTGCCGAAGTGTTCCTCGAAAAATGCATCGTGAATCCTAAGCACATTGAGGTTCAGGTGTTGGCCGATTCCCAAGGCAATGTTATTCACTTGTACGAACGTGACTGTTCGATCCAACGTCGTAACCAGAAGCTGATTGAGATTGCGCCAAGTCCACAGTTGACGCCTGAACAGCGTAATTACATCGGTGAGTTGGCGGTGAAAGCGGCGCAAGCGGTGGGCTATCAAAACGCCGGTACGGTGGAATTCCTGCTGACCGGCAATCAGGTGTATTTCATGGAAATGAATACCCGTGTTCAGGTGGAGCATACCATTACCGAACAAATTACCGGTGTGGACATTGTTCGTGAGCAAATCCAGATCGCCTCGGGGTTGCCTCTGAGTTATCGACAAGAAGACATTCAGTACCGTGGCTATGCCTTGCAGTTCCGGGTGAATGCGGAAGATCCGAAGAATGATTTCCTACCAAGTTTTGGTCGTGTCAGTCACTACTACGCGCCGGGTGGCCCCGGGGTTCGTGTCGATACCGCGATTTATACCGGCTACGAGATCCCGCCGTATTTCGATTCCATGTGTCTCAAATTGGTGGTGTGGGCATTACGTTGGGACGAAGTGATTGCCCGAGGTCAGCGTGCGCTCGACGACATGCGACTGCATGGCATTAAAACCACGGCCAACTACTACAAAGAAATTCTGGCCCATGAGGATTTTAAACGGGCTGAGTTTAATACCAGCTTTGTGCCTGATCATCCAGAGCTATTGAAGTACTCCGAAAAGACGCATCCGAGTGAAATTGCGTTAGCCATTGCCACGGCGGTAGCGGCTCACGCCGGTTGGTAATAAGTGCCCATACCGGTTGGTAGATGGTGGTTGGTAGATGTCGGTTGATAACGACGGATTCAACAGAATTAGAGATGACAAAATTTTAAGGACACTCTCATGACTGCGAGTAAAAAAATTGAAGTTACTGATGTAATTTTACGCGACGCGCATCAATCCTTGATCGCTACGCGGATGCGTACAGAGGACATGCTCCCGATTTGTGAAAAGCTGGATCAGGTGGGCTACTGGTCTTTGGAAGCCTGGGGCGGTGCAACCTTCGATGCTTGTGTGCGCTTCCTGAAAGAAGATCCGTGGGAGCGTCTGCGTAAACTTCGTGAAGCCTTGCCAAATACCCGTCTGCAGATGTTACTGCGCGGTCAAAATCTGCTTGGCTACCGTCATTATGCGGATGACGTGGTGGAAGCCTTTGTTCAGAAAGCGGCGGACAATGGCATGGACGTGTTCCGTGTGTTCGATGCGCTGAACGATGTGCGTAACCTTGAAACGGCAATGAAAGCGGTGAAGAAAGCCGGTAAGCATGCTCAAGGCACGCTGTGTTATACCACCAGTCCGGTGCATTCCCCTGAATCCTTTGTGACGCAAGCGAAGACGTTGAAGGATATGGGCGCAGATTCCATCGTCATTAAAGACATGGCGGGTCTGTTAACTCCCTACGCGACTTTTGATTTGGTGACGGCACTGAAATCCGAGTTGGATTTACCGGTTGTGCTGCACAGTCACTCAACGGCGGGTCTGGCCGGGCTGTGTCAGTTGAAGGCCATTGAAGCAGGCGCGGATCGTATCGATACCGCCATTTCATCTTTTGCTAATGGCACCAGCCATCCGTCCACCGAATCTCAGGTTGCGGCATTAAAAGGCACGCAATACGACACAGGCTTGGATCTGACGTTGCTGGGTGAAATTGCTGATTACTTCCGTGAAGTACGCAAGAAGTATCACCAGTTTGAGAGCGAATTTACCCATGAAGACGTGTCGGTACAGATCAACCAAGTACCGGGCGGAATGATGTCGAATCTGGCGAACCAACTGAAAGAGCAGCATGCGTTGGATCGTATTCGCGAAGTGTTCGATGAAATTCCTCGTGTTCGTAAAGACCTGGGGTATCCGCCACTGGTGACACCAACCTCGCAGATTGTCGGGACGCAGGCGGTGTATAACGTATTGAGTGGCGATCGCTACAAAACCATCACCAATGAAGTGAAACGCTATCTGCAGGGTGGTTATGGTCAAGCACCGGCAGCGGTTGATGCTGAATTGCAAAAACGTGCGATTGGCAATGAAGAGGTGATCGAAGGCCGTCCGGCAGATCATTTGAAGCCGGAGATGACCAAGCTCAAGGCGGAAATTGGTGATCTTGCGTTATCAGACGAAGACGTGCTGACCTACGCCATGTTCCCGGATCTTGGGAAAGAGTTCCTTGAGCAACGTCGTGATGGCATCCTTGAGCCGGAAGTCTTGCTGCCAATCGGCACGGGTCAGATTCCACAAGAACAGGGTGGTACTCCGACCGAGTTCAGAATCAATGTTCATGGTGAGACCTATGAAGTGGCGATTACCGGTGTCGGCGATGCGGACAGTGGTAAGCGCAAAATTTATCTTTCTTTGGATGGAATGCCTGAAGAAACCTTGTTCGAGCCGCTTAACTCCTACCAGAGTGAAGCCGGTGGCAGCAAGCGTCAACGGGCGACGGATCCTGGTCACGTAACCACGGCCATGCCTGGCAATGTGGTGGATGTCTTGGTCAAAGAAGGCGATCAGGTGAAAGCCGGTCAGGGCATTCTGGTCACCGAAGCGATGAAGATGGAAAACGAAATTCAAGCGGGCATCGCAGGTACGGTTACTCATGTCCACGTGAAGAAAGGCGATCGTGTTACACCGGGTGAAATTCTGGTGGAAATTACCCCGGAGTCTTAAGTAATGCCTGATATTGTTGTCATGTTCTTTGTGCTCGGTTTGGTCGCCGGGTTGCTCAAGTCTGACTTGAGCATTCCCAAAGCGGCCTATGAAACACTGAGCCTGTTATTGATGTTAACCATTGGTTTGAAAGGGGGGATGGCACTTCATGATTCCCTTGAGTGGGCCTTGGTCTTTGAGTTGTTGATGGTAGCCGCCTTGGGGGCAATCATTCCTTTGATTGTGATTCCGGTGCTCACCAAGCTGGCAAAAGTGGATGGGGCCAATGCCGCGAGTTTGGCGGCACACTACGGCTCGGTCAGTGCCGGGACCTTTGCGGTGGCACTGGCGTATGTGGATACGCTTAATCTGCCGATTGATCCGGAAGTGACTTTGTATCTGGTTATGTTGGAATTGCCAGCGATTTTGGTGGCGTTAACCCTTTACCGGAAACTGGGTAATAACAAACCGGATACCGGCGTGATTCAGAGTGAGCTTTGGCGTGAAACCTTCACCAACCGGGGTGTGGTCCTGCTTACGGGTGGTGTCATCATTGGTTTTATGTACGGCCCGATTCAGGGTGCCGGTGTAACAGAACTCTTCACCAGTGCTTTTAAAGCAGTGTTGGCCTTGTTCTTGTTGGAAATGGGCTTAACGGCTGCAGAGACCTTATCGCCAGTGCCTTGGAAGAAATGGCGTTTGCTGTTGTTTGCTCTACTGGCTCCACCGAGTTTGTCGTTGCTTGGGCTAAGTGCCGGTATGGCGATGGGCTTGGCCGAAGGCTCTGTGGTGGTGTTGGCAACGTTAACCGCCAGTGCGTCATATATTGCGGCACCTGCGGCCATCCGAACGGCGATTCCAAACGCCGATATTGGCTTGGCAATGTTGATGTCGTTGGGGATCACCTTCCCATTCAACGCCATTGTCGGGATTCCGCTGTATCACCACTTGATCAGCGTATTCTAGGGCGGTCGTTTCACCTTAAACCAACCTTTCAGATTGTTTCACCCCCGACCATACTCCGCGATAAAGCTTAGGTATTACTAAACATAGGTATTACCTGAGTTGTTTGGAGTATGGTCTTTTTCCCTTTCTGACCTTCCCTTTGATTGAAAATCCCGTCGCTTAACAAATGTTAAGGCTGATTTTTTCGTGGTTCCTGATAATCCGCTCACTAAGAACAATTACGAACGACAGTGAGGAGCCAGTCATGGCGGAGCAGTTGCCAGAATACCGAGTCCCGTTGAAGGACATGCAGTTTTTGTTGAATGAAATGTCGGATGACCAAGGGACGGACGGCGTTACTAATGAAGATCTGTTTTTCATTCTGGAACAAGCAGCACGCTTTGCCGAAGAAGAACTGGTTCCGATCAATCAGGATGGCGATACCAATGGCTGTGTCTTCGACAATGGCAAAGTCACCCTGCCTGCCAAGTTACGTGATGCCTTCCGTACTTACGCCGAAGGCGGCTGGATGGGCTTGTCGATGCCGGAACAATTCGGTGGCCAAGGTCTTCCTGAACGTTTGTCTACTCTTGTGGGAGAAATCCTGACGTCGGCTAACCACTCGTTCAGTATGACGCCGGCGCTGACCATGTCTGCCTCGCGTGCGATCATCGGGCACGGTTCTGACGAACTGAAAGAAACCTATCTTGAGAAGTTATTAACCGGTACTTGGACGGGCACCATGTGTTTGACCGAAGCGCATTGTGGTTCGGACCTGGGCTTGATTCGCACGTCTGCCGAAGAAGTGTCTGAGAGTGTCTATCGCATCAAGGGTAATAAGATCTTTATTTCGTCCGGGCAACACGATGCGGCTGATAACATCGTTCACTTGGTGTTGGCTCGTTTGAAAGACGCCCCGAAAGGCATCAAAGGTTTGTCGTTGTTTCTGGTGCCAGCCAAGTTGAAAAACAAAGCCGGTGTATGGAACAAGAAGAACGAAGTGCATTGTATCGGCATCGAAGAAAAGATGGGGATGCACGCCAACCCAACCTGTTCGATGAGCTTTGAGGGCGCCGAAGGTTACCTGATTGGTAAGCCAAATCGAGGCATTAACGCCATGTTCACCATGATGAACGAAATGCGTTTGGGCGCATCGCTTCAAGGCATTGGTCTGAGCGAGCGCAGCTTCCAGAAGAGCCTTCAGTATGCGGTTGAGCGCACTCAAATGCGTAGTTTGGGTGGTGTTAAAGCGCCGGAAAAAGAAGCCGATCCGATCATTGTTCACCCGGACGTTCGTCGCATGTTGCTAACGCAAAAAGTGTTGGCCGAAGGCGGTCGTGCGATGGCTCAATTCTGTGCGGACTTGTTGGATGAGTCGCATAAGCCGGGTGCAGATAAAGAGCGTGTCGAACTGCTTGGTTTACTGACGCCGATAGCCAAAGGCTTCTTAACCGATACCGGGTTGGCCTCGGCGGATTTAGCCATTCAGATGTACGGTGGTCATGGTTTCATTAAAGAAACTGGCGCAGAACAATTATTCCGAGATGGCCGCGCTTCGACTTTGTATGAAGGAACCACCGGCATTCAGGCGCTGGATTTGTTGGGCCGTAAAGTGCTGGCAAATCAGGGTAAGAGCTTGTTGAGCTTTACCAAGTTGATGCATGTTCTGAGCAAAAAGACGTCAAGTGAGAAGTTGGGTGATCTGGCTGATACCTTGTCCGGCTATTCAAAAGAGTGGCCGCAATTGGCGAAACAAGTGGGCTCCAAAGCCATTGGTGATTTTGAAGAAGTGGGCGCTGCCAGTTATGACTTCTTGATGTACTCCGGCTATGTCAGCCTGGCGTACTTCTGGTTGAAGATGGCGAATGTGGCGCAAGAGCTATTGGACGGTACTCGTCATCCTAATGGCGAAACCTTTGATCGTGATTTCCTCGATGCCAAAGTGAAAAACGCCCGCTTCTATTTCGAGCGTATCTTGCCTCGTGCCCGTGCACACAAAGAAATGATGTTGGCTGGTAAAGCGAGCATCATGGACATTACCGAGTCTCAGTTAATCGGATAATCTGAATTAGTTCAGATGAATTAGTTCAGATCAGGCTGCGAGGGTGTGTTCACCTCGGTAGTCTGTCTCTTTCTATGATTTCCTTCGAGTCGCCTCTTTGAGGCTCCTCACCAAGTTTGCTCCGTTCCTTCACCGGGTTCGGAGCCTTTTTTTGTCTTATTTTTAGCGATTAGACGGCTTCAGTTATGTGAATGAGGAATCAGTGCTATGCTGACCGCTCATTTTGAAAGACCGTTATTTCAAGAGGCGGTCATTTACAGAGAAAGTAAGCTTTGTGATTAATCTTCGTTTAATAGCCTTGGCTCTGTTAGCCATCTTCACAATGGGCTTTGTGCCTGTGCTTATCTATGGCATTTCAGCCAATGAGGCGACGATTGGGGTGGTGCGTTTGGCGATCGCTGCGGCGGGCATTGCGTTGATCATGCTGGTTGGCCGACAGTTTCATAAACTTAGCCGGCGCGATTGGTTTTGGTTGATTGTGCTTGGGCTAACCTTTGCGGTGCACTGGTATTTGTATTTCTATTCGATCAAGCGGGCAGGGGCGTCTTTGGCGGCCATTGCTGTTTGTACCTTTGGTATCCACTTGTTGTTTGTGAATCGTTTGTTCTTTAAAGAACCCATTCGAAGAGCGGATTTCCTGGCGGTGTGTGTGGCCTTCACCGGAGTGTATATTGCGACGCCTTTTGAAACGGGCACTGACATTCAGGTGTATGGGTTTCTCTCCGGTCTTTTGAGCGGTTTCTTGTACGCCTGTTTACCACCGATTAACCGACAGATCGCCCACTTATCGACAAATTATCGTGCGCTAGGGCAATTTGGCTTTGGTTTAGTGGGATTTTCTTGTCTATGGTCAATGACCGAGTGGGATCTTACGTCTCAGGATTGGACGGGATTGATTGTGCTGGGGCTGATGTGTACGCTCGTGGCGCACACGCTTTGGAATAAAGTCAGTACAGAGCTGCCTGGCTATTTTACCGCTGTAATTTATTACCTGTACATTCCTCAGGCGATGATTATGAGCGTACTCTTTTTGGGTGAGCAGATTACTTGGCAAATGGTGTTGGGCGCGACATTGATTATTTTAGCCAATGTTCAGGTAGTGCTATCGCACCGAGTACTATCGCACCGAGTACTATCACACAGACTGCAATCACACCGTGTGCAGTCGCACCGAGAGCAGTCAAACCAAGAGCAGTCAAACAATGTCTCGACACGTCGTGATTAACGCTTCTTCGGCTCAGTGCCCAGTAACTAATCTGTGTTTGGTTGATTCTTAAAAGCGCGCAGTTTTTGACTATAGTTATGGATACTAAATAGAGTCGAGTTTAGGCAATGAAACGTTTTGTCTTGATGTGTTTGGCTGTAGGGTTGTCTTGTATCACAACGACGGTGTTGGCCAGTGAAACAGGCAACGCCTCCACCTCCTGTCAGCGGATTAAAGCCAGCGGAAATTCGGAATACCCGCCTTATTTGTGGCGTGAGCCTGGGCACCCGAACAAGTTGACCGGAGCAATCGCTTTTCTCGTGGAAGATGTTTCCGCTTATCTGGGCATTGATATCGATCTCAAGTACGAAGGTTCCTGGGGACGAGTCCAGGCCGAAGTAAAAGCGGGTTTTATCGACATGATTACGGGCGCCTTCTTTACAACTCCGCGCACTGAATACATGGATTACATCTATCCCAAGTTTCAGGGTACGAATACGGCGGTGTGGGTGAATGAAGACAAGACGTTTGAATATAACGAATGGAAAGATCTCATCCCGTATCAGGGCATTACCGTAATTAATAACAGTTTCGGTGAAGGCTTTGATGAGTACGCCAAGAAATTCCTGACCATCGAAGAAGTCGGGCAGTTAAGCCAAGGGCTAGGGATGTTGAGTCTCAAGCGGGTTGATTATCTGATTTACGAAGAGAATCCCGGTCGTGCCTATATTGATCAGTTAGGGATTAAGAATTTGCAGGCCTTGCCTACCAAGATATCCAGTGAAGCCTTGTATTTCACTCTCTCTAAACAGTCCCCATGCAATACTCCTGAAATCAAACAGGCGTTGACCGAGATAGTGGCAAAGTTCAATCAACAGGAACGCATGGCGTGGTATCTAGAGCGTGCTCTGGCGCTATGGAATGAACAACAACACAGGCCGGCGAACAAATAGCATTCAGGAAGTAATAACATCTAGTTGTTGCATTTGAGCTGTACGGCTAAAAATAATTACGCCAGATTTCTTTGATTTCCCCGTCTTGTTCCATCCCTTCCAGTGCGCTTTCAATGTGTCTCAATAATCCGGGATCAATGCTTTTGCTGTAAATGATCCATTGAGGCACGGTGCGGAATTTATGCGGCAATACCTTCAATGGAAGTTGCCAATCCTTAATGAGAAAGTTCAGACCTAAATCGTGGTAATAGAACAAGGGAATACGTTGATTAGCAACAGCCTGTAACCCTGTTTCCAGATTCAGGAAGGAGTCGTTTACCGGAACGCCGACCTGCTTTTTCACAAAACCTGCCGAGGAGGTACCGTAGAGAGCTCCAACGGTGAGTTGCTGGTTTTGGATGTCTTCAAATCCGTTGACTGTCTTATCAAAACTGCGATGCGCTGCGACCACATTACTGACGTTATAGACCACCGTTTTCGAATATATAAAGCGTGCCTCACGTTTGGCGTTCCGACCCGCGCCACAGAAGAGTTCGCTCGGATTTTGCTCTACCCGTTTCAAAATCCGTTTTATGGGCAGAAACTTTGAGGAGATGGTGGCGGTAATCTGTTGCTCTTCAAGTCTTCGTTTCAGTGCCTGATAGATTTCCACACACAAGCCGATAGGGCGGGAGGGACTGGCATCAGACGCCGGTTCTTCAGGCAGAAAATATTTGGGTTGGGAGTCCTGCATTAGCATGTGGACAGACCACTGTTTGTTAACGGGCAGTTTTCCATAACTAAGGTTGGAAAACGTAACGAGCGAACACAGGGATAGTAATAGATAAATCAACGGAGTAGCTCGGTGATTCATTGTGGCACCTAATTGAAACTGACTTATACAGCCTAGTTTTTTTCAATCATTCTGCCACTGTTGTGGTGTAATTCTTTGGTTGGAATCTTGGGGTGCAAACACACAAGAAGACTAAATCCTTACTTGTAATGTTGCGGATGCTTTGAGGTTCGTCGGCCGGAATGACGATGGTATCTTTCGGACGCAGTACTGTACCGGCGAGCGTTCCGCTTTCGATCCGGCCTTCCCCTTCGAGAATCACATAGCGCTCGATCGTTCCTCTGAGCTGGTGGACTTCGGTGGTGACCCCAGGTTTTACCCGCGCCAGGGCGATGGAGCAGCCATCGTCTTCGGAGGAATTACTCAGCTCAGTGATGAAGCAGCCTTCGTCGGTATAGAACTCTGCATCCGGATCGTACTTAAATAGGGTTGCCATTCTTATCCTGCCAATAAATTCAGTTCACGAGCTTTAGCTACCGCTGCCGTGCGGTTGCGTACTTCCATCTTGCCATAGATGTTATGAACGTGGGTTTTTACCGTCGTAATAGAGACGAACAACTGATCGGCGATCTCCTGATTCTTAAAACCTTCGGCAATCAGGGCAAGAATTTGGCTTTCCCGTTTGCTCAGGGGTTCGACTAACGTTTGATTCTGTTGAAACTCTGCGTTGCCTTCTACTTGGGATGAAGGCTGTTGTTGCGCGTGCAAGGCAATCAGTTCATCAATGTATTCCGGATGACTGCAATAGGGTTGCGCCATTTTCATAATTGGCGTCATGTGTGGGCCTTCGTCCAACAGCAATTGGGTAAATCCATGCTGCTCACATAATAACAGCGCAGCCTGAAGATGCTGGATGCAGGTGACAAAGTCCTTTTGGGCCGCAGCACAGGTAGTGAGGGTGGCCAGGGCTTTTGCTTTGTTCTGAACGCGGTGACCTGCTCCTGCCTGTTCTTTGATGGCCTCGCACAGTTGTTGGCAGTCTTCATGACGACCCACCGCCAGGTAGAGTTTGGCCAGAAGCAAGCGTTCGGATTCGGATAAAAAGTCGGTTCGGTCTTTGAGGGCGGATTCATTGTCCTCCAGCCAAACCATCAGTTTTTCGGTGTCTTGCTGAATGAGTGCGCTGACCAGGATCAGACTGCTGAGCCTTGGAAAGGAAAACGGCCACTCTTCAGGCAAGTGCTGTTGTTGAACCAGTAACCCTTGCTGTAGAAAATGTTCTCCCTTTTCAAATCTATGATTACTGCGATAAACGTGTGCGGCGATGGCGTAAATCGGAATAATCTGGAAGGGGTCGGTGGTTTCCGGAATGTAATCAAGCAAGGTCTGAATTAAGGTTAACGCTTCCGGTAGCTTGCCTTGTTCCCGGTAAATTAACGCTCTCATTCCATCAATCCAGGGGGCGTAGGGCGAAGGCGCAGATTGTTGTGCATGCCAGTGCTCTACCTGATCGAGCAGTTGGATTGATTTATCCAGCTTACCTAACAGCATGTAGGTTGGAACGAGGTTTGAAATGCCGATCAGAACGGGGAATGCCAAACCGTCCTGCATGCCTTGTCGAATGATGGCTTCCGACAGGTGCATGGCCTCTACCAGCTTTCCTTGATGTATCAGCGCGTGGCACATCGGCATCTGTGCGTAGAGATCCAGGTGGCCTGCGGCAGAAGGGGTGGCCAGTGCGGCTTCCGATAAGGAATGGGCACTTTTGAAATCCCCCCGAAACATGGCAACAAAGGATTCCATAATGGTGATCTCTTTGCTGGTGTCTTCGAGATCGGATTCGGTCAGCTCGGCGGCGGCCTGTTTTTCCGGAGAGTTTCGGTAAACCTCTAATTGGCGCTTGGCTTTTTCGAGATACTCGGCGGCTTCTTCGGTGTGGCTGTTGGTGAGGAATATTGCGGCTCGTAACAAAATCAAACGAGGGCGATCCTGTTGCATATCGCTTGGCAAAATACGCAGCCAGCCATCAACGGTCATCTGTTCACCGTTGGTGAGTTTTTCTCTGGCTTCGATGTTCATTAAACGGGTGACGCGTTGCCAGTCTTTGAGCGGAACGCATTGATCAATGGCACGAGAAATAAAACCGTTTGTTTCAAACCAGTCGATGGCGCGTTGGCGATGTGCGTCTGTGACCTGGTCATGGCTGTTGAGGGCTTCTTTAAAGAGATCATGGAAGCGCCAGGTTTCGCCGTATTTCACTAAAAACAAATTCTTTTCGGTTAACTGTTCAATGAGCTGATCCGAATGCGTTATACCCAACACCGCATTGCATAACGAGGGGTGTAACCAGGGTAAAAACGCAGTGTGAAGCAAGAAAGCTTGTAACTCTTCGGGCAGGGTCGCCAGGACTTCCTCATCAAAGAAAGAGATCGGTGTACTCAAATCCAGCAGATGGGGTGACTGATGATCTTGATCCAGCACGATGGATAAGAGCTGAATTCCGGCCGGCCAGCCTTCGGTTTTCCGATGCACATCCTTTTGGGTGTGCGGTGTAATCGGGTGCTCTAGCAAATGGCTGAGGTATGCCTGACTTTCTTCTTCGGTAAAGGCCAGAGCGCTTTGATCGAGCTCGATGATTTGATGTTTTGAGCGACGACGAGAGAGCTTCAACTCCGGAAATATCTGACTGGTAATGACCACGTTTAAATTGGTGGGCAGAAAGTCCAGCAATTCGTTTAATTGATCAAGCAGCACTGTATTAGATAGGCACTGGAAATCATCGAAAATCAAGGTGAAGGGTGTCTCGGAGGTGCTGATCGGGTGATTCGGTTGAGACGCCGTTAAATCATCAAAGGCATTGATAATGGTACTTGGGCAGTGCTCTGTGATCAGATCCGGTGTCAATTCCGGTAACGCAATGCCTTGATTGGATAAGGTGGAAAAAACATAACGCCAGAAGCGACCCGGATCATTGTCTTTGTGATCCAGCGTTAACCAGGCAAAGGTGCGTTGTGTCGTGACCAGCCATTGACTCACCAGAGTGGTTTTCGAATAGCCGGTGGGGGCAGTTAACAAAATCAATTGTCCGCCTTTGGCCTTGTTGAGTCGATCGATCAGGCGTTGTCGTTCAACAAGATCGTGAAAGTGAGCGGGCGGCGAGATTTTAGTTTTTATTAGCATACTTCGGAACGCGTTATCCATCCTTGATCTGCTTACCATATCAAACCTTATCCATATCGCCTATGTTGATTGTTCATCTGTTGTGAATTTGTACATCTGCTGAAATATGCGTGTATAACGAAACCGTTAGAAAAAATGCGCCAAAGGAGATGGGACCTTTGGCGCCAAGCGAGAATGTCTAAAGACACCGTTTTGGAGTACCAAGCGAAGGGTTTCGCGGTTAGTAAACTGATTGGCCCCTAAAGTAAATTACTTAGTCGGAAGCAAGCCAGGAAGGCTTTCAGGGGAACCTTTTGTCGGCTGGCAACAAAGGTAGTTTGTTCCGTGGCTCGAAAGCGTTGTTTGGTGAATTGAATGCCTTGAAAGTTATAAAAACGCTGTCCGAATCGATGAGTTAGCTTGAACAGGCGAGTCAGTGCGGTAGAAGGAGTCAGCTTCCAGGTCTGAGTCTCTTCAATGTCGTTCTTCAGATGCAGCGGCGATAACCCCAGGTTCACAATCTTCAAACCTTCTTGTTTGAATTGCTCAAGGGCGACGGCCATGATCGCGTAGAACAACCCTTGTTTAAACATATGGTTGGCGCGTGAGATGTTGGGTACATAGCCGATGATCTTGCCATGCTGATAGATCGGGTCGAAATGGATGAAGCCGATGGGCTGCAGGTCTTTATAGCCATAGAACCGACGGACATCTTTTTGATAGGGCATGGTTTTCGGACGGATCAGAAAGTTAATCTCGTTGTTTTTACAGCGTCGAGTGTTCAACCAGGTTTCTGAAATTCTGTCTTCGAGGTGATGAGAGAAGGTTTCCATGATTGAGATGTTCATCTTTTCCGCTTGATTCAGTGCGGTGCGAAAGATCTGTTTCTTCTTCCCTCTCAGCGACCAGTCGTTCAGCTCAATGGTGGTCTCTTGCCCGAATTCCGTAGTGAACATCTGAAATTGTTGAGCCAATATCTGAGCGACTGGTGGTGTGATCTGCACGAACGATGTGCGTTTCGGTGAGCGTCTTAGAAACTCGCTAATCAGTAATACGCGTAAATGTGGCGCACAGATCGGGTCGGATAGAACGATGCGCTCACCAAAACAATCCCGATAAGCGATAAAACCTACACCCGGAAGATCAAAATACTGCATCTTAGGCTGCAAGGTGGAATACGACATACAGTGGTTGCCAAAGCGTTCCAACCATTGAACCCGCTCTGACAGCGTGAATTCATGATCCTCCCATCGTAGTGATTCCGGGAATTGCAATACTTTCGCCAGTGATAAGGGCGTTGTTGCCTGCATATTTTCTGAGCTTACGCGGGTTGAATTCGAGGGCTTTGGTTGTTCGTTGGGCGTCCCGAGACGCTCTTTCAGTAGGGTCTCCATCTGTCGTCCTTATCTCGTCATATTTTGTTTTTATGAATGCCCGGTAACGAATCAAGGAAAGGCGTTATTACGGAGTCACCGACAGCTGGCATCGTTTTTATTGTTATGGGTCTATGCTAAAACCGGAATCGAACGAGATGATCCACCCAAAGGTG
The DNA here is from genome assembly GCF_030159995.1 of Litoribrevibacter albus. Lineage (NCBI taxonomy): Bacteria > Pseudomonadati > Pseudomonadota > Gammaproteobacteria > Oceanospirillales > Oceanospirillaceae > Litoribrevibacter > Litoribrevibacter albus. The sequence continues at coordinate 429,789 of NZ_BSNM01000016.1, read as the reverse complement.
GATATTAGGATAAAAAAGGATGAGTTTTCGCTGACGGGGGATTTAGGTAGAATGCCTGCTTCGAATCAGCACCAGTAGCGTAGGGGACATTATGGCCATTCAGTGGTATCCGGGGCACATGCACAAGGCCCAGAAAGAAATTCGTCAGATCATGCCGCAGGTGGATCTGGTGATTGAAGTATTGGATGCCCGCATTCCCTACAGCAGCAATAACCCTATGGTGCCTTCGCTCCGTGGAGAGAAACCCTGCATCAAGATCCTCAATAAAAGTGATTTGGCCGATCCGGAGAAAACCCGCGAATGGCAAACCTATCTAGAGCAGGAAAAAGGTGTAAAGACGCTGGCGCTAACGGCTGAAGAACCCTCGCAAGCGCGTCAGATTATGGATCTGTGCCGAAAATTGGTGCCGGAGAAAGAAAGCTCCTTCAAACCCATCAGCACAATGATCATGGGCATTCCGAACGTAGGGAAGTCCACCCTGATCAATACCCTGGCCGGAAAGGTCATCGCCAAAGTGGGCAACGAACCGGCGGTAACCAAGCGTCAGCAAAAGATCAACTTGGGTAACGGTATTCTGCTTTCAGACACACCGGGGATTCTATGGCCAAAATTCGAAAATCCGGACAGTGGCTACCGACTGGCTGTCACCGGTGCGGTTAAAAACACCGCGATGGAATTTGAAGACGTGGCTATGTACGCCTGTGCCTATCTGCTTCAGGCGTATCCGGATCGGGTGGTTGAGCGTTACAAACTCGACGAGCTGCCAGGCAGTGATCTGGAATTGCTGGAAGCCATCGGTCACAAGCGCGGCTGTCGTCGTTCGGGCGGCATGGTGGATCTTCACAAAGCCTCCGAGATTCTTTTGAATGAACTGCGTGCCGGCACCTTGGGTCAACTGACCTTCGAAACCCCTGCAATGATTGAGGCTGAAGAAGTGAAGATGGAAGAACTGCGTGCCCAGAAAGAAGCCGAGAAGGCTGAAAAAGCAGCTAAACGTAAGAAGCGCAAGCGGTAAGATTCAGTCCCTTTTTCGGCGTTCTTAGAATCCAATAATGTGCTGGTTTGTTCTCCCTATAAGTTTCTCTTGGCGAAACTTATAGCTGTTTTCAATGCACAATCTTTGGTGTTGGTGGAAACGCCAGCATCAGTTCATTGATTGCCTGCTCAATCGTTTCTTCCCGTTCTTCTGGTGTGGCCCCTTCTGTGATGCGTGATCCTACAATACCACGCCATTCGAGTTCACCACTCTTGCCATTCTTTATATCAATGATGATTGAGCCGAACTGGTATTCGCTGACAAAGGTCTCGAAGCGGTAATCCTGACAGCCAACCCAGGGACAGCGGTGGTTGTAGAATCGATGAACGTCTAATCTGGGTTCCACCAAAAAGAAGTAGGACACAGTGAAGTCGGTGTGTGGCGTATCCGAGAGCTGAAATCCTTTAGCCGTCAGTTGTTGATTCATCGCCTGAACAATTCGCTTGCGGATTAAGTCATTATCGTAAGGATCTTTGCTGGAGATCTCATCTAGCTGCCATTGAAAACCTTGCCAGTGTTGAGTATCCAGAGCGGGGTTGTAGTCGGTGGAGATGGTAAATGGGGAACAGGCAATCAGACTCCAACTAAGTAGGATTAAGAGGCTGAGTCTAATGATCTTCATGATGGGATTCCGTAGCTGGTTCAGGTCGTTCCGGCCTTTTCCAATATATTAGATTAGTCCTCATTGTGTCGAGTTGGTTTCCTAGATGAAATGTATATTTGATTAATCACGGAGAGAATTTTAAAGCGCGAAAAGCACACGTGGCCATCATGAGAATCGGAGGCCAGAAAATTTGGCGATAACGGCAACTGCCAATGCCTGTGTATTGGCTGAAAACCTTGTTGTTCTTAAGCGATTGGGCGCTTAAGCAGAGATCAATATGATCCGGTGTCTTACTTACTCAAAAGGAAACTCTTCGATTTGGTGTCGCAGTTCCTGCTCTTCTCGATACAGTTCGATGGATAGGCGTGCGGCACGCATTTTCCGAGAACGTTCTCTCTCCTTTGCTTTCTTATCATCCAGCTCAACATTCATGCTTGCGTTGAGTATTTCGGTTTTCACTTCGCTTACTTTTTCGCCATTGATCATGTTGTGCCTCCTTGAGTGATCAATAATTCGAAATTTAAAAGCAGAAATATGACGGTCTTATGTAACCTTCATTACTTTTTAATACCAATGGATTGTTTAAAAATCAAACATTATTCTGGTTTTTAATTGATCACTGTGAAGAATTTCCAATAATTTCCTACAAAACCGCATTAACACTGAGTATTGGCAAGGTTTTTTCTTGGATTCAGGCAAGGAAATGGTGTGGACTTGATCGCGCTTTAGACAAAGGTGAGTGTGAAGAATAAACAGTAAAAATCAGGCGGCGAAATTGGCCAGCATGCGTTGCATTTGATCATTGGTCAGTGGGCGGCTGACAAGATAGCCCTGAATGAGATCGCAGTTTTGGTCTCGCAAGAATTCACGGGATTCCTCCGTTTCCACACCTTCGGCGATTACGCGGAGGTCGAGGCTGTGTGCCATGGCAATGATGGCTTTGGTGATGGCCGCATCATCGGCATTGGTATTGATTTCTTTGATGAACGACTGATCAATCTTCAAGATGTCGATCGGGAAGCGTTTAAGGTAACTCAGGGAAGAGTAGCCCGTGCCGAAGTCATCGATGGATAACCCGACACCGAGATCCCGGATTTCCTGTAACTGGCGTATGGTGGCTTCCACATCGTCCATCAATAGGCTTTCTGTGATTTCCAGAATCAAGCGCTCTGGTTCGAGATTGGTCTCTTTCAGAATGCTGGTGAGTAACGACATAAAACCATCGGCTTTGAGCTGCTGAGCCGATAAATTCACGGATACTTTAATATCGCCAAAGCCTTTAAGTGACCACCAACGCGCTTGTTGGCAGGCGGTTCTCAGTACAAATTCGCCAATTTTGTTGATCAGGCCGGTTTGTTCGGCCAGAGGAATAAACTTCACCGGAGGAATCAAGCCGTGTTCCGGGTGGTTCCAGCGAATCAAGGCCTCAGCGGATTCGATACAATTGTCTTTCAGGTTCTGCTTCGGCTGATAGAAGACTTCAAACTGGTTCTTCAGCAAAGCGTTATGCAGCTCATTCTCAAGATGTAACCGCTCAGCCGAGCTGTCGTTGAGGTGTTCTTCGAAGAGATAAAATACGTTACCGCCCATGCCTTTGGCCTGGTTTCGGGCCAGTTCCGCCTGATTAAGCAAGGTGTGCATGTCTTTAGTGTGGGTAGGTGTCAGGCTGATCCCGATACTGGCGGATAAGATCAGCTCTTTATCGGCCACTTTGACCGGCTGATTGAGCAGCTCAATGGCGCGCTTCGCTTTTGCCTGAATGGTGCGGATGTCATCCGAATATTCGATGGCAATTGCAAACTCATCGCTGTTGTAGCGAGAAACGGTGTCGGCGTCGCTAAAGACTTGCGATAAACGCTCGGCCGCCGTTCGAAGGACTTTGTCTCCGGCGCCGTGGCCGAAGGTGTCATTGATCAGCTTGAAGCGGTCCAGGTTGATCAGGAACAGCGCCAGCGGTGTTTCGGTACGGTGGCTGTGCTGCATCGACGTGTGTAAACGATCAAGGAACAGGTCGCGATTCACCAGCCCGGTCAGTTTATCGTAATGCGTCAGATAGCGAAGCTTACGGTCGATTTCCTTACGTGCTGTCAGATCTGACAACAAACAGATGTAATGGGAGGGTAAGCCACTGCTATCACGCACCAGATTAATTTTCAGCCACATAGGATAGGCGGAACCGGATTTGCGGTAATCGGTAATCTCACCTTGCCATAAATCGTTATGGGCCAGTTCGCGTCCAATGGCTTTTAAGGTCTCCAGTTTTTCAACGGAATCATCCAGTTCGACAGACGTTTTACCGATGACTTCGTTCAGTTCATAGCCGGTCATGGTGATAAAGCTGTTATTGACCGTAATGAACTTAAAGTTTCGATCGAGAATGGCAATGGCTTCTGTGGTGTTTTGGAATACGATGTTACCGAGGCGCAGTTTCTCGGTGTGTTCCATAACCTGGGTTACTTCCCGTCGAGTCCCCAGAATTCGGGTTGCCCGACCTTTCTCGTTCCACTCTACCGCTTGCCCTGAATCTTCAAACCACAGCCAGCTGCCGTTTTCCTGACGAATGCGGTAGCGCACCAGATATTGTTCAGTATTGCCGCGCATGTGCTCGATCAGTGCTTTGCGGGCAGCTCTGAAATCTTCCGGGTGGGTATGGGATTTCAGATGCTTCAGGAATTGCGTCGTTGTGGTGTTGCTGCTGCCAAACAGCTTGTGGAAATGCGAGTGATAGATGCAGTCGTTTTCAAGATCCCATTCCCATAAACCGAGCTGGCTGACTTCCATGGATTTCGATAAACGATTCTGACTGTTTAACAATTCCTTGGTGGTGTTTTTGTGCAGGGCCATTTCCTGCTCAAGCAGATGATTGGTTTGTTGCAATTCCTGAGTACGGTTATCGACGGTTTGTTCCAGCTGTTCGTGTGCTCGCTTGAGTTTCAACTCAGCCGTTACCCGTTGCTGTACTTCCTGAATCAGTTCCTGATTGAGCTGATCGGATTGAGTCATCGAGTGGGTCAGGTTATCAATCAGCGTCTCTTTGTCAGCGCGATACTTGAGTGCCACCACGGTTGAACGGTTAATACGAACGGCGCTGTAGCAAAGGAACACAGAGAATAAGCCAGCCACAAAAATCAGGTTGCTGTGTGACAGATCGTAGTTATGTATCAGATGGGCAAACGGCGCCATCAGAATGGCGATGGTAAAGCTGATAAATGCAGGTATGTAAGCTGAAAAGGCGGCCGTGGCATAGACAGCCAACGAGGCTAATAAACAGAATAATAACGCCTGATCATTGGTGGAGATGGGGTCAATGGCGACAAAAATACTGCTCCAGGCGAGCCCGGATAAGGCCGCACCGGCAGTGGTAAACAGACTCTTGAGCCGCATCGAAACCTGGCGGTTACTGGCAATGAAAGAATAAAACGCCAGTTGTCCGAGGGGCAAGGCACATTGTAATGCCAGCCAGCTAATGGTCTGCCAGGAAGGTAGATGACGCCAGAAGGTGATCACAACGACGAGACTGGCCAATAACGACAGGGTGTAGAACGCCTTAGACTCCACTGCTAAACGTTTTAGCTGAGCCTTGAGCAGCTGATGTTCACCCGAGCGAAAATCAGGCAGAGTACTGTCGTTTACTGTTGCCGTCGTTGATTGCATAGTGCTGATTTAAGCTATTCGTCTTTGTGTGCTGGTGGCCGATCTTCTTTTATTGGATACTTGTCGGCTTTGTAAGTAGTCTTGGACTACTTCAGTTTGTTAAGCGTACGTCACTACACCAAAGACATAGTTATTATTAATAATCAGGATAATGACTGAATTCCTGGTGGATGTAAACTTATGTAACAAGATATTCAGATAAAGTCGAAGAGTTTTTTATAACTCACTGATTATGCTTGAAATAAAGTTTTGTTTTTAACGTAAAATTCAGCTCAAAAATGCTATTTTGGCAGGAACCAGTTCTCAATTATGGATATTAGCCATCTCTTAGATCACCTTAATGATGCACAACGTCAAGCCGTCTCTTCTGAACAGGGCAGTCAACTTGTACTCGCCGGGGCGGGTTCGGGTAAAACCCGGGTGCTTGTTCACCGTATTGCCTGGTTGATGCAGGTTGAGCAGGTATCGCCGTATTCCATCATGGCGGTGACCTTTACCAATAAAGCCGCGCGTGAAATGCGTGGTCGTATTGAAGAACTACTGGGAACCTCCATTCAAGGCATGTGGGTGGGCACTTTCCACGGGTTGGCCCATCGTCTATTGAAGCTGCATTATCAGGACGTAGGTTTACCGGAAAACTTCCAGATTCTGGATTCCGACGATCAACTGCGTCTGGTTAAACGTATTTTGCGTGAACAGCAGATGGATGAGTCACAATGGCCTCCACGTCAGGTGCAGAGCTACATTAACTCCCAGAAAGATGAAGGCTTGCGAGCCGATCACATTCCGCCGTCTTATGATCCCTATTACAACCGTATGATTGAGTTGTATAAGGCGTATGAACAAGCCTGTGAACGCGGCGGCATGGTGGACTTCGGTGAGCTGTTGTTGCGCTCTCATGAATTATGGTTAAAGCGCCCGGATGTGTTGGCGCACTACCAAAAACGCTTCAGTAATATTCTGGTGGATGAGTTCCAGGATACCAACACCATCCAGTACGCCTGGTTACGCGTCCTGGCGGGGCAAAGTGTACATCTCACCGCTGTGGGGGATGATGACCAGTCGATCTACGGCTGGCGTGGTGCCAAGATTGAGAACATTCGTCAGTTCCAGGCGGATTTTGCCGGTTCGCAAGTGGTTCGGTTGGAGCAAAACTACCGTTCCACCGGTCACATTCTGAAAGCCGCCAATGCGGTGATTGAAAACAACCCGGATCGTCTCGGTAAAGAGTTGTGGACTGACGATGGCGACGGTGAGCAGATCGACTTATATGAAGCCTTCAACGAACAAGAGGAAGCGCGCTTTGTCACCGACCGCATTGATGAGTTTCAGTCGGACGGACATCGTTTGGATGAAATTGCCATTCTGTATCGTTCCAATGCTCAGTCGCGAGTGCTTGAGGAAGCGTTACTACGTTCCGGCACCCCTTACCGCATTTACGGCGGTCAGCGCTTCTATGATCGTTTGGAAATCCGTAATGCGATGGCGTACTTGAGATTGCTATCAAACCGTCATGATGATCCTGCCTTTGACCGTGTACTGAACGTGCCGGCACGGGGTATCGGCAACAAAACCGCAGAGCAGATTCGCGACTTTGCCCGTCAGCAAAATGTATCGCTCTGGCATGCCGCCAATGAAATGCTGTCATTGAAGTTGCTTTCTGCGAGAGCGGCGAATTCGTTGGACGGATTTATCCAGATGATTGATCAAATGTCGCAAACCACCGATGGCTTGCCTTTGGATGAGATCGTCAGTCAGGTGGTCGAACGCAGTGGTTTGATTGAACATCACCTGAAAGAAAAAGGCGAAGCCGGTCGCAGCCGTGTAGAAAACATGCAGGAGCTGGCCAGTGCCGCTAAACAATTCCGCAACGAAACCGATCATTCGTCCGAGTTGGTGGCCTTTCTTGATAGTGCGGCGTTGGATGCCGGTGATACTCAAGCCAGCGAGTATGAGTCGGCCGTGCAGATGATGACCCTGCACTCGGCAAAAGGCCTGGAGTTCCCATTGGTGTTCATGGTGGGCATGGAAGAAGGCTTGTTCCCTCATAAAATGTCTGCGGACGAACCGGGTCGTTTGGAAGAAGAGCGCCGTTTGGCCTACGTGGGCATTACCCGTGCAATGACTAAGTTAGTGCTTACTTATGCGGAAAGTCGTCGTTTGCATGGTAAGGAAAACTTCAATCGTTTGTCGCGCTTTGTAAATGAGATTCCTGACGAGCATTTGAATGAACTGAGAGTGAAAGCGCCGATTACCAAACCGGCGATGGCGAGCTTTGGGATGTCTGCTGGTCAGCCCGATTCAGATCTGATCCCTCTCGGTCAGCGGGTGTATCACGAAATCTTCGGTGAAGGTATTGTCTTGAACTGTGAAGGTCGTGGTGGCAATGCACGGGTTCAGGTGAATTTCTCTGACGAAGGCAGCAAGTGGTTGATGTTGGCCTACGCCAATCTTCAGATGTTGTAACGAATGTCCAAAGAGCACTTGCATAACCTGTCGTGACTGGCTTCAATTACAACGGATTTACAGAAACCAAACCATAACAAAAACAACAGTACGGCACAGGAACAGCACGACACAGCAATTGATCTGAGCGTGTATGAGTCGTATCGACAAGGAGAACAGAATGAAACGTCGTGATCTTTTAACGGCCGCCGGTTTGGGGGCAGCCGCTGTCGCTCTTTCAGGGTGTCAAAAACAGGAATGTGACAACGGACCAGCAACCACCACAACGGCAGAAAAACAGACATTTGAATGGAAGCTAGTGACTTCCTGGCCGAAAAACTTCCCTGGCCTGGGTATGGCGCCTGAGCGTTTGGCGAAGTTGGTTGATTCCATGTCTAACGGACGTTTAAAGATCAAGGTGTACGGTGCCGGTGAGTTGGTGCCTGCGTTAGAAGTATTTGATGCGGTGTCTCGTGGTACGGCTCAAATTGGGCACAGTGGCGCGTATTATTGGAAAGGTAAAATTCCTGCGTCACAATTCTTCACCTCGGTGCCTTATGGTTTAACCGCTCAGGAAATCAACGCCTGGATCAACTACGGCGGCGGTCAGGAGCTGTGGGAAGAAATCTACGCAGAGCACGATGTCTATCCGTTACCGGGTGGGAATACCGGAGTGCAAATGGCGGGTTGGTTCAATAAAGAAATCAATTCCATCGAAGACCTGAAAGGTCTGAAAATGCGTATCCCAGGTTTGGGTGGTGAAGTCTTGAAACGCGTTGGCGGTACGCCGGTGAACATTCCTGGCGGTGAGTTATTCACAGCGCTGCAGACCGGTGCCATTGACGCCACCGAGTGGGTTGGCCCGTACAATGACCTGGCATTTGGCTTCTACAAAGCGGCGAAATTCTGTTATTACCCAGGCTGGCATGAGCCAGGTTCGATGATGGAGTTTTCCATCAATAAAACGGCTTTGAATGCATTGCCGGCCGACCTTCAGGAAATTCTGAAAGTGGCGACCAAGGCCATTAACCAGGACATGCTGGATGAGTACACGGCGCGTAACAATGCCGCATTGAGCGAGTTGGTGAACAAGCACAACGTTGAGATTCGTCGTTTACCGGATGAAGTGTTGGCGGTATTGAAGACGACTTCGGATGAAGTGGTTGCGGAAGTGGCTAAAACCGATCCGTTGACGCAAAAAGTCTATGAGTCGTTTATTGCCTTCAGAGACGGCGTCAGCAACTGGCATAAACTGTCGGAGCAAGCTTACATTAATGCGCGATCCCAATAAGGGTCGGTTTTAATCGTACGGGATCTACACCTACCGGGTTTGAATCGGACTTGATAGGTGTTATTTATTCCCAATCCCGGTTAGAAAGCTGAAGGCGATCACAAATGATCGCCTTTTTCGTATGTGATTCGAAAGGCTTGGGATATGATTTTTCTTTCATTGAAAATTAAGGACAATGTTATGAACTCCATGTTACGTTTCGGCGGCGTTGTACTGGCTCTGTGCTTAGGTTGGTCGTCGACTTTGCTGGCTGACAACCTGACTGGCAACCTGGTTGCTCAATGGATTAAGAGTCAGAAAGCGGTTGAAGTGTTTGGTGATAAATACGAATCCAAGTTAGAGCCTTTCGATGCCAATATTGAAAAGCAGGAATCACTGGAAGAAGCCTTTAGACAAGGTGTTGTGGCGTTGAAAAAAACCGGACTCTATAACGAATTTGATGGTGTTGTTGATGGTTTTGGTTTTGATTCACCGGAGCAATGGTCGCAAGTGGGCGCTCAGATCATGACCGCTTATATGTCGCTGGAAATGAATCAACAGGCTCCACAAATGAAACAAATGATGGCTCAGATGCAGGCGATGATGGATAACGATCAGATCCCGGCGGAGCAAAAAGAAATGATGAAGAATGCCATGAGACAGAGTAAGAACATGTACGAGTCGACTAAGAACGTACCTCAGGCAGACATTGATGCAATCAAACCGTACTTGTCTCAGTTACGCACAATGGGCGAAGACGAAGCAGAGCCTGAGATGCCATAAGCCTCTTACGGTTGGTTGAAACAAAAAAGGGATCGATATTGTATCGATCCCTTTTTTGTTTGTGGCCCACTCTGAATATGGGCGACACTAAATCACTTTCGAGAAGCGCTGTTGAAGCTCCGGGTTCATGTGGGCATCGAATGCCATACAGATTGAGCGAATCAACAAACGGCCTGGTTGATTGATCTGCAAGCGATCTTCTTCCAGGTTCACCATACCGTCTTCTGCAAAGTGGGCCAGCGAAGCCAGCTCTTTCGCAAAGTACTCTTTGAAGTTAATACCGTACTTTTCCTCAAACTTGGTGTAATCCAGCTTGTACTGACAAGCCAGCGTCATGATCAGTTCTTTACGCAGCTCGTCGTCTTCGTTCAGCTGATAGCCTTTTTCCGTTGGTAAAATGCCTTGTGCCAAGAAGTTCTGATAGAGCTTTAAGCCCTTGGCATTCTGGCTGTAAAGCCCTTGAACCAAACTGATTGACGAAGCGCCCAGACCAACCAAATCCAACTCATTGTGCGTCGAATAGCCCTGGAAGTTACGCTGAAGCGTGCCGGAGCGTTGAGCGACACACAGTTCGTCATCGGCTTTTGCAAAGTGATCCATGCCAATGTACACGTAACCGGCTTCCATGAGCTTACGGATGGTTAGATGAAGTAAATCCAACTTGGTTGCACTGGTTGGAATGGAGTCTGAATCAATCAATTTCTGTGCTTTGAAGCGATCCGGCAAATGCGCGTAGTTGAACACGGCAATGCGGTCCGGGTTCAGTTCCACTACCTGTTCCAGCGTCTTGGCAAAGGTCTCTGTGGATTGGTACGGCAAACCATAAATCAGATCGAAACTGATGGATTGGTAGCCACAACCACGGGCGGCACGCACGATTTCTTCCACTTCTTCGTAAGTCTGAATGCGGTTAATGGCGTGTTGCACTTTCGGATCGAAATCCTGAATGCCCATGCTGATCCGGTTGATGCCCAGTTTACGGTAATGCGACACCTGTTCGGTGGTCAGTGTTCTTGGGTCAACCTCAATGGAGTACTCGCCTTCCCGAGTCATATCCAGATCAAAGAACTTCTCCAAATGATGGATCACCTGTTGAAATTGTTCTTTGGTCAAATAGTTAGGCGTACCACCACCGAAGTGCAGCTGATGCACGGGGCGATGCTTGAAGCTCGGACTGATCATTTCCATCTCTTGCTTCAATGCCGTGATATAAGGATCGGCCTTTTCTTTCTGTTGCGTCACAATCTTATTGCAGCCGCAGTAAAAACACAGGCGCTCACAAAATGGAATGTGTACGTACAGGGAGATCGGATCACTAACGTCTTGGCACTGTGCCGCATGACGAGTGAACTGATCGTGTTTGATCGGTGTGAAACTCAAGGCGGTGGGATAGGACGTGTATCTCGGGCCTTTACCTTCATAGCGACGAATCATTTCATCGTCCCAATGAAAGTTAGAGAAATCAGTTGATAGTTCTGTCATAGCCCATAGCCTCACCACATATTATGTGAGGTTAATTTTAGAGTGATGTGGCCAGGGCGTTTTGATATGCGTCAAGGAGTGATCAGTTAGAGAAAAGACAAGTACTGATTGAGCTTTCCTGCTGATAGGTTCGCGGGGTTCATGCGATCCGCAATACGTAGTGCGGTACTGAGTTCTTTCAGCGCTTTTACTTCATCCTCTGTTAACTTCTCGGCCTCATCGCTTTTCAGATAACTGGTCAGTTCGGCATTCACTGAGGTAATGTCTTTGGCCAGTTCGCTGGGGTTAGAGCCGTCGAGGTTGTTCAGAATAGCATCAGATCGTTTCAGGATATCGATCAACGAATCCTCACTATCAATCAGTTTCACCCGATCAGAGATGATGCTGAGGTTATTGGAAATCTTCTCCAATGAATCGGGTAAGTCTTTGGTGTTTGAAACCCTGCCGCCTAAGTGCTCGGCTTCGGATTGTGAGATAAACCCATAATCGTACAGGCGCTGAATGAAATCGCCGGTGATGCGTAAGCTGCCCGGACCATTCGGAAAGAACTCTTCGTTAAGTTTCTGGATCTTCTGGGCGCGCGTGGATAACTTGATATCGTCGTCGTTGCTTGAGTTCTGTTGCGCTTCCGCAGACGTGGTGTTCCCTGTGGTCTTTTTGGTGGTGTTTGAGCCGTTGGCGTTGTTCACCACCGAATTGTTAAGTTGAATGGTCATGGCAAATCCTTGCAGTCTGAGCATATAAAATAATGAATTATTGGTGGGTAAGCATTTTGTGTGCCTACTTATAGGTAGGTAAGGATGGGGTTATCAGACAGGGATCGGTTGTGGAAACTATTGGCGTGAATGGAGGCAGAGACAAGGCGAACCTTGTCTCTGCAGCAGGTTATCTTTATGACACAATCAGCGCTTTCGCAGCTTAATAATTTTCGCAGCTCAGTTACTTCTGCGGTTAGCTTTTTACGAAAGCGCAAGTGAGTTATTGAGCAAGCCCTTCGTTGGCGACGATTTGCTCGGCTTGCGCTTCGTCAAAGACAAACAGTTCTGACCAGTCATTGGTTTCCTGACCGCATTGGCTCTTGGCATCGACCATGTCGGTCGCTTCATCGACCCAGCAAATGCTATAAACATCGTTGGTGGTGTCGATTTCATAGACCAATAAGTAGTTGTGCTGAGCTTCGCCGTCTTCTTCGAAGGTGAGATTCAGAACACGGTTGCTGTCTGAGAAAGTGTATTCCCCTGGAATATTTTCGCCGTCTTCAGAATAGGTAAACTCGCCGTTCGCTGTGAACGTAAGGCTTCCCAACGCCCAGACATCGTCGTCGGAATAGGCGTCATAGATTGTCTGTCCGATGAATTTTTCTGTTTCGAATTGGGCAAAGGAGCTGGTTGAGTCGCCATTACTTCCTGTCGTTTTTTCCACAACAAGGTCGATGGCTTGCTGAATATCAAAGACGATCAGTTCATCCATCGCGTCTTCTTTTCCTTCACAGTCTTCCAGGGCCGCGTCGGCACTGGCCACGTCTTCATCGTCGTACCAGCAGACACTGTACATATTGGTTTCCAGATCGAACGACTTGAAGACCACGAACTCATTAAAGTCTTCATCGTCATCGAGGATGATCACTTTGTTATCGTGGCTGAATTCGTAGCTGCCTGTACCTTGTTCGCCTGCGTAATCCCAGGCCAATGATCCATCGGTCTTAAAGGTAAAGCCGGCGATTACCCAGGTGTCGTCTTCGAACACATTGTAGGCTTCACCGTTGGTGAACAGGCTTGGAGTAAAGGCGGAGGTGAGTGTGTCAATGGAAGACTGAAAGTGAGCAACCGCAGTGGCTTGATCAACCAGAGTAGTATTGTCTGAACCTGAGAGGGGTATCAAGGCTTCGATGTCATCGTCAAAGGTGCCGCTGCTGAAATCGATGTCGTAGCCTACTGCGTTATCGTGAGCAAGATCAGCAATGGTAATGCCATTGTCTGGATCACCGTCGGTATCCAGTGTTTGCAATAAGCGAAGGATATTCACCACGCTGGTGTCGTTAACGTCGGTGGTATCGGCAATATCCAGTGGTGTGATCAGGTCTTTGGCGTCTGTAGCTGGCAATTCAATGTCACCAATCATGAAGGTAACAGTTTCGCCATCTTTAAATTTGAACTCTCCGTTTTCATCTGTGAAGCCTGACTGCGTCTCCGTTCGGTAGGCGATGTTTACTACTTCACTATCAACAAATTGCCCTGTATTGGTTGTGCTTGATGAGTTGTTTGAGCTGCTACCGCCGCTGGACCCACCGTCACTACAGGCCACCATTAAAGTACCTAGTGCGCATATTGCGACACTGCGACTGATTGTTTTCCCTTTGTTCATAGTTCTATTCCTCGCACTATTTCTCGATGTTTGTGAAAACTTTTGAATTGCAACACAAGCGGAATAGACTCAACTACCCTCATATGGGGGTAATTGCTTTAGCGGTTCATTGCTAGAGAAAAGTACCTGACGTTAGAATAGGGCGGGGTAAATTCTTCAGACAGGGAGAACAGGGGTGTATGAGTGATCTTTCTATTTCTCAGGGTGAGAATGGTGATTATCAAAGAGACAATGTGTTTGACGAACCGGCACTCATTCAACGGTTGTACGCATCTCTCACCGATAAAGAGGGCTTTCATCCGTTTTTAGCGGACTTGGTGCAGGCGATTAATGCCTGTTCAGGCATTTTGGTGAATCTTCGACGAGAGCCGATGGCCATTGAATATATATGGCATACGGGGTTTCCTGAAGGGTTCATGGAGTGGTATGGCAATAACAATATGCTTGAGCACGATGCGGTGTTGAATCATGCTGTTTCTCAATCGCCGGGTGTGTTCCATTCAACTTTGCCTATCCTGGAACAATCGCCTCCTAAAGACGATTATCAGCGTTGGGAGTCTGATCAGAATATGCTCGATTCTGCCTGGTTGGTGGCCCATGCCGAAGATTCTTCTTCCCTGATTTTAGCGTTACAGCGGACCTATCAGCAGGGGCCTTATACCGAACCGGAACTGGAGCGGCTGAATCGCTTGGTGCCCTACATTCGTCAGGCGGTGCAGCTGTATCAGCAAACCAATAAACAAATGGAACAGGCGGCGTCCTTTGCGGCCGTGATTAATGCATTGCCGATCGCCACCCTGATCTTAAATGATCAACTCAACGTGGTTCATGTCAACAAGGCTGCACAAGGCATACTTGAGACAGAAAAAACCATCACGCTGGTGGATGATCGTTTGTCTTTCCAAAATAAAGAGACTCAGTGGCATTACATGCAATACGCCACAGAAAGTATCCGGGCCAGTATGGGATTGCAGTTATTCAGTTCCGATTCCTTGTTTGTTGAACGGGCAGATCGTTCAAGTCTGGTGTTGTGTGTGAACCCCATCGAAGGGTTAAGTGAACATCGTGGTGGTGCGATGGTGACCCTGTATGACCCTCAGGTTCGATCCTTACCGGGCGCTCGTTTAATTGCCGAGTATTTCTCGTTAACTCAGGCTGAGGCTCTGTTGTGTGAAGATCTTTGTGTCGGTTTGAGTCTGAAAGAAATTTCTGAGATCCGGCATAAGTCAGAGGCGACACTGCGTTCTTACCTGAAACAGGTATTTCAGAAAACCGGCTTAAACCGACAAGGGCAACTGGTAAGCCAGATTCTGTCGGCGCTGATGCATTAATTAAGTACTGGTGCATTAGTTCGCTTGGGTATGATGTGTTTCCTTCCCTGAGGCTGTTTTTTTAGTAATACTGCCTGCACCGGACGTAGATGGAATTTTTGGTATGGAACACACATCGTCACAGTTGATTGATTATTTTCGCCGTTGTTACCGGGCGGACAGTTACGGTATTTCAATCAGTGATGTGTCTCGTCTTCGTAGCAACCGACATTTGGAGATTAATGGCCACGATGAACTTGCGTCGGGTGGCTTGCCGAAATTGCCCTTGGTTGAGGCGAACGTTGAGCAGCTGTATACACAGACTGAGAAGTATAAGAAAGAGCGTTTGCTGATTTATGGCTGTTTCTTTGTTCGTGGGAAAGTCACCACCACCTCCGGCTTTTCTTCTTCAAGGACACTGAATTCCCCGCTGATTTATTTTCCTGCCCAGATTCATCCACAAGACACCAGTGGTGCGTATTATTTATCGATAGATCAGTCCGACCTTCGGGTAAACCGCCCGCTATTACGTCAGTTATTGAAACCGGATCTCGACAGTGCCGAGCTCGAATCCTTTCCTGTTGTTGAATGGCCCCTGGCGATGGAGTCCGTTGCCCAGGTCAGCAAATGGCTGAGACAGCATACTGTGATTGTAAACCTTGAGGAGTTAGGACGTTGGCCGACCTTGACGGCTTCCTCTGATATGACCGCTTCGGATAGTGCTGAGTCATCGGGCGATCGTATCACCGTGCGTTGTGCATGTGCTTTATTGTTGGCTGAACGTGCCAAGGGATCTCGGGGTGTCTTGCATGAGCTGGGCGTGTTATCCCAACCGGGAACCGTGTCTTCAGCCTTGTCGGCCTTATTGGGGCAGGCACATGAGGTCTTATCTGCGCCATCAGCAACCGAGCCGGATTTGATTCCAGGCTTGCTAAGCCGACCACAGTTAACGGCGCTGGAAAATGCCGCAAAAGAAACGGTGAGCCTGATCTCCGGGCCGCCTGGTACGGGTAAGAGTTACACCATTGCGGCTATTGCGATTGACCGCATGTTGCATGGTGAATCTGTGCTGGTGGTGTCCAAAAGTGAGCAAGCGATCAAAGTGGTGGGCGAAAAGCTCAATGAGACTTTCAATCTACAACAGGGCTATGTTCATACCACACAGCGAAATTTCCAGACGTCGATGAAAGAGTATCTGGATGCCTTGTTGTCGATGGGCGTGGCTTCCCGCGTCAATCCGGAGCGTATTCATAGACAGCTGACCGACGTGAAGCGGGAATTGGATGGTGTCTCCCAAACCTTTCAGAAACAGTTGAATTGGTCACGCTGGATCAGTGGGCGACTTGCTCAGTCGTCTCAGCGCAGCGGCGTTTGGGGGCGAATGCTGAACGGCGTGCTGTCCTGGCTCAGCGCACGTAAAGATCCGGCCGTGCTTTGGCGCAGTCCGGAAGAGATCGGAACGCTCCAAGAGCGTCGGGAATCTTTATGTGCCGACTACATTAATGCCTATCGCGTCCAGCAGTTAGATACCTTATTGAATACCCGGCGGGGTGAGGTCACCAAGTTCTTACAGGCGTTGAAGGCGAGGGATTCCAAGATGCAGGAAGAGCGCTTTGCCCAAACCAACATCGGGGATGTGCTGGGGGCCTTTCCGATCTGGTTGGTGAATGTCAATGAATTGAATCGGGTGCTGCCGCTGCAAGCCGAGTTATTTGATGTGGTGATATTCGATGAAGCCACTCAGTGTGACATAGCGACTTCAATTCCTGCCTTACAACGGGCCAAGCGGGCTGTGATTGTGGGGGATGGAAAACAGCTTCGGCATGTTTCCTTTGTCTCCCGACGAGAACAGCAGTCGATTTTTGATTATTGTCGGCTTAATCCGGCCTACGCACAACAATACAATTATCGGGAACAATCGTTGTTGGATCTAGCGTCCGACACCATCCAAAA
This sequence comes from Litoribrevibacter albus, assembly GCF_030159995.1. Lineage (NCBI taxonomy): Bacteria > Pseudomonadati > Pseudomonadota > Gammaproteobacteria > Oceanospirillales > Oceanospirillaceae > Litoribrevibacter > Litoribrevibacter albus. The sequence goes on along the minus strand of NZ_BSNM01000016.1, from coordinate 412,888 downwards.
GCAAACCGCCGTGTGTCTGTTGGATGAATACTATCGAGGAAAGACCGACCTGATTTCTTTCAGTAATCGCTACTTCTATCAGGATCGTTTAAAAGTGATGCGCAGTCGTCCCGGTGAATTGATAGAACCGGCGTTGTCGTTCACTCAGGTGGAAGGTGAACGCACCCGAACCGGACGAAATAGCGAAGAGTCGCGGCAGGTGATTCAACACATCGAATCGTTTGTTGAGAAATACGCGGACTCCGGCCTTAAACCCAGTATCGGTGTGTTGTCGCCGTTTCGTGAGCAGGCCCAATATCTGGAAAAAACCATTGCTTCGACCTTTTCCGAATCGGACATACAGGCTCACAAGATTCGAGTGGACACGCCCTATGGTTTCCAAGGTGAAGAGCGCGATCTGATGTTACTGTCGATGGCGATAGATGAGAATTCGGCTCGGGCGGCCGCCTATCTCAATCGGGAAGACATGTTTAATGTGGCGGTGACTCGGGCCAAAGAACGAATGCATGTTTATCATTCGGTAGCCGCGACCACGCTGGCCAGAGACAACTTATTCCGGCGCTATTTAGAGCACAATCACCTTCAAGCCAGTGAGGGGCGAGCTAATCAAGCCCGTTGTGAGTTTGCGGAGACACTGAGTGCGGCGTTAGTGCAAGAGGGCTATCAGTGTTGGCAAGGCTTCGAAGTGGCCGGGGTTGAAATTGATGTGCTCTGTCAAAAACAAGGCCAGCTGTTAGGAATTGATTTGATTGGTTTCCCTGGTGATTTTCATGACAGCTATGATGTAGAAACCTACAAGAGCTTGTTTCGTTCCGGCATTCGTGTGTTGCCTATGCCTTACAGCGTCTGGCTTCAGCAGCCGGAAGCGTGTCTGAAGATGATTAATGATCAGCTATTGTCTCTGATGGATGGCGCAGATCGATAATCGTGCATAATCCGGCGGTGTCCAAAACTGTCACACTTTACACGAAGTGCTTTTTCAAAAATCGTGGCACTATCGAATGGTTTTGAAAAAGGGAATCTAAAGGCATGACTTGTAACAAGGGTACAAGGGATCATGATTCTAACGCCCTTTTTGTTCTGTAACCGGATGGGATGCCACGTAATAAGAAAATCTCTATGGATAACTTTGCATTAGACACACCCAGCTACCGTTTGCTGTTGGTCGAAGATGATCAGGAGTTGGCCGGGTTAATTTGTGAATTTCTGATCAAAAGCGGTTTTGATGTCACTCATCTGAGTCATGGGGGTGACGCCGTCCATTATATTCAGCAACACGCGCCAGATCTGGTGATTCTCGATGTGATGTTGCCAGGTCTGTCTGGCATGGAAGTCTGTAAACAGGTACGGCCGTTCTTCTACCAGCCGATTCTGATGCTGACGGCACTCGATGAAGACATGGATCAGATGCTGGGCTTGGAGCTGGGGGCGGACGACTACGTTATTAAGCCGGTAAAACCCAGACTGCTGTTGTCTCGTATTTGCGCCTTGTTACGGCGTGTGGAAACCGATCGGCAGGTGGCTCAGGGCGTGATATCGACAAATACATCACATATGGCGGAAGATTCGGTTTCTGCTCCTGTATTGGGGGCTAGATCCTCAACAGCGGGAAGCTTGGTTAATGGGCGTTTAATTAACGAGGGATCAGTTAACGAGCGATTAGTTATTGATCTCAGTGCGCGATCGGTGATGTGTTGTCAGGCTTCGGTGCACCTGACCACTGCCGAGTTTGATTTGTTGGTGTTACTGGCCGAGCATCAGGGGCAGATTGTTTCTCGGGATGACATTGTCCGGAATTTGAGAGGCTTTGATTATGACGGCCTGGATCGTTCCATTGATCGCCGGATCTCACGGGTTCGGAAGAAACTGGGCGATAATCCGTCTGAACCCGTCATCATTAAAACCATTCGAGGGAAAGGCTACTTATTAAGTCTGCCGGCGGAGATTCGTTAATGGCTCTGCTCTCTGCCTCCCAGCACCTCATCTATTAAGGACATTCCATGCTAAAAGCCTTTTTTCGGATTTGGATTTTGGTCTTCATTCCTTTGGGCTTCTTACTGTTCTCTGAATCCATGAATCCGATCAAAATCATGAATCATTGGTTTGTTTCGGATCGGGTCAACGACACCTTCAAGGGCACCTTCTATTTAATTAAGCAGCGGTTAGCGGCATTACCGGAAGATCAGTGGCGGGATGACATTAATAGTTTGGCGGATGCGTTTGGCTATGAACTCTATTTGTTGTCTCGCGAGCAGATCCAGCCGCCGCAGGAGCCTTTGCAGAATAGTTCGCAGGACATTTGGGAAGCACCGATCGGCGCGACATTGAGTGATTCGAATCGAGCCTCTTTACTGGCGTTACAACCGGACGAAACCCTGTTGATTCTGGCGGACAACGACAGCGATGTACTGGTAAAGCGTTTAGGTGATTCTTCCTGGTGGTTGTACATGATGCTGGATGAGTCGGAGCATCTGGATACCTTAAATCAGAGCCGGGGGACACTGCATCTGTTGATGGAACGTTTTCGAAATACCGACGCCTCCTCTTGGTCAATGTTGATCTCGCAATTGCAGCCTGAGTTTGGTTTTGAATTGGCAATGGCTTCGTTCAGTCAGCTGTCATTGTCGTCTGCAAAACAGGCCCAATTGATGAATGAAGGCATGACCTGGTCGCTAACGGACGATGAGAAGACTGTGATCTACCAACGGTTGCCTGATCAACAAGCGGTTGAAGACCCTCTGGTGCTGGTGGCGGATAAGATCCCTTTGCCGGGGCCTGAGTTAACCATTCTGGCGCTCGCGTTGATGATTCTGGTAGGCAGCATCAGTCTCGGTATTTTCCTGTTTGTGATGTTGTTGTGGCGGGAATTGAATCGCCTGAAAGCGGCGACCTCTGAATTTGGTAAGGGTAACCTACAGCACCGGGCAGAGGTCAGGAAAGGCTCGATGATTTCCGAGCTGTCCCAGACCTATAACCGGATGGCTGATCAGATTGAAGGCATGATTCACAGCCAGCGGGAGCTCACCAATGCGATGGCGCACGATCTGCGGACGCCGCTATCGCGCGTCAGTTTTGCTTTCGAAATGCTGCAGGCGTCGGACATTACCGAAGAGGAGCAAGCGCGTTATCGACAAAGCATTGCGTCCGGTATTGATACCCTCGATCACTTGATTCAGCAAATTCTCGCCTTGTCCCGTTACAGTCGGGTGGCCGATCTGACCCAGTTTCGGGAAGTGTGCTTTGCGCCCTCGTTGGTTCAGGAAATTTCACAGTGCCGAATTGAACATCCGGAATTAGCCATTGATCTGACCATTTCCCCAGCGCTCAGCAACGCAATGATGAGGCTGGATCTCAGGGCCATGCAGCGGCTGGTGAATAACTTGTTAGCCAATGCCTGTCGGTATGCCGCTTCACACATTCAGGTGACCTTGACGGAGCAGTCAAACGGTTACTTATTAAAGGTCGAAGACGATGGACCAGGTATTCCGGATAGCGATAAACGGCGAGTGTTTGAAGCGTTCAAACAGCTGAATAATGAACAACGGGAAGTGTCCAAAGAGCATGGACTGGGTTTGGCCATCGTTCACCAAATCATACAATGGCACAACGGCGAAGTTTGGGTAGAAGACAGCCCGCTAGGTGGCGCCTGTTTTTGTGTCCTCTGGCCAATGGCTTATTAAAATTCTGTGCAAGTCTCTGTATGAAACTCTGTGTAAGCCTCTGTGTGAATCTCTGTGAGTGAATCTCTGTGAGTGAATCTCTGTGAGTGAATCTGTGTGAGCCTTTGAGTAAGTCCGCTCTGTTGTTACTAGCCTCAGGCTGAGAGGTCTTGTCACATTCTGTCCAACTTCGGCGGAGTTTGTCCCACAATCACCACAGACCTTTCTTCCGCTATTCTTCATGATGTCCCTGTATCGACAGCGCAAGTGTTGTCTGCTTTTGAGATAAGGAGACTGTAATGAAGGAATTGAATAAAACGAATCTACATCACCCCTTGGAAGTTCGTCGATTGACGAAGGCGAACCTGCCATTAAGCCTTGCGTTTGGGCTGGCAGGGTTGTTGGCCGTTGGTGGCTATGTAGAAGCAGAGGAAATACAAATGCCTGCTTCACCGGCACAAACGTCATTGGGCGTGTCAGCAGGGGCTTTGGGCGTAGGCATTACGGCCAGCGGTACCACCCAGTGGCACCTGACGGATGGTGATCGTGTGCAATGGCGAGCGATGATCAGCGGCATGGATTTGGAAGTCGATGATGGCGACATCGAGTTGTCTGACATCGAATACGAAGACGCAGATTATTCCATCACCGCTCTGCAATTAGGCGTGGATTGGTATCCGATCACCAGTGAGGGGTGGACGCGTGAATTTTTCCTCTCGGGGGGATTGATGTACATTGATTCCGAGTTTTCAGCCAATGCCGATATGGATCGCCGCTTTACTGTGGGGTCTACGACAGTGAATCCGGGGGATATTAATTCTCTGGAAACCGAGATCGATTCCAGTGGCGTGCTGCCATACATCAGTCTCGGCTGGGGGAATGAAATCGATGGTGAAAGCGGCTTTGATTTTATGGTGGAGTTGGGTTTGACCTATCAACTCAACGATCCGGATGTGACATTGGTGGCGGTAGATCCGGCTGGGCATTTAAGTCAGAACGATCTCAACTCAGAAGCCAGTGACATTGAAGACGAATCCGGTGGACTGCAAGCGTTTGGAACGGTCACTGTGGCATACCATTTCTAGTGAGAAGTTGAACAAGTTCTCTTTGGCTTTGCAAGACGTTTCCTAACTGCACCTATGTCTATCTATGCCAATAAAAACGCTCCTAATGAGGAGCGTTTTTATTATACAGCGATGGATTTTCTTCTAATTGCCATACACCTGTGTTGGCAGCCAGGTAGCCAATTCCGGCCAAATGGCCAAGCCCACCAGCAATAACAACTGAATGATGATGAAAGGAATGACGCCTTTATACATGTCTGAGGTAGCCACCGATTTGGGTGCCACACCACGCAAATAGAACAGCGCAAAACCAAAAGGCGGGGTAAGGAATGAGGTTTGTAGGTTAATCGCAATCATGATGCCTAACCATACCGGATCTAAACCCATTGCCAGTAGAATCGGTGCAACAATCGGCACTACCACAAAAGTGATCTCGATGAAGTCCAAGATGAAACCAAGTAGGAAGATCACCAGCATCACCACCAGCATGGCTCCGAAGGGTCCGCCAGGAATGTCGGTAAAGACGGACTGAATCAACTCTTCCCCGCCAAACCCTCGGAATACCAATGAGAAAATGGCGGCACCGATGAAGATCATGAACACCATACAGGTCACTTGAGTGGTCTGCTGACACACGTCGCGTAGGGTTGTCAGGTCAAGCTTGCTTCTTAATGCTGCTAATAATGTGGCACCGAACGCACCCACGGCGGCGGCTTCGGTTGGTGTGGCAATCCCCGCGATGATTGAACCCAATACCGCAATGATCAGTAACAGCGGCGGGATCAGACCAAATAAAATGATTAAACCGAGGTGGTCGTGTTTGTTCTGAGCAATCAACTCTTTACGATCAATGGCTGGCGCTGTTTCGGGTTTGAATAATGCCACCAGATAAATGTACAGGCCGTACAGCAAGACCAGAATCAGACCAGGAATGATCGCCCCGACGAACAGATCGCCGACAGAGACTGTCTTGGGCGAGAAAATGCCCATGCTCAACTGAGCTTGTTGATAGGCGCTGGAAAGCACATCACCGAGAATCACCAATGCGATGGACGGTGGAATGATTTGTCCCAGAGTACCAGTGGCGCAAATGGCGCCGGTGGCTAATTTAGGGCTATAGCCCTGTTTGATCATCGTCGGAAGAGAAATAAGGCCCATGGTCACCACAGTGGCACCCACGATACCGGTACTGGCTGCCATCAACATGCCAACGACAGTCACAGAAATCCCGAGACCACCGGGCCAACGACCAAACACGATGGACATGCTTTCTAGCAAGTCCTCGGCAATTTTCGATTTTTGAAGCATTACCCCCATAAAGACAAAGAAGGGGACGGCCATTAGCGTTTGGTTACTCATCAAACCAAACAGGCGGTTGGGCAGGGCTTCCAAAAACGCTGCATCGAAACTGCCGGTCAGTAGGCCAATTCCTGCAAAGGCCAGGGCCGTACCACCCAAGGTAAAGGCCACAGGGAAGCCAAGCATCAACACCAGGCAGATGCAGATAAACATGATCAGAGGCATGAATTCCATCAGTTGGCCTCCTGTTTATCTTCGGGGGCTTGATGGTCCGGGGTCATTAACAGCGCCAGACACCTGAAAATCTCGGCAATGCCCTGTAAACAGACGGAGAAGACCATGCCGAGAATCACCGATTTCAATAAATAAACGAAGGGTAAGCCGCCGGCTTCCTGGGATTTTTCCTGAATGGACCAGGAAAAGCTGATGTATTCCCAGCTGATGATTCCTATAAACACCATCATCGGTAACAGCAGGAAGACACAGCCAAACAGGTTAACCGCCGCTTGTTTTCGTTCCGACATAGTTCGATAAAGGATGTCCACTCGAACGTGCTCATTGGCTTTGAAGGTGTAACCCGCACCGAGTAAGAAAACGATGGCGTGTAAATAAAGTACGGATTCTTGAAGGAAGATAAGGTTGAAGTTGAAGACGTATCGTAACACTACAATCGTAAACATCACTAAGGTCATGATCAGGGTAAGCCAGGAAACGGCCCGGCCAATGCCTTCGGTGATGGATGACAGCCTCTGATAGATGGCTGTAAATATGTCATGCATAAAAGAATCCAATGCTGTGATTATTTTTGGAAGCATTATAGAGAAGCTGCAGATGAAGTGACAGTGATCACATAGGGATTAGGCGCTCTTCTTTCTGATTAAGAAATAATCATTGTAAAAAGGCGAAAGCCGATAAATTTGTAACATTGTTGTCATAAACCGCTTGTATCTTGACCGTCATCAAATAGTTTTGAACGAATCAAATTAAATCTACCTACTTATATTGGAGAGTAGTTATGAAAATGAAGAAGGTTTTCGCAGCAGTATCTCTATTTGCCGCTGCTACTTTCGGTGGCCAAGCAGTTGCTGGCGCTAAAGTAGACTCAGACATCCCAGCATACTCAAAAACGTCTGGTGTATCTGGTAACTTCAGCTCTATGGGTTCTGACACTTTGGCAAACCTTATGACGCTTTGGGCAGAAGACTTCAAACGTTTTTATCCAAACGTAAACATTCAGATTCAAGCAGCAGGTTCTTCTACTGCTCCTCCAGCGCTTACTGCTGGTACCTCTAACTTCGGTCCTATGTCTCGTAAGATGAAAGACAAGGAAGTTGAAGCGTTCGAGAAAAAATTCGGCTACAAGCCAACGGCTATCCCAGTAGCTATCGATGCTCTAGCGGTATACGTAAACAAAGATAACCCAATCAAGGGGATGACTATTGCTCAAGTTGATGCGATCTTCTCTTCTACGCGTAAGTGTAAAAATGCCGAAGACATCAATAGCTGGGGTCAAACTGGTCTGAATGGTGAGTGGGCGAACCGTGACATTCAATTGTTCGGCCGTAACTCTGCATCAGGTACTTACGGTTACTTCAAGAAGAAAGCGCTTTGTAAAGGTGACTACAAGTCTAGCGTAAACGAGCAGCCAGGTTCTTCTTCAGTAGTAACAGGTGTTTCTGAGTCTATCAATGGTATTGGTTACTCTGGTATCGGTTACAAAACGTCTAGCGTTCGTGCAGTGCCTCTAGCTAAGAAGGAAGGTCAGCCGTTCGTTGAAGCGACTCCAGACAACGCGGTAAACAAAACTTACCCACTATCTCGTTTCTTGTACGTATACGTGAACAAAGCGCCAAACAAAGCTCTTCCTCCAATGGAGTCTGAGTTCTTGAAAATGGTTCTTTCTAAGCAAGGTCAAGAGATCGTAATCAAAGACGGTTACATCCCGCTACCAGGCAAAGTTTTAAACAAAACTTTGAAAGCAGTTGGCCTATAATCACTCGATTATCCGGCTTAAATAAAAAGGGGAAGGAAACTTCCCCTTTTTTTTGATTATCGACTGTAATATTTCTGTAACACATTTGTCTTATTTTGGCTGCCATCAAACTAAGCGATTAGTAACCGTTACTTTTTAACCCTGAGATGTATGCCCATGAGCTCAGCGAATCTTGATCTAAATTCTCCTGCTCTTGCGCGGAAGCGCAAACTCCGCAATCTAACGGATAGAGTTGCAACCCATGGAATTGGAATCGGCGGTATCAGCGTAATTGTCACCATTATGCTGATTTTTTTGTATCTGCTGTATGAAGTAGCACCGATGTTTAAATCGGCTTCTATTGAAGAAGTGGCTGAATATCCGGTTCCTGCGTTTTTGCTTGAAGAACCTGGTACCAGAACGGTTTATCTGGCCACGGAAGAGCAAGCCGAAATCGGGCTGCGTGTAACGGCTTCAGGCAATGCGGTGTTCTTTGATTTGAAGACCGGCGCCATCATGGAACAAGTTGAGCTTTTGTCAGATGTGGGCAGTGAAGTCAGTTTCGTGACAGAAGGGCGTATCGGTAGTCGTACCGTGGTTCTGGGCTTAAAGAATGGTCAGGCATTCATTTTCAAACATAAATACATTGCTGAATACGATAAAGGCGGCAATCGTACTTTGATTCCTGAAATTGTTTTCCCATACGGTGAAGAGGCCATTGATCTGCTGGATGAGCCAATCGTCTCTTTAGCCATGAACGAAGACGAAGAAAACATGGTCTTGGCGGCATCGGGCAATTCGTCGACCGTGCAACTAGTAAGTTTTGAAAAAGAAGCAGATTTGTTTGGCGAAGGGTTTGAACTGGAGCGTTATGATGCGCCAGTCTTTGAGTTGTCTCAGCGTGCTGATTTTCTGGTGATTGACGCTGAAATGGATTCATTGTTTGCTGCAAACCGTTCAGGAAAAATGGAACGTTTCAATATCGAAGACGTAGATTCAGTTGAGAGCTTCGAGCCTAAGCGCATTATTGCCAAAGGCGAAAGTCTGACTCAGTTCCGCCCGCTGTTGGGTGGCATTTCGGTGTTGGTAGCAGACACCTCTGGCAAAACGGCACAGTGGTTCATGGCGCGTGATGAGTCGGGTGAGCGTGACTTTATGCAAGTGCGTTCGTTCCATGCCGAAGATTTCAGCAATACCATCGATCTGGTGTCTGTCGAAGAGCGTCGTAAGGGCTTCTATACCATCGATAACACGGGTGTATTGAACATCTACAACACTACCGCTCATCGCAGCCTGTTGGAAGAACAAGTGATTGAAGGTCAGGCGAACTTCATGACGGTTGCACCACGAGCGGATGCCTTCCTGATCGAATCCAACAACATGTTGAAAGTATGGGAAGTCGAAAACAAACACCCTGAAGTGTCTTGGAGTTCGTTGTGGGAAGAAGTGTGGTACGAGAACTACGATGAGCCGGATTACATTTGGCAATCGTCAGCGGCGACCAATGATTTCGAACCTAAGATGAGTTTGACGCCACTAGCCTTTGGTACGATCAAGGCAGCGTTCTATGCAATGTTGTTTGCTGTGCCTTTAGCGATCTGTGGGGCAATTTATACGGCGTATTTCATGGCACCTGAATGGCGTCGTAAAGTGAAGCCTGTCATTGAATTGATGGAAGCACTTCCTACTGTAATCATTGGTTTCTTGGCCGGCTTGTTCCTGGCGCCGTTCATTGAAACAAATTTGACTGGGGTATTTACCCTACTGTTGGTTTTACCGTTAGGAATACTCGTGTTTGGCTTCATCTGGGCAAATCTTCCAAAAGCGATTCGTCACCGAGTGCCGGATGGTTGGGATGCGGCCTTGTTGATTCCTGTATTGTTGTTCCTGGTTTGGTTGAGCATGGCGGTGGCCACTCCGATCGAGCAGCTGTTCTTTGCAGGTGATATGCGTACCTGGATTTCAAACGATCTAGGCATTAACTTCGACCAACGTAATGCCTTGGTGGTTGGGATTGCGATGGGCTTTGCGGTGATTCCGTCGATCTTCTCCATTGCTGAAGATGCGATCTTCAGTGTGCCTAAGCACTTGAGCCACGGTTCGTTGGCTTTGGGTGCAACGCCTTGGCAAACCTTGGTACGAGTGGTTATGCCAACGGCAAGCCCTGGTATTTTTTCTGCGGTGATGATCGGTATGGGTCGTGCAGTAGGGGAAACCATGATCGTATTGATGGCTACAGGTAATACGCCGGTGATGGATTGGAATATCTTTGAAGGGATGCGTACTTTATCGGCCAACATTGCGGTAGAGGTGGCTGAGTCTGAAGTACACAGTACGCACTATCGAGTTCTGTTCCTGGCTGCTTTTGTACTCTTTATGTTTACGTTCGTGGTGAACACTGTGGCTGAATTAATTCGTCAACGTCTACGTAATAAATACGGTTCGCTGTAAACCGGTCGCTTGGATAAAGGTATTAAGAGATGAATGTATCAGTAAAAGATTGGTTTAAGAGCGGCTCTCCCTGGGTATGGCTAAACGCCGGTGCCGTGTCATTGTGTGTCATTATGGTGTTGAGCCTGTTGGGTTTGATCGCGATACGCGGCCTTGGGCACTTCTGGCCAAGCAATATCTATGTGACTGAGTATCAAAACCGTTCCGGCGAAGTCCGTACTGTATTAGGTGAGAAAGCAGACCATGAGTTGGTGTCTGCAGTGCAGCTAAAGTCAGCGGGTTACCAAGTGCCTGAAGGCCAGGAATACATTGGTCGTCAGTTGCTGAAAGTGGGTAACCGCGATGTCTATGGCCAGGACTTCCAGTGGGTGCTGGACAGCAGCATTTCCAGTCAGCAGACGGTTGAGGATTTAATCGTTCTTGAGCGTCGTGAGTGGGGTAATTTCTATGGTTCTTTGGTCGCTGTAAAAGAATCGGGCAATGTGGTCAGTGAAAGCAGTAAGGCAGGCTTTGAAAGTACCTGGGCTGAGCTTGAGGCCCGTCTTGAGCGTGCTCTGGCGCTGCACGATGAAATTCACTCTATTGAGAAGGGTGAGATTGGTTCGATCAACTACGGTCTGGAGCGTCTGCGTTTAAAAGAGCGTGGTCTGGAACTGAGTGGTGATCTTGATCCGATTAAATTGCAGCTGCTGGCAGAAGAACGTGCTGAGCTGGATGCCGAATACGAAGTACTGAAACAAGAGCTGAATGGTCTGTATCAACAATCACAGCGTGATCAGGTAGTGGTTAAAACCATCGATGGTAAGACGGTGGAAATGGCGATCAGCAAAGTTGTGTTGGCCTATGCTCCGAACAACATGAACGTGTTCGAAAAGAGCCTTCATTATATCGCTAAGTTAGGGGAGTTCCTGTTGGATGATCCTCGTGAAGCGAACACCGAAGGTGGTATTTATCCTGCGATCTTCGGTACCGTGATGATGGTATTGTTGATGTCGATCATGGTGACGCCGTTCGGTGTGGTGGCCGCGGTATACCTTCGTGAGTATGCGAAGCAAGGCCCGGTTACTCGCATCATTCGTATTGCGGTGAACAACCTGGCGGGCGTACCTTCTATTGTATACGGTGTGTTTGGTTTAGGTTTCTTCATCTACTTCCTGGGCGGCTCGATCGATCAACTGTTCTACCCTGAAGCTTTGCCTGCACCGACCTTTGGTACACCGGGCTTATTGTGGGCATCTTTAACACTTGCGATCCTGACTGTGCCTGTGGTGATTGTAGCGACGGAAGAAGGTTTGTCCCGAATCCCTCGTGCGGTTCGTGAAGGTAGCTTGGCGCTGGGCGCAACGAAATTTGAAACCTTGTGGAAAGTGGTACTGCCAATGTCGAGTCCGGCAATCATGACCGGTGTGATTCTGGCGATTGCCCGTGCAGCAGGTGAAGTGGCTCCGCTGATGCTGGTTGGTGTGGTGAAACTGGCGCCGTCATTACCGTTGGATGGCAACTTCCCATTCCTGCATCTGGATCGAAAGTTCATGCACCTAGGTTTCCATATTTATGACGTTGGTTTCCAAAGCCCGAACGTAGAAGCAGCGCGTCCTTTGGTTTACGCAACGGCCTTGTTATTGGTGGTTGTGATTGCTGTGCTTAACTTAGCTGCGGTCGCCATTCGAAATAACTTACGCGAAAAATACAAATCGTTGGAGCACTAGGCGAATAGGCTGGTCGACAGATCGACCGGCTCCAACATTAAGAAACGAATTTAAAGAATTAACAGTTTAGTTAGGTATATAGCTATGACAGACCAAACGATCAACGAAACACCAACGCATGCAGTTGACATTACAGCGTTGGGCCGTGATACGGAACAGCGTGATTTGGCCAAGGAAGAGATGTGCCTGGAAGTAAAAGATCTTCAACTTTATTACGGTGAGAAGCGTGCTCTGCATGGTATTAACATGCAAATCCCTAAAAACCGGGTGACTGCGTTCATCGGACCATCCGGCTGCGGTAAGTCTACGTTGTTGCGTTGCTTTAACCGTATGAACGACTTGGTGGATATTTGCCGGATCGAAGGCAAAATCATGCTGGATAACGAAAACATCTATGACCGCTCAGTAGATGTGACTGAATTGCGTCGTCGCGTTGGTATGGTGTTCCAGAAGCCAAACCCGTTTCCAAAAAGCATTTATGAGAACGTGGCGTATGGCCTTCGTATTCAAGGGATCAACAACCGTCGCGTGTTGGATGAAGTGGTTGAACAGTCACTTCGTGGTGCGGCACTGTGGGATGAAGTAAAAGATCGTTTGCATGACAGTGCACTTGGAATGTCTGGTGGTCAGCAGCAACGTCTTGTGATCGCTCGTACCATTGCGGTAAAACCGGATGTATTGCTGCTCGATGAGCCTGCATCTGCACTTGACCCGATTTCTACGCTTAAGATTGAAGAGTTGATCAATGAGCTGAAAAATGAGTACACCATCGTCATCGTAACCCACAACATGCAACAGGCGGCACGTGTTTCTGATTACACCGCATTCATGTACATGGGCGATTTGATTGAGTTTGGTGATACGAACCAGATCTTTACCAACCCAGGTAAAAAACAAACGGAAGACTACATTACTGGTCGTTACGGTTAATTTCGTATCGACCGTTAACGGGTTTTCGGATAGTGTATTTTTGACATATAAATTTAATACAGCATCTTGCAGAAGCGTCTATTCTTAAAATGTATATACAGTTTTGATTAGGAGAGGCGCTCACAAGCGGTGGAGAACAATGGATACAATTAAAGACGCACATACGCATCATATCTCTCAACAATTTAATGAAGAGCTGGAAGGCGTTAAAAAGAGCATGTTGGAGATGGGTGGCCTGGTTGAGAAGCAGGTTCGTGATGCGATTCGTTCATTGATCAACGCAGATGTTCAGTTGGCTGAACTGGTTCGGGAACGAGACGAACTGGTTAACAACATGGAAGTAACTATTGATAAAGAATGCACCCAGATTCTGGCGAAGCGTCAACCGGCGGCCAGCGATTTACGCCTGGTGCTGGCGGTGTCCAAGTGCATCAGTGATTTAGAGCGTATTGGTGATGAGGCTTCCAAGATTGCACGTCTGGCCATTGAGTTAAGTGGTCAGGGCGATTCTCAGCAAGGGTTTGTTGAAGTTCGTCATATTGGTGACGAAGTGTCGTCGATGATTCAGCAAGCACTGACTGCATTTGCCCGTCTGGATGTGGATTCTGCATTGAAAGTGGCTCATGAAGATCGCACGGTGGATATGGAATACCGCAGCACCGTTCGTGAATTGATTACCTATATGATGGAAGATCCTCGCAGTATCTCGCGTGTGCTGAACATTATCTGGTGTTTGCGTGCACTTGAACGCGTTGGTGATCATGCGATGAACATTGGTGAGTATGTGATTTATCTGGCGAAAGGGCTGGACGTACGCCATATGGACGTTGAGCAGGTAGAGGATCAGTTGGAGTCGGTTGAGAAATAATCGAGCTTGAGATCCATCCTGAGAAGCCGCAGAATACTGCGGCTTTTTATTGTCTGTTCGTTATGGGCTCAACCGATTCGATTTAAGGTGAAGGTATGGAGTGGTTTTGGTCGCTTAATTCAGATCTCTCAGGGTGGTTCTGGGGCTATCGACAGCTGTTGATTACCTCTTGGGTGGCAGTATTGCTGGTAATCTACGGTGGTGAATTAAATGCGGTTGTACGACGTATCATGCAGCCGTATCACGTGATGATGCGAATGACGGCCTTTATATTGCTGTGTACCTTTGGCTATGGTGCGCTGGCGGTGTATGGTCAGTTGGGAATTAACTTTGCTTTATTACATATCAGCAAAGACTGGTTTGCCGGTATCGTAATTGTGACGTATCTGGTATTGAGTGTATTGGCAGAAAGAAAGCGGCACGCGTAAGTTGTGAGATCTGTCTGAGAAGAAAAAGAGTATTCGGTGACAGACGTCACCGATCTCTTATGTTAGGCCACACCACTTGTATCGTTATTATATGTGGTGGTATTCCTTAAGGTCTTTCCGTGACCTTGTCGCCAGATTTGCATCCTGCAGATGATGCTCTCCCTGAGCTTGCTGACGTGAGCACATCCAGTGCTGAAGTCCCTTTTAGTAAAGTTCCATTTTGTGCTTAATCTAAAGCGTATCCTTATAAGTAAAACATCCTTGCCTTACTTGTCGACGTCCTGTCGATGTGCTTAATCTAAAGCGTATCCTTGTAAGTAAAACATCCTTGCCTTACTGGTCGACGTCCTGTCGATGTGCTTAATCCAAAGCGTATCCTTGTAAGTAAAACATCCTTGCCTTACTTGTCGACGTCCTGTCGATGTGCTTAATCTAAAGCGTATCCTTATAAGTAAAACATCCTTGCTTTACTTGTCGACGTCCTGTCGATGTGTGTAATTTAAATGCTTTTAGATGACAGATTTGTGACCTGATTCCTACTTTGCATAGCAAGAAAGTATGGAAAAATAAAAGTCTAATAAAAACAAAAAGTTATAATACTTTAGTTGTGCTTTTTTCAGAAATATCAGTCATGTTCTATGGCAAATGTCTTACATGGAGAAAATGGCCTGATGGGCGGTTTGCCGTATTTGATGAAGATTTGGGCTTTAAATGAGGGAAGTTAATGCATATAAAGTTAATATCTATAAATAAATAGCTATGCATCCACTTGGAAGGGAAATCATGCTTGCATCGTTAAAACGTTCTTTTAGTCTTTTGATCAGTTCAGATTTGCGCTGGTACGTACTTGGCCCACTACTGATTAATATCACTGTGTTTGCTGGTCTTGGGCTGTATATCTTTAGTTGGATTCCCGATTGGATGATGGCGGCTCAAGGGTTATTTCCTGAGTGGTTGGCCTGGTTAAGCTGGTTGATTGCTCCTTTGGTGGTGCTGGCCGTGATCATTGTTGGGATCTCAACCTTTAATATCATTGGCAATATTCTTGCGGCACCGTTGAATGCCTTCCTAAGTGAAAAGGTCGAGAAGCTGGAGTTGGGAGAGCGGTATGTGGCTCCCGAAGAAAGAACCATTGCTCAGGAAGCGATTCATGCGGTGATTCGTGAGTTTAGAAAGTTACTTTACTATTTACCGAGATTTTTGGTTTTACTGATTATCTCATTTATTCCGGGAGTAAATCTGGTTGCACCTTTCTTGTGGTTTGCCTTTGGTGCCTGGTTGATGGCGTTCCAGTATTTTGATTACCCGCTGGATAACCGTCGGTATGATTTTGCAAAAAGCCGAGCGTGGATTCATTCCAGACCCGTGCGTTCACTGTCGTTTGGTAGTGTAACCAGCGTGTTGTTTATGATACCGGGAGTGAATTTGTTTATGATGCCGCTATGCGTGGTCTGGGCAACACTTCTGTGGTTGGAAGAACAAAAAGCTTAAGAAAGAGGAAGTAAAAATTTGAGAGAGAAAAAATTAGGGAAGAGAGAAGATAAGTAAGCTGCTGATATGACAATAAACATTTCTCAAACGCTCATTGTCATATCAGCTACCGCATTCCTTTTGCGATCAGCGTCCTGCCGATATCATCCGTACTACAAGAGATCATTCCGTCGATCTTAGGATGTGTCTTCAGGCAGACAATAAACACCATCCGGTGTGTGCTATTCCTTGTTATTATTCTTTGCTATCCGTACCTGACTCAACCTTGAGTCTGTATCAATCCGTGATACGTCCTTGTTAAGCAGTGTCCTTGCTAAACCCTATCCTAGGGTTGTTCCTTACAAGTCCTTTTGGTTGTGGTCTGCTTCCATTTCCTTGACCACGAGAGAAATAATATCAGTTCGAAGATGTTTTAGGGGTAGTCGAATCTTGAGTACTCTTCATTATGGAAAGAAGTGGTTAAAATAATTGTTATATAAAACAATTGGTTAGATATTTATCACAGTGGTTTTTCTACTTTTATTTAGGTAATTAATAGTAATTTCTTACTTTTATGTAGGATATATCTCACGCGGGAGGAGGGTGATTTCTGATGATTGTATAAAAATCATACAGTTATAAAGGAGACTTAATGTCTCTTAATGGTTAGAAAGTGTGCATCAAAGACAACAAATCCCCTAACTTTGGCCAATTTGTTTCTTTTGGAAGTGCAGTATAGTGGCAGAAATGATTGTGTGGGTGGAACTATGTGTTTAACAAAAGATGAAGTAATTAAGATTTTTTCAGAGGGTTTTCCTGGGAGTAAAGCTGTTATTGAAGAAGTAGGAGATAATTGGGCCGTGATGCGGCTTCCTGCTAATACAAAGCATTTAAGACCGGGTGCCACCGTGTCTGGCCCAGCCATGATGACCTTAACCGATGCGGTCATGTGGGTAGCCATCATTGCGCAAAAGGGGATGCAAGGCTTCCACAGTGTTACATCGAGCTTGAGCATCAACTTTTTAAATCGGCCTAAGCATGGTGATTTGATTGCCAAAGCTGAAATTTTGAAACTTGGAAAGCGTTTGGTGGTGGGGGAAGTTCGCCTCTACAGCGAAGGGGATGACACTCCTGTGGCGTTTTCTACGGTGACCTATGCAATTCCGCATATAAAGTGAGTTTACAGATCGGTTTATCCCCTATTTGTGTAATCGAACTGTAAAAAACTTTTTTCCTGGCGTATAGGATTGTTAATCTCTGCTTTCCATCACATTTTTAGTAGCTATATTTAGAGTAAGTTTAACGATCAATACTAACTTCCTAGATAAGAGTGCGTGCTGAGAAGCATTATGAATGAAGAGCAGTCCAATAATAATGAAGATCTGATCTGGAACCTGGATGATTTTGCCAAGCAGCAATTGGCAAAGCAGTTCGCCATGCTCTTTGAAAATCGTCTTTGTGTTTATTCTGAATCTGTTGAGCAGTTGTATACCAACTACTCGATGAATTTTCCGTCAGACAATAATTCCAAAATGGTGGTGTTGCCCAATCCTTATGCTTATCACGACACCATCAGCCATATTAATTGTGAAGCGATCAAACCAACGGGGATTGTAGTGTTACCGGGCGAGCTGATTGGTAAAAGCGGCTTGCATGTGACGGTGTTGGTGAAAAATAAGCACGTCTCTAATAAACCTGTGCCGTTTAAGAAAGCCATTGCACATGTGGTTAACAGTCACAAAAAAGTCGGGGATACATTTTTACCTGTACTGGTAAAAGGGGATCTGAGGGAATTTAACCAGAAGCTTCCCTACATGCATCTTCATCGGATTCGACCAGACTATTTAGCTAAATTATCTGAGTTCGATCGTTCAGATATTCAGCGTGTGGTGTCAGATAAGTTGAAGCGTCTCTATGTGGATTCGGATCGGGTTGTGCTGAATGCGGCATAAATACCAAGCATAAAAGAAGAATATCAAGAGCATTAAAAAGCCGATGTTTCACGCTTAGTGAACATCGGCTTTTTTGTGTATCGCAAAGAAGACTGATTAGCCTACGTTTGCTTTAAGCTCTTCGATGCGGTCGATGTAGGTTTGCATCGCTTGATCAGACGATTGGCCTTTTAGTTTTTCCCAAGCGTTCCACTTAGCGCGACCAACGAAATCAGTCATGCCAGGTTTCTTACCATTTACATCGCCTTCAGATGCCTGCTTGAACAATGCATACAGCTCAAGTTTTAGTTCGTTAGATGGTTTGAAATCACCTTCTGCGGTTTGTACGTAGTTTACTGCGGCTTCAAAGGTCGCTTTTAAATCAGACATCGTAATCTCCTGTTGTAATTATTCCGAGACACTGTATCGGCTTGATCTTCTAAAACAGTGTCCATCACTTCTAACGGTACTTAAATAAATGACGAGTTATGTCAGATAGGCCAAACATTGTAGCCAGCCTCGAAATACATGCAATGATTTCAGCGGTCAAGTTAGGGAATAGCAGACATTCTTGTGTCGTGTAATCAGAATGTTTGTTGAATAGGTGTTTAATAAAGCAGGTAATAAGTGACAATTTTATGGGCCGAAGTGCCTAATTGTCCGAATATGACTTCATTTGTCTCTTTAGTGTCATGATTTGTCCTTAGATTGTCGCCACTTTTGTTCATAAACTAACCAAGTTTGTAAATAAAAATAACTAAAAAACAGTATAAGGAAGCAAACACATGGCTCTTAGACGATTACTTCTTCTTATTGGATTCGTTCTCAGCCCGCTCGTTTCGGCCGAGAGTTACATCTATTTGACTAACAACACAATGGATACCTTATCCATTGATACTGCCCAAACCGGACACACCAACATTACTCACGGTAATGAGTGGGAACAGCTTGCAACAGAAGTTCCTCCATTGGGGACGGTAAAATTCTTGCGATTCAATCGTGATGACGGCATCAAGTGGGGTAAAGATTACTACTTCACTACGACAGTAACCGGTGGTGGTGAAAGTTATACCCTAAGACAAAAACTGGAAGGTACTATGACCTTCTCTAAAATGTGGCTGTCTGCGGAGTCTGATCCTTGGTACTACGACCGTGAAATTCACTCTATTCGTGTGAATGATGAAGGTACAGGTACTGACTTGGCGTTTAAATCAGAAGTTGCACGTATCTCTGGCGATGACATTCGTTATGTTATCCACGATAACTTTGAAAAAGAAACAACTGCGGACTACAGCAACCAGTTGAAAGTATTGAACTACAACACGTGGGCATTGCTACCTGGCATCATTGCTAAGAACACCGGTGATCGTTTGGATACCATTGCTGAATATGTGAAAGGCTATGACGTTGTGGTCTTTGAAGAAGTGTTCGATCCAATCTTAACGGCTCAATTCCGTTCTGCGTTGCGTGATGAGTACCCATTCCAGACTGACATTCCTTGGGAATTCGGCAAAGTGTTGAACGGTGGTTCTTTCATTGCTAGCCGTTGGCCGATCGTTCAGCAAGACAGCGATGTGTACGATGCGTGTCGTAACGACGGTTGTTTGGCTGCGAAGGGCATGAACTATGCTCAAATCGTGAAAGGCAGCAACAACTATCATATCTTCGGTACGCACACTCATGCGTATACCGGTGCAGAAGACATTGCTGTTCGTTTCCAACATCTGGCGCAACTTAAGGCGTTCGTTGATGGTAAGCAAATCCCATCTTACGAGCCAGTGATCCTGGCGGGTGACTTCAATGTGGATAAGATTCACTTCCCGGCTGAACATCAGGATTTCTTGACGGTATTGAATGCGACTGAGCCACAAGCGATTGGCGAGTACGAGTACTCTTATGCGGGTCCGGTGAATGTGTATGCGGATGACGAGTTCAATGAGTATCTGGACTATGTGCTTTATTCAAACGAGCATTTGGCGCCATTCTACTCAACGAACAAGCTGCTAACACCGCGTAGCATCGAAGAAAAACATTGGGGATCTTGGGATTTGTCTGACCACTTCCCAGTGGCGGGTGAGTTTGAGTTCCCATTACCAAGTGAATACGTTGGTAAATAAGTACTGAATAACGACGTCGTTATTATCTTCCCTTAATCTCGTTTGCGGCTATTACCTTGTGTACTAGCCGCTTTTTTATGCCTTCCTTATAAGCTCACAACTTGATTCCGACCGTTATCTTTTGCCTTGTACAAGGCCTTATCGGCGCGATCGATCAACGAAAGTTCAGTATCGTCCGGGCCAGCAAAGGACAGACCGAGTGATGCGGTTACTTTGGAAACCGACGTGCCGGACTTTTTGTCTTTCAGGGTTAAAGACGCGATACGCTTGAGGGTATTTTCCGCCAGTATTTTTGCTTCCCGCATGGTGGTTTTTGGCATCAGAATAGCGAACTCTTCGCCCCCGAATCGGCAGGGAATGTGATGGGTTTCTTCACAGGCATCGTGTAACACTTGAGAAATGGCTTTTAATACCAAGTCACCCATTAAGTGGCCATAGTTATCGTTGAACTGTTTAAAGTGGTCGATATCGACTAACAATAAAGCCAGTGAATTGGATGAATCCTTGTCGGCAAAGGCCACCGACAAGCTGCTGTCGAAATGGCGCCGGTTGTAGAGTTTGGTCAATGGATCGGTTTCTGCGGCTGCACGGGCTTCTTTCAGCTCTTTTTTAAGGCGGGTGATTTCGTGCTGAGCATCGTCCAACACATGGTGGAAATCCTGAGTGTTTTTACTCACCAGACGGGTTTTTTCCGCAATCGTATTAATGACGGTTCTTAAATCGGCCTGAGTGCCTGGGTCGTCCAACTGTTTCAGGGAGTGAGCAAGTTGCTTCTCTAAATCGCCTGTACTCTGCTGAGTCTTATTGGCCGACTCACTCATGCTGTTCATCACGGATTGATAGCTGTCTTCCAGCTTTTTATCCACCACCAATAAGTCGTTGATGATGTATTTCTTGTACAGATCCAGAGTTTGTTGAGGCGTGATACTACCTTGCGCTTTTAGAAGTTGTTGAAGCTCTTTATTCAGTCCTTGATATGTTCCGGATGCATACGCATACCAGATGCCGTAGTTATACGGATTAACTGGTACTTTGTGTTGTGTCATCTCCGGTATGGCGGTTTTTAAGAGGTCTGCAGCATCTTTTACGGTTTCAGAAAATTTCATAGCATCCATTCATTATGACAAAGAAAGAAAAGATCAAAGCAAGTACACTAGAGTTTAGCCAATCTTTGGCAATTAAACTTGATTAATGTCATTTAGGAGAAATTCATGGCGCGGTTAACCTTGGAGTTGCCTGAAACCTTTGTTTTTTCATGCCAACAGGTGGTTCGAGTGACGGATTTGAACTATGCCAATCATTTAGGCAACGATGCGATGATTTCGTTACTGCATGAAGCCCGATGCCAGTTTCTCGCTCATTTTGGCTTTTCCGAGTCCGACATCGATGGCCTGGGGTTGATGGTGACCGATTTGGCGACCATCTATAAATCCGAGTGTTTTGCGGGTGAGGAACTGACCTTCGAAGTTGGGGTGATGGACTTCAATAAGTATGGCTGTGATGTCATTTATCGTGTCACTAAAAATGAAGGCCAGACAAATCCAGAGCAAACAAATCAAGAGCAAACAAATCAAGGGCAAACAAGTCAAGTCCAGACGCTGGTGGCTCAGGCCAAAAACGGCGTGGTCTTCTTTGACTATCACCAGCGTAAGTTAGCTCATGTGCCCGAGATTTTTCGTACTGCGTTTGAGTAGTCGAAGGCTCTCAATCATCTGACGGTTTGAGCTGAGCAATTCCCGGTTTACATTCAACAGGGTGGAGGAGTCCAGCTCGCTAATGCCTTTCTCCCGACTTTCCTGATAGAGCAGATGGCTGAATGCGTCGTGCATTTTTCGCAGGCTGTCGTAGAGATCCCGGATGTCTTCCTTATCGATATGTTCTACGTCTTGATAGAGCGTCAGGATGTGTTGATAAAAGTGTTGTTCGATGCCTAATAGATTGTTTAAGTAATCGGACAAACCTGTCCGATCGGGGTGTCTGAAGGATGCCAGATCGTCGCGGATGTCTTTAAGGTTTTTGGCTGCATAGACAGCGCTTCTGGCCGATTGCAATAACAGCAGTAATCGGTTTCCATCACCTTTTGATAGCGATCCTTGTTGTAAGGTACTGGCGTACTCGACCAGTTCTCCTTCAAGGGTTTTCAGTCGGTTGTAACGCTCCTGATATTTCAATGCCGAATCAAAGGCTGACTCAATGTCTTGTTTCAGTGATGTAGGGATCGTCAGCTGCTGGACATTAATCTTGAGATTGCGAAGGTTGATTTCGCTGGACTGAATGAACAAACGGCAGACTTCCTTTTCAACTGCAAGCAAGGCTTCTGGAATGGTATCTGTGGGCACGTTTTGAATGTATTTACGAACTTCGTCATCATCCACGAATAGGTGCTCAAGATAACGACTAAAGCGCTGAAGAAGCGGAAGAAACAATAGAATTCCAAGGAAATTAAACAGGCTGTGGAAGGCCACCAGGCTATACAGTGGGTCCGTGATATCCAGCCAGCCCATGATTCTGGGGAGCAATGGCAGAAGTAAGATAAAGGCCAGTAGATCGACCACCAGATTAAACAGCACATGCGACATCGCAACTTGCTTCTTGGTGATGCTGCCCTTGAGGGCTCCGAGGGCCGTGGTGCTGGTGGTGCCTAAATCCGCGCCTATGATTAAAGCCGCGCAGGAGGGCAAATCGATGATGCCGGCATTCAGTGCACTCAGGGTGATCATCATGCTGGCGGAACTGGATTGAATGATGGCGGTGAACAGTGCACCTGCCAGCAGATAGGTGATTGGGTGCCAGCCCCGAAGTAACTCTATGTTCAGATTCTCAGCGACGGATTCAATGCTGGTCTTCATCAGATCCAGACCAAATAACAGTAATCCAAAGCCGAGGAATGTCAGCCCGATCTGGTTCAGGCGTTTCTCTTTGTCGCTACTGACTGCCAGTAAGCAACCGATGCCTACGGTGGGTATGGCTAATGCCGACAAGTGCATTTTGAAACCCAGGGTGGTAACGATCCAACCAGTGAAAGTCGTACCCAGGTTCGCACCAATGACCACGCCAATGGCATTGTAGAGTGGGATCATGCCCGCGCCGACAAAGGCCAGTACCATAAGGCTGACCATGGAAGAGCTTTGGACAATGGCGGTGGTGATGATGCCGCTGAAAACACTGGAAAAGGCATTGTTGGTGGAGCGTCTGAGAAACTGCCGAAAGGAATTGGTACTGAGCTTTTGTAATGCGTCTTCCAGCGTCATCATTCCAAACAGGAAAATCCCGAGTCCTGATAGCAGACCCCATAAATCCACACCATCAAACACGTCACTATGTCCTTTTCTCAGTGAGTTGATCTGTTCAGTATCGTTTATTCTGGCTGATTTTGTCGCGCTCAGATCAACGTTTATTCCCATTTTTCTAGAGAGTCTTTTCTTGAATTCCAGGCTATATTGATGATAGGTTTACCTTTACGTTAACGTAAATTAATTCAGAAGTTATTAGGTAGTAGTAAATGAGTAAGTCGAAGACCTATTCGATCAGTGATTTAGCCGCCGAGTTTGATATCACCCCACGCGCGATTCGCTTCTATGAATCAGAGGGGTTGCTGAACCCTGAGCGAGAAGGGCAGAAGCGTATTTATCACCAGAAAGATTATGTATTGCTGAAGTTGATATTGCGTGGCAAGCGCCTTGGTTGGTCGTTGGCAGAAAGCAAAGCCTTACTCGATCTCTATGATCCGGAAGAACGTAACCGGGAGCAGTACCGACAAGTGCTAGAGAAAATCGAAGACAGTCGGCAGCGTTTAGAACAACAGCGCAGAGACATTGAGTTACTGATGCTGGAGCTGGATGAGCATCAAGCGCGGGTAGAGCACGCAATGCTTGAGAACAGTTAACCATCGTTCGTAACAACATGATTCCCTGAACTAACAATAAGAATACCGTTACCTAACGGGAGGGCACCCCATGAAAAGTCAGTACACCAGTTTAAATTTTGGTCTCGGTGAAACCATAGACCTGCTACGTGAGCAAGTGAATGAATTTGCGGCACGTGAAATTGCACCCATTGCAGAAGCTGTGGATAAGTCGAATGAGTTTCCGAACGAGTTGTGGAAAAAGTTTGGCGACATGGGGCTGCTGGGCGTAACCGTTTCGGAAGAATACGGCGGCGCCAATATGGGGTATCTGGCGCATGCGGTGGCGATGGAAGAAATCAGCCGGGCATCCGCTTCGATCGCACTTAGCTATGGCGCGTTCTCCAATCTGTGTGTGAACCAGATTTACCGCAACGGTAATGCGGAACAGCGTGCCAAGTATCTGCCAAAATTGGTGGCGGGTGAATGGATCGGTGCTTTGGCGATGAGCGAGCCAAATGCGGGCTCCGATGTGGTGAGTATGAAGTTGTCTGCCGAAGATAAAGGCGATCACTATGTACTGAACGGCAGCAAAATGTGGATCACCAACGGCCCGGATGCCGATGTGTTGGTGGTCTATGCCAAGACCGATGCCTCCAAAGGGCCGCATGGCATGACTGCCTTTATCATTGAGCGTGAATTTGAAGGCTTTTCCACAGGCAAGAAACTCGACAAATTAGGGATGCGTGGTTCGAACACGGCGCCGCTGTTCTTCGATGATTGTATCGTGCCGAAAGAGAACGTGCTGGGTGAAGTCGATAAAGGCGTTGCGGTGTTGATGAGTGGGCTGGACTATGAACGCGTCGTTTTGTCTGGTGGCCCGACCGGCATCATGCAGGCCTGTATGGACGTGGTTGTACCTTATATTCATGAGCGCGAGCAGTTCGGTAAAGCGATCGGTGAATTTCAGCTGATTCAGGGCAAGGTCGCCGATATGTATTCCCGAATGAATGCTTCAAAAGCCTACTTATATGCCGTCGCGTCGGCTTGCGATCGTGGTGAAACCACCCGTAAAGATGCGGCCGGTGTGATTCTCTATACCGCAGAAACGGCCACGCAAATGGCGTTGGACGCGATTCAGATTCTGGGCGGTAATGGCTATATCAATGATTATCCGACAGGACGTTTGCTGCGCGATGCTAAGCTTTATGAAATTGGCGCCGGTACCTCGGAAGTTCGCCGTATGTTGATTGGTCGTGAGTTGTTTCAGGAGTCCTGATAACGCTCTATGTGGTGTGTGCAGTACTTTGGCTTGGTGAGATGGAAAGATCTCCCTTTTGCTTTAAAGGCTGCAGCACAGGATTCACTTAAGACACTTACTAAGAACAGTTGTTGGAAGGTGTAAGTTGCAAATTACCAGCAAGATAGATACAAAATCTCCGACGTTTTCAGAAAATAAACAGAAAATGCAAGCCTTGGTGGATCATCTGAATACCCTGGCGGCGAAGATCGCTGAAGGCGGTGGTGAAGCAGCGCAGCAGCGTCATTTGGCGAGAGGAAAGCTGTTACCTCGTCAGCGTATTAATGAATTGCTTGATCCAGGCAGTCCGTTCCTTGAGATCGGTCAGTTGGCGGCCCATGAGGTGTATGGCGAAGAGGTCCCCGCTGCGGGTGTCGTGGCCGGTATCGGTTATGTGTCTGGCCAAGAATGCATGATCGTTGCTAACGATGCGACGGTCAAAGGTGGCTCTTATTATCCACTGTCGGTGAAGAAACACCTGAGAGCACAGACCATTGCCGATGAAAACAACCTTCCTTGTATTTATCTGGTGGACTCAGGCGGTGCCAACCTTCCAAGACAAGATGAGGTGTTCCCGGATCGCGAGCACTTCGGTCGTATTTTCTTCAATCAGGCCAATATGTCGGCCAAAGGCATTCCGCAAATTGCCGCAGTGATGGGCTCTTGTACCGCAGGTGGTGCGTATGTACCGGCGATGGCGGATGAGTCGATCATTGTGAAAGAACAAGGCACGATTTTCCTGGCCGGGCCACCGTTGGTGAAAGCGGCCACGGGCGAAGAGGTGACAGCCGAAGAGCTGGGCGGCGCCGATGTTCACTGTAAAACCTCCGGTGTTGCCGATCATTACGCCAATAACGATCACCATGCGTTGGCCTTAGTGCGTCAGTCGGTGAGTCGTCTGAATCGGGTCAAACCTCAACAATTGGATATTACCGAGATCAAGCCGCCGAAGTACGACCCCAGTGAATTGCATGGCGTTGTCCCAGGGGATCTGAAAACCCCGTATGACGTGCGGGAAGTGATCGCACGGGTGGTGGACGATTCCGAATTTGATGAATTCAAAGCCTTGTTTGGCACGACTCTGGTGTGCGGCTTTGCCCGTATCTTCGGGATGCCGGTGGGCATCGTCGCTAATAATGGCATTTTATTCTCGGAATCCGCTCAGAAGGGCGCGCATTTTGTGGAATTGTGTGCTCAACGCAAGATCCCGTTGGTGTTCCTGCAGAACATTACCGGCTTCATGGTGGGCAAAAAATACGAGTCTGAAGGTATCGCCCGTCATGGTGCCAAGATGGTGACGGCGGTGGCGTGTGCCAAAGTGCCGAAATTTACCATAGTCATCGGTGGCAGTTTTGGTGCCGGAAACTACGGTATGTGTGGTCGCGCTTATGATCCTCGCTTTATGTTCATGTGGCCGAATGCCCGCATCTCTGTGATGGGCGGTGAGCAGGCGGCAGGCGTACTTGCGCAGGTGAAACGCGCAGGCATGGAAAAACGCGGTGAAAGTTGGTCTGATGAAGCCGAACAAAGCTTCAAACAACCTATTGTTGAAGGCTATGAACAACAAGGTCATCCCTATTATTCCAGTGCCCGTTTGTGGGACGACGGGGTGATTGATCCCGCCGAAACCCGAAATGTCTTAGGCATGTGTTTGTCTGCCTCATTAAACGCACCGATCGAGGATACTCGATTCGGCATATTCAGAATGTAAGGGGGAAGGTGATGTCCTTGGTACTTGTAGAGCAGAAACAACCGGGCGTGCTTTGGTTAACCCTCAATCGTCCTGAAATCCATAACGCCTTCAACGATGAAGTAATCAATGATTTGTTGGAACAACTGGATAAGGCCGAAAGTGACCCCGAGATCCGGGTGCTGGTGTTGGCATCGTCGGGGAAAAACTTCAGTGCGGGCGCAGACTTGAATTGGATGAAGTCGATGAAAGACGCCTCCTATGAGGAAAACATCTTCGATGCCTTGCAGTTAGCGAACCTTCTGTACCGCTTGAATCACTGTTCGAAACCGACCATTTGCCGGATTCAGGGTGCAGCTTTTGGCGGCGGTGTTGGCTTGGTCAGTTGCTGTGATATGGCGGTGGCGGTGAAGTCGGCGACCTTTGCTTTATCCGAAGTCAAAATCGGTTTGATTCCTGCGACCATCAGTCCTTATGTGGTTCGAGCGATGGGTGAACGCAATGCGCGACGTTTCTTCCAGACCGCTGAAACATTTACTGCCGAGCGCGCCAGCGCCATGCGCTTGTTGCATGAAGTGGTGGAGACCGAGGCAGAAATGGATGCCCAGATTCAGCTGTGGATCGATGGTTTGTTGGCTAATGGCCCTCATGCGATGAGCGAATCCAAACGATTGATTGGTGATGTGGTGGCGCGTCCTCTGTCCGAAGACATTCTGCGTTGTACTTCTGAGTGGATTGCCAAAGTGCGTATTTCGCCTGAAGGACAGGAAGGGCTGCGGGCGTTTCTCGATAAGCGTAAACCGGATTGGCTGGCGCATACCAACATCCCTGGCTTGAAGGAGAACCCTTAATGTTCCAGAAGATCTTAATCGCGAACCGAGGGGAAATCGCCTGTCGAGTGATTCGAACAGCCAAGAAACTGGGTATTCAGACGGTAGCGGTGTATTCCGACGCCGATGCCAACGCACAACATGTGCAGTTGGCGGATGAAGCGGTTTATCTGGGGGCGGCGCCTGCCAAAGAAAGCTATTTGGTGATGGCTAAGGTGATTGAAGCCGCTCAACGTACCGGAGCACAGGCAATCCATCCGGGCTATGGGTTTCTCTCTGAAAATGCGGCGTTTGCCGATGCCTGTGATGATGCTGGCATTAAGTTCATTGGCCCCAGCGGAAATGCCATTGCGGCGATGGGCTCGAAGTCCAAAGCCAAAGCCTTGATGGAAGAGGCCAAGGTGCCTTTGGTGCCTGGCTATCACGGTGACATTCAAGACCCGGATGTGCTCAAGCAACATGCGATGGACATTGGCTTTCCTCTATTGATCAAAGCCAGTGCCGGGGGTGGCGGCAAAGGTATGCGGGTGGTGAATTCGTTAGCGGAGTTTGCGACTGCACTGGAAGCGGCGAAACGCGAAGCGATCAATGCCTTTGGTGACGATAAGGTCTTGCTAGAGCGCTATGTGTTGCAACCTCGTCATGTGGAAATTCAGGTGTTCTGTGATCAGTTTGGCCAAGGGGTGTATCTCTTTGAGCGGGACTGTTCCATTCAGCGTCGTCATCAAAAAGTGGTGGAAGAAGCGCCGGCACCGGGTGTCTCACAAGAACTGAGGCA
The DNA here is from genome assembly GCF_030159995.1 of Litoribrevibacter albus. Classification (NCBI taxonomy): domain Bacteria; kingdom Pseudomonadati; phylum Pseudomonadota; class Gammaproteobacteria; order Oceanospirillales; family Oceanospirillaceae; genus Litoribrevibacter; species Litoribrevibacter albus. The sequence continues at coordinate 384,548 of NZ_BSNM01000016.1, read as the reverse complement.
GCGCATGGGCGAAGCGGCATTACGAGCGGCTCATGCCATCGGTTATGAAGGTGCTGGCACGGTGGAGTTTCTGCTCGATCAATCGGGTGATTTCTTTTTCATGGAAATGAATACCCGATTGCAAGTTGAGCACCCGGTGACAGAGTTGATTTCGGGTGTGGATCTGGTGGAGTGGCAGTTAAAAGTCGCCGATGGTGAAACGCTGCCTAAAACGCAAGAGCAGCTGTCGATTCGTGGTCATGCTATCGAAGTGCGGTTGTATGCGGAAGACCCGGACAACGAATTCTTACCGTCGGTGGGGCGCATTGAGCATCTGCAGTTTCCTCAAACCTCTCATCGGGCTTGGGCTCGGGTGGACTCAGGGGTAGTCACCGGGGACGATGTATCGATGCATTACGATCCGATGATTGCCAAGGTCATTGCCCGGGGGGAAGATCGCGGACAAGCGTTGGAACGGCTCAAAGGCATGTTACGTCAAACCTATCTGGTCGGGCCGACCACCAATCGGGATTACCTGTTACGGATACTGTCCGTACCTGCGTTTGCGAATGCCGAATTAACCACGCACTTCATTGAAGAACACCAGGATGTCTTGGTAGAGGCGGATCACCCTGCCTTAGACACCGCTATTGCCATCTGCAGTGCTTGGTTAGTTGATCAAAGAGGGGTGGCGCAACGACACGGCTCAGAAGGAATGACAAGCTTCCTCAAGAACTGGCGTATGAATTTACCTGCCAGTGAGTCCATGGTGCTCAAGTCTAATGATGCGAATTATCCGGTGACGGTGACGGCGAATGAGCAAGGGTATCGTGTGGCCCGCATCGGTAAGGGACATCAGGTTCGCATCGAACAGGGTGAGACGTTTGATCATGCGGTGTGGATTGATGGGCAGAAGATTCCGGTCCATATTTATCATGATCCGGCACAAGCACGCATTGCCTTATTCTTTGCCGGCAGCCAGCTGTTATTAGAGCAGGCTAAGCCGGATTTAGGTCTACAGGATCACAGTGCCGACGAACACGGTGTGATTGCGCCAATGCATGGCAATGTGGTGGCGGTGTTGGTGTCGAATGGTGAACAGGTTGTTAAAGGTCAGGCGTTGGTGATCATGGAAGCCATGAAGATGGAACATACCTTAACCGCGCCTTACGATGGTGTGATTTCACACATCGCCTATCAAGGCGGTGATCAGGTGGAAGAAGGGCAGGCGCTGCTTGAAGTTGAAGAGCAAAGCGCTGATGTTGAGACTGAGGTCTCTGTCGAAGAGGGTGTCAATTAATGGCCATTCTTGCTTCGCAACCTTTGCCAGAGAAGGTGCGTATTGTGGAAGTGGGGGTGAGGGATGGATTGCAGAACGAACAACGCATCATCCCTACCGATGGTAAGTTACGCTTGATCGATGGTCTGGTCAGTGCCGGCGTCACGCATTTGGAAGCGGGCAGCTTTGTGTCCCCGAAATGGGTGCCTCAAATGGCGGACTCATCCGATGTCTTCCATCGTCTGCATCGAAAGGACGGGGTTCGCTATGCGGCGCTGACCCCAAATTTAAAAGGCTTGGAAGCCGCGATTGAAGCCGGTGCGTCTGAAGTTGCGATCTTTGGCGCCGCCTCTGAAGCCTTTAGCCAAAAGAACATTAACTGCTCCATCGCGGAAAGTCTGTCGCGGTTTCTGCCGGTCGTCCGCCTGGCCTATGAACATGATATTCCTGTTCGGGGCTATGTTTCCTGCGTCATGGGGTGTCCGTATGAAGGTGAGATTTCGCTTGAGAGAGTGGCCGAAGTCAGTGCGGAACTGATGGAACTGGGCTGCTATGAAGTCTCTCTGGGTGACACCATTGGGGTGGGAACACCGTTGAAGGCGCAACAGATGATTAACTGTGTGTCTCGGAAAGTACCGGTGAAACAATTAGCCGTTCATTTTCACGACACCTATGGTCAGGCGTTGGCGAATATTCTGGCAGCGCTGCAAGCCGGAGTAACCGTGGTAGATTCTTCCATTGCCGGTTTAGGTGGTTGCCCTTACGCAAAAGGCGCATCTGGAAATGTCGCAACAGAAGACCTGGTGTATATGCTGAATGGATTGGGCATAGACAGCGGAATCGATTTGGATCGGCTAATTCACGTTTCAAATGCCTTTTGTCGGGACAATGAGTTGATTCAGCGATCCAAGGTGGCATTGGCTCGGTCTGTAGAATAAATCCTAAAGTTCCACGCCTGTGGCCAATTCAAAAAACGCCTGGGTAAAGGCATTTGGTTCTTCGTTACTGCGTATGCCTAGGTGGATCTGTTTTTGAATGCCGTCCTTCCCTAATCGAACCGCCTGAATTGGCAGGCTGGTTTGATATTCTTCAACCAGCCATTTGGGCAAAGTGGCAACGCCGCGATTGGCTGCGACCATTTGCAACATCATTTCTGTGGCTTCAATCATCTTGTGTTGTTTCGGTGAGCACATAGCCGGGAATAAAAAGAGCTGGAAGATATCCAGTCGGGCGGCATCTACCGGGTAGGTGTAGAGCACCTGATTAGCCAGGTCTTTGGGTTGTACATAATTTTTTTGTGCATAGGGGTGATCCTGATGCACCACCAGTACTTGCTCATAGTCGAAGACCGGAGAGAAGCGAATGCCGTCTTTTTCAATGGGGTCCGGCGTCACCAGGATATCGATGTCATGATTGAACAGCGCGGCCATGCCGCCAAACTGGAACTTCTGTTTGACGTCTACATCGACGCTGGGCCAGTCGGCCAAGAAGGGTTTGACGACCTTCAACAGCCATTGATAACAAGGGTGGCATTCCATGCCAATCCGTAACACGCCTTTGTCACCTTGGGCGTACTGCAACAGGGTCTCATCCAGTCGTTCCAGTTGCGGCAGTAAGCGTTTGGCCTCTTTCAGTAAGTATCGCCCGGCCTGAGTCAATTGCAGATGTCGGCCTTCTTTTATCCACAGCGGTGTACCCAGTTGAGATTCCAGCTTTCGCATGGTGTGGCTGAGTGCCGATTGAGTCAGGAACAATTCGTTGGCGGCAGCGGTTAATGAACCGTGTCGATCCACTTCTCTTAATATCTTTAGATGGCTGCGTTCAATCATGAGGTTTCCTAAAGAGGCTTGGGGCTATTTATGAGAAATATTAATGGATTGTTGAAAATTTACCATTATTTTTCATGGATTGGCTGCTCTAAGATGCTTTCAACGTTTCAACTCTCATGACGAAAAGGGCAGCAACATGGCAAGGATACATTCTCTCGGATTTCCCCGAATTGGCCGTAAACGGGAACTCAAGTTTCAACTGGAATCTTATTGGACGGGCGACTCCTCCCGAACAGAATTACTCGCAACAGCGCACACCTTGCGTGAGCAAAATTGGCAGCATCAGAGCGGATGCGATTTGATCCCGGTGGGGGATTTCTCGCTCTACGATCATGTGCTGGATACCAGTGCGTTATTGGGCAATTTGCCCGAGCGTGTGGATACCAATAACGACGATCTCGACAACTATTTCCGTATTGCGCGTGGTCGTGCACAAAACGGCGATTGTCAGTGTGTTCATGCAGGCGAAATGACCAAGTGGTTTGATACCAACTACCACTACATCGTGCCGGAAGTCACTGCTGACACAGCCTTCTCATTGAACCCGGATAGTCTGCTGGCTCAAGTACGAGAAGCGCAACAGGTGAACGGGCCAAGTCATTCAGTTAAGCCTGTGGTATTAGGGCCGGTGACGTATCTCTGGTTGAGCAAGGCGAAAGACGGTTCGGATCGACTGGCCTTATTAGAGCGACTGTTACCGGTTTATACCGAACTGTTGGCGGCGTTAGCGGCGGAAGGTGTGGAGTGGGTGCAGATTGATGAACCCATCCTGGTCACCGAGCTGGATTCAGCGTGGCGTTTGGCCTTTGAGCAAGCCTACCATCATCTCAAAGTCGCGCCTGTAAAACTCTTGCTGACTACGTACTTTGGTGAGCTTCAGGACAACCTTCAATTGGCCTGTCAGTTACCTGTGGCGGGTTTACATCTGGATGCGATCAGTGCACCGGATGAAGTGGCGAAGTTGGTGGATTGGTTGCCGATTCATAAGGTGTTGTCTTTGGGGGTTATCAGTGGTCGAAATATCTGGAAAACGGATTTAACCAGAACGTTGGATTGGCTGGAACCGATAGCGGCCAAGCTGGGCGAGCGGTTATGGTTAGCGCCATCCTGTTCCTTGCTGCATGTGCCTGTGGATTTGTCATTAGAAGCTACCCTGGATGCCGAAGTCCGCGAGTGGCTGTCCTTTGCTGCACAGAAGCTGCAGGAGCTTCAGGTGCTTAAATCCGCCTTGAATCACGGGCGAGATTCAGTGACCGAAGAACTGCGGGACAATCAACGGGCCATCATAAGTCGTCAGCAGTCGACCCGGGTTTATAATCCCGCTGTGAAAGCGGCGGTTGACGGGATTACCGCTGAACTTGGACAGCGTCAGTCGGAGTATACTGAGCGAGCTGCAAAGCAACGCGCGGTACTTCAGTTACCGGATTATCCTACGACGACCATAGGTTCTTTTCCGCAAACCACTGAAATTCGTCAGGCTCGTTTGGCGTATAAGCAAGGTACGCTGTCCGAGTCTGACTATCAGTCACACATGAAGGCTGAAATTCAACGTGCCGTTGAAGAGCAGGAAGCTTTAGGTCTGGATGTGCTGGTTCACGGTGAAGCCGAGCGGAACGACATGGTGGAATACTTTGGTGAGCAGTTGGAAGGCTATGTGTTCAGTCGTTTTGGTTGGGTTCAGTCCTATGGTTCCCGTTGCGTGAAGCCGCCGATTTTGTTTGGGGATATTCATCGCCCTAACGCAATGACGGTTGAATGGAGCAAGTTTGCTCAGTCGTTGACGGATAAACCGATGAAGGGCATGTTGACCGGGCCGGTGACGATATTGAATTGGTCGTTTGTTCGGGATGACCAGCCGCGTAAAGCCACCTGTTTGCAACTTGCGTTGGCGATTCGAGACGAAGTGTTGGATCTTGAACAGGCTGGCATTCAGGTGATTCAGATTGATGAGGCGGCACTGCGTGAAGGCTTACCCTTGCGTCGATCTCAATGGCAGAGTTATCTCGATTGGGCAGTGCATTCATTCAAGGTCTGTGCGAATGGCGTGCAAGATGAAACCCAGATTCATACCCACATGTGTTATTCCGAATTCAATGACATCATGCCGGCCATTGCAGACATGGATGCCGATGTGATCACCATCGAAACTTCGCGTTCTGATATGGAATTGCTGGATGCGTTTGATGAATTTGAATACCCCAACGAAATCGGGCCGGGGGTGTACGACATTCATTCGCCGAACATTCCGTCCCAAGAGCAGATTGTCAGCTTGATGAAAAAAGCCGAACAGCGCATTCCTCGCGAGCGGCTTTGGGTGAATCCCGATTGTGGCTTAAAAACGCGCCAGTGGGAGGAAGTAATTCCAGCGCTTAAAAACATGGTTGAGGCGGCGTATAGCTTACGAGATCAGGTGGTATCCGAGCAGGCAGGTTATGCTCAATCTGCCAATGACAGTGTCTTGGATGTTGTACTGTTATAAGGTGCGCTGTTGTAAGAGAGATGATAGGTGCTCTGGTTATCATCTAGATCGTTCTAGGCAGGTCCCTTAATTTCTTGATTAAGAACAGAACGAACTCTTTGAAAAAGGCTTACTCTTAATCGGAGTAAGCCTTTTTTGTGATTAATGGAATTTAATTAATTGACCAAATGGTTAATACTTGTCGGTTGTTAAAAGCTAGCTCTTTGATGAGTTGCTAAAAAGTGTCTTGCTTTCGAATCTAAGGCTTACTAACGTAAAGCTAATTAATTTTTGTACACATAATAAAGATTCTATCTTAAGGGAAGTTGTTACCATGTCTGGCTTATTACCTGATGTCGATCCGGATGGATTGCTTGAATATTCAGTTGTATTTACTGATCGTGCGCTAAACCACATGTCTCAAAAGTTTCAGGGCGTGATGCGTGATATCTCTTCGATCATGAAGAAAGTCTATAACGCGGAAGCGGTGGTTGTTGTACCTGGCGGCGGGACCTTCGGAATGGAGTCGGTGGCGCGTCAGTTTGCAACCGATCAAAAATGTTTGGTGATTCGAAACGGTTGGTTCAGTTTCCGTTGGAGTCAGATTTTCCAGATGGGCAATATTCCTTCCAGCGAAATCGTACTGCAAGCGGCTCAGGTTGAAGATGCGAAAGACGCACCCTTTGCGCCTGCTCCGATTGAAGAGGTGGTCGCCACCATTAAAGCGGAAAAGCCGAATCTGGTGTTCGCACCACACGTTGAAACCGCGTCGGGCATGATTCTGCCTGACGACTACCTGAAAGCGGTGGCCGAAGCGGTTCACTCGGTGGGTGGCTTGTTTGTTCTCGATTGCATTGCGTCGGGCACTTTGTGGGTTGATATGAAGGCGATGGGTGTGGATGTACTGTTAAGCGCACCGCAGAAAGGCTGGAGCTCATCGCCATGTGCCGCACAGGTGATGTTAAGCGAAAAAGCCCTTGCTCGTTTGGAAGAAACCACCAGTACCAGCTTTGCTTGCGATTTGAAGAAGTGGTTGGAAATCATGCGTGCCTATGAAAATGGCGGTCACGCCTATCATGCGACTATGCCGACCGATGCACTGGCGGCATTCCGCGATACCATGTTGGAAACGCAGGAATACGGCTTCGATCGTGTGAAATCAGAACAGCAAGCACTGGGTGATTCTGTACGCGCGATGCTTGAAAGCAAAGGCATCAAGAGCGTTGCTGCTGAAGGCTTCAAAGCGCCGGGTGTGGTGGTGAGCTATACCAGCGATGCGATGATGCAAAACGGTAAGAAATTCCTGGAAGCAGGCTTACAAACAGCGGCAGGCGTGCCCTTGCAGTGTGGTGAGCGCGATGATTTCATGACCTTCCGCATCGGTTTGTTTGGCTTGGAAAAATTGCATGATCCAAAGACTACCGTTGCCAATTTGGAAGCGGGGCTCGATAAGGTTCTGGCCGACTAATTACTTAGATTGGCCTGATTAACCTAGGTTTAGGCGTGCTAATTCATTTTGATTACGCAGGGCGTCATTCGAGGACGGGAATAATTGAATGACGTTGGGTGTAATCAGAATAGCTTTGCCATCGACCAAACCGACAAAGCCGGATTGATAGTTCTTAATCAGTCGGTCATTCTCAATTTTAAGTGTTGAATCACCTTCCAACTGAACACTGTCAATCAAGCCGTTACCCAGCGGGTCGTTTACCTGTTGTTGGCTCTTGAACATAGCCAGGGTGTGCTCTGAAATGACCAGCGTTAGCTCATTATGAAAGACCAGCGTTTCAGCCGGAGCACCGTTTGATAACGTGATCTGTGAATTGGCTTGAATGATGTTTGAACTGTGTTGGTGAATCATAAAGGCGTTCTTTCGTCGTCGTTTTCTGAAGGGCTATTGTACTGGCTTTGACCTCTCGCAACAAAGCCGTGGATTCAAACAAATGGATACGACATCGGCCTTATCAGTAGGGCTTAGATTCCCTTATAATCTCCGTTCTTTTCAAGATCACCGTCATTGCACGTAATTTATACAAGGTAGAAGTCGTTTGAGTTCAGAATCCGCAGTAAGCACATCTCCATTAAACGCACCCTCACTAAACACATCCCTATTAAACATAGGCATCGCTGGTGGCGGTTTGTTAGGACGTTTGTGTGCCTGGCGCTTGGCACGGGCAGGTTATTCGGTCACTGTTTTTGAGGCCGAAACCTTTGAACAACCGCGAGGTGCGTGTTGGACTGCGGCGGGTATGATCTCTCCTTTGAGTGAGTTGGTGCATAGCCCGAGAGAAGTTTATGACAAAGGTTTGCAGTCGTTGGCGATTTGGCCGCGTTGGTTAAAGCAACTTGAAGAGACTCAGCATCAAACCATGCATTTTCGCCATGCCGGGTCTTTGGTGGTGGCGCATCCCCAGGATCAGGCGGAGCTGGAACAGTTCTACCTCGACTTAAAACATAAGTTGGCAAATGAAGAAGCCAATGGTCGCCCAGGTCTGGAAGAATTGGTCGATCCTTTGAATCACATTGGTATTCGAACACTAGAACCCGCACTGTCGCACTTTGATCATGCCTTGTTCCTCAAGCCTGAGGGCGATCTCAACAATCGGCGTATTCTTCATGGCTTATTGGCGGACTTAAAACGCTTAAATGTGACTTTGGTGCCCAAAACCAAGGTCCGCTGCGAGCCTAATCTGATTATTGATGATCAAGAACAAACACACCGATTTGATTTGGTATTGGATACCCGAGGATTGGGTGCCAAACCACAATTAGAGGGGCTTCGAGGCGTGCGCGGGGAAGTGCTCAACGTTGAGAGTCATGATGTGGTGTTGAACCGCCCCATACGTTTAATGCATCCAAGATATAAACTGTACGTGGCGCCTAAGCCAAACAATCACTTTGTGATTGGTGCGACTGAAATTGAAAGCAGCGATATGTCACCAATGAGTGTACAATCCTGCCTGGAATTAAGCAGTGCGCTCTATACGGTTCACCCAGCCTTTGCGGAAGCGAGAATTGTTGAGCAGTCGGTAAACTGTCGACCTGCTATGCTGGATAACTTGCCCGTGGTGAACGTGGAAGATGGCTTAATTCAAGCCAATGGCTTGTATCGTCATGGTTACTTGCTGAGCCCTGTGGTGGTGAATCAGGTGTTGGCCGAGATTGATCCGGCACTGGTCGATTAATCGGCTGATTAAAAGATCGATTAAAAGACTGATTAAACGGCAGAATAAAAGATCGATGACAAGGTCGATTAAATTTTAGAGAACGAGCAATAGAATAAGGTAGCGGAATGGAAGTTCTGGTTAACGGTGAAACCAAGCAGGTATCGTCAGACACCCTGCAGTCTCTTCTGAAGGAATTGGCGTTTGAAGGCGATTTTGCCGTGGCCGTGAACAGTGAATTTGTGCCTCGTTCCTTGTATGCCGAACAGGCCATTCAGTCGGGCGATCAGATTGATGTGTTATCACCGATTGCAGGAGGCTAATGATGACTAAAGACGCTATTACTCAGGGCTCTATAAATCAGGGCTCTATAAATCAGGGCTCTATAAATCAGGGCTCTATAAATCAGGATAAGGATTCTTCACAAGATCTATTAACGCTCTACGGTGAAACGTTCTCCAGCCGTATGTTAATCGGCTCGGCCTTGTATCCGTCTCCTGCGATTATGCACGACGCGGTTCAGGCATCGGGCGCCGAAATCATTACCTTGTCACTACGTCGCCAAATGGCCAGTAATGCCCCAGCCTCCGGTATTGGCGGTTCTGGGATAGGGGCGGCCGCAGCACAGCGTGAAGCCAATGAGATTTGGCAGTACATTCAGCAAATGGGTCTGAAACTGCTTCCGAACACCGCCGGATGCAAAACCGCCAAAGAAGCCATTACCCTGGCTGAAATGTCACGAGAGATTTTTAAAACCGATTGGTTGAAGCTGGAAGTGATCGGCGACGATTACAATCTGCAGCCTGATCCTTATGGGTTGATTGAAGCGGCTTCTGAGTTAATCAAACGGGGCTTTAAAGTCTTACCGTATTGCACCGATGATCTGGTGGTTTGCCAGCGCTTGTTGGATGCCGGATGTGAAGTCTTGATGCCTTGGGGTGCTCCCATTGGCACAGGTCAGGGCTTATTGAACAAATATAATCTTCGCAGTATTCGTGAGCGGATTACTCATGTACCTTTAATCATCGATGCTGGTATTGGTGCTCCGTCACAAGCTGCAGAAGCGTTGGAAATGGGCTTTGATGCTGTGCTTCTTAACACGGCGGTTGCCAAGGCAGCGGAACCTGTGATGATGGCGCAAGCCTTTAAGGCTGCAGTGGAATCCGGGCGCTTGGCGTATAAAGCGGGACTGATGTTGAAGCGCCAAACCGCCAGCCCGAGTACGCCGACGGTGGGGATGCCGTTTTGGCATCAACAGTAAAGCCTGAAAGCTATTGCGCTTGATTACTCTGCGTTAAATATCTATATCAATGGGGTCAGAGTAATAGGCATTCGTGATGGAATAAAAGTCTGGCTTTGCCAATATTTTTATTACTTACTCTGACCCCATTGATTTTACTCATTGATTCTTACTGAAAGCGCTTTCCGCTTATTAATCTCTTTCCTGTTGCCTTAATCGCCTTTCCAATTGCTGTCGTTCCTGCCTCAGAATTTCCACTTCATGGCGTTGCCATTCGTTCATCTTGTCTGAGTTCTGATCACCCTGATATAACGCGGTTGGCGTATGAATCTGAATACTGGGAATCGACGATTCTGGCATTGTGATGTCTCCTTATTTATCCCTGTGGGGAGATAACTATAGACAACCCCTTTGCATCAGGTGGTGAGTAAGCTGTAGGAAAATTGCCATAAATTTTGTGCTAGTTTTGCTGTCTATGAATAACCGGATGTGATGATCCAAATTCTATGTCTGCTGCGTAAAGCTACAATAAAGAAGGGTAAAGCCGCTTTGATTAATTATATGTCTGTGGTGGAATGAATTCTTTACTATAGAATGATTCTCATTTTCCAATTTGGCCGTTTAAAAAGACTAGCAGAACGCAATGCGTAAACGTTTAAGTGTCATTTTTTCTATTAGATCTCTGATTTCATTGGCTCTTGTTGGCCTGCTTGGCGCCTGTTCGACCTTGTCCGAGACGGTTCCTGACGGCACCAGCGGTGAGGCGTTGTCCGGGTTTGAGATACCTAAGCAGTGGTCCGCAGAGGCTGATCAAAGCGTAAGCCAAGCCTGGCACCAAGTGATTGCGTCTGAGTCGTTGGATTCGTTGATTAAGGAAGCATTGGCTCACAATCAGGATATTAAGGCGTCTGCCTCTCGTGTGTTGGCGGCTCGATCCCAGGCTGAAATTACCTCGGGCAAACTATGGCCAGAAATTGAAGCCAGTTTTGAAGGCCGTCGTCAACGTGCCGCGTCAGGAATGACCACGAATAACTATTCGTTGGGATTGAATTTAAGCTGGGAGCTGGATGTCTGGGGGCGTTTGTCGGACAGCGAACAAGCGGCGTTGATGAGTTATCAGGAACAAACCTTTCTCTATCAATCAGCAAAACAATCCTTGGCCGCGCAGGTGGCATTGGCTTGGATTGAGGCCATCGAAAGTAAGCGCCAATATCAATTGGCGAAAGCTCAGGAGAAAAGTTTAAAAGACAGTCTGGATGTGATCGAAGACGGGTTTAAATCCGGGGTTCGAGAGGCGCTGGATGTCTATTCGGCTCGGGCAGAGTGGATCAATGGTCAAACCGCCGTGTTGGAGCGACAACAGACGGTAAATCAGGCATTGCGGGATCTGTCGGTGTTGTTGGGCCGGTATCCTTCGCTCGTGAACGATATTCCTGATGCATTACCGATTAACTTACCGACGTTGCGTACGAATTTGTCATCCCGACTGCTAGAGCAACGACCGGACGTTCGCGCCGCCTATGCGGCGGTGATGAGTCAGCAATCCAATGTGTTGGTGGCCGGTGCGAATCGTTTGCCGAGATTCACCCTGACTGGCAGTGTCGGAGCCAGCAGTGATACCTTGTCGGATGTGCTTCGGGGCGATGAGTTGATCTGGAACGCCTTGGGTGGGCTGACGGCTCCGATCTTCAATGCCGGTCAGTTGGCCAATGAAGAACAACGCCAGCAGCATTTGTTGGAAGCGGCCATTGCCGAGTATCGACAAACAGCGCTCACGGCCTTTTCAGAAGTGGAACAAAGCATCGATAACGATCACTGGATTGCTCAGCAAATGGCAACGGCCAAAGATGCAGTGGCTGTCTCAAAGCAAGCCGAACAGCAAGCCTTTGAGAGCTATCTATCGGGCCTTGATAACCTCAATACCTGGCTGCAGTCGCAACGCACAGCCTTTGAGCGTACCAGTCGTTTGATGCAATTAGAAACCAGTTATTTTCAAAACCGCATACAGCTACATCAGGCGTTAGGCGGTCAGTTTGTGGTGTTCGCCTCATCCGATGGAGCCAGTCAGGCGTCCAGTGATGAACTCGTTTTTGTTCAGGAACCTTAGATGTCGAAATTGATTCGTTTGTCGTTACCTGTGTTAGTCATTGCATTGACTGCCTTGATTCTCTATTCGTTGGTGGCGTTGAAACCGGACGCAAAGAAACGCCCGCCAAAGGCTGAAACCGTGATTCAGGTGGAAACTGTGATGGCTAAGGTGTCTTCCTATCAGGTAGAGATGCCCAGTCGCGGGCTAGTGAAAGCTCAGACAGAATCGACCTTGGCTGCGGAAGTGTCAGGGACTGTGGTGGCAATTTCCGAACAGCTACGCAAAGGCGGTCGTTTTAAGCAGGGCGATTGGTTACTAACCATTGACCCGAGAGATTATGAGGTTGCTGTGACACTGGCCGAAGCCAATCTGCGCCAGGCGCAGTTGGCGCTGGATGAAGAAAAGGCCAAGGCAGAACAGGCGTTGCGCGATTGGCAGCGATTATCCAAAACATTAAATCAGGCGTCCGAACCGCCGGATTTGGTGTTGCGTAAACCGCAATTGGCGGCGGCAGAGGCGGCGTTGGTTTCCTCCAGAGCACAACTGGATAAAGCAAAACTGGATCTGGAACGAACCCGAATTCAGGCACCGTTTGATGGCTTTGTGCTCAGTCAGTCGGTGGATCTTGGGCACTATGTGACGCCTGGCTATCAATTGGCCGAAATCTCAGGTCTTCGTCTGGAAATTACCTTACCCGTTTCTGCGCGCTGGCGTCCGTTGCTGGATTGGCGTTCCATTGAAAACGGCACCCAGCTAAGTGAATTAAATAATGTGCTGTTGGAAGTGGGTGAAGGCCATCATAGTCAACTCTGGCAGGCGCGTATTGTTCGGGATGGCGGTGAAGTGGACGCTCAAAGCCGTCAATTACAATTGATCGCCGAGATTGAACCGCAAGAGAACAGTCAGTGGCCGTTGTTGCCAGGTGATTATGCGGTGGCTCGAATTCAGGGCAAACAGTTGCATGATGTGATTGTGTTGCCACGAACGGCGTTGGTCGACGGCGAGTACGTGTGGAAAGTGACCGATCAGCGTTTGCAAAAACAAAACGTCGAGATTGCCTGGCAGGATAAAAATGTCGTCGTGGTTGAGCTGGATTCGGCTTTGAAAGAGCAGCTTTCTGAAAATGATGAAGTGGTGTCCTCGCCGTTGAGTTATGCCATTTCAGGGACAAAAGTCGCGGTCATAAAACGCGATGGCGAGCTATTGGCAAAGACGGAGAAGCCTGATACCTCTCAGGACTCAATTCGTGGTACAGGAGTCACGCCATGATTGCCTGGTTTGCCCGTAACCATGTGGCGGCGAATTTACTCCTGTTGATGATCGTCATTGCGGGTGTTTTCACCATGCTGCGATTGGTGCCTGTGGAAGTCTTCCCGACCTTTGAGCTGGAAACGGTAAATGTCTCGGTGGCTTATCGTGCCGCAACACCGGAAGACATGGAAACCGGAGTGGTGAATAAGATTGAAGAGGCGATTGCCGATTTACCGGACATCGAGTCTTTGTCTTCGCGCGCTTCGGAAGGCTCGGCCACCGTAACTGCCGAGGTCCGAGCAGGGGCGGACCCTCAGAAGCTATTGAATGATATCAAATCCCGTGTCGATGCCTTGTCGACCTTACCGGCCGATGCGGAGCGTCCGGTCGTGGAACGTCCGTTGATCAAACGGGAAGTATTAAGCGTGGTGGTGTTCGGGGATCTAGATGAGAAAGAACTGAATGAATTAGCCCGTCAGGTTCGGGATGAATTAGTTCGCTTGCCTGAGCTGACACAGACAGACCTTGAGGGCGTTCGCCCTTATGAAATCGGCATTGAGGTGTCTGAACATAAGTTGCGTCAGTTTGGATTGACCTTGAATGATGTGGCGAGTGTGATTCAGGCTCAATCCATTGATTTGTCAGCAGGTCGTATTCGTTCTCCGTCGGGTGAGATTTTACTGCGCGCCAAGGCGCAAGCGTATTATTACGGCCAATTTTCCAGCATCGTGGTGAAGCGATTTGAAGACGGCTCAGAGCTGACTTTAGGGGAGTTAGCAACCATCGATGACGGTTTCGAAGAAGACCCGATCTTTACCCGTTTTAATGGAAAACTGGCGGCCGTGGTCAATGTCTACCGTGTGGGTGATGAGAGTGCCATTCAGGTGTCCGATGCTGTTCACGCGTATCTCGAAGACAATCGTGAACGTTTCCCGCCGAACATTGATATCGGTATCTGGGATGATGATGCTTCGATCATTCGTGCCCGCATCCAGACCTTGTTGACCAATGCCTGGCAAGGGGCGTTGCTGGTCAGTATCTTATTGGGCTTGTTTTTACGACCGGTCATTGCGTTCTGGGTGGTGGTCGGTATCCCTGTGACCTTCATGGGTGCATTTGCTTTGATGCCGTATTTGGGGGTAACGGTTAACGTGCTCAGTTTGTTTGGTTTCATTCTGGTGTTGGGGATCGTGGTGGACGATGCCATCGTCACCGGTGAAAACATTTACAGTCATTACAGTCGGGACCCCAACGGGCTGGCGGCTGCGATTAATGGTACCAAAGAAGTGTCGGTGCCAGTGGTCTTCGGCATCTTAACGACGGTGGTGGCGTTTTTACCGTTCGTCTTCATTGAAGGTCGGTTGAGTGTGCTGTTTGCTCAAGTGGCTTTTGTGGTGATTCCGGTGCTGCTGTTCTCCTTACTTGAAAGTAAGTTAATTCTTCCTGCTCACCTAAAACACATCAAACAACTGAAAGATTATGGCAGTCGACCACCCTTACTGGTGCGCCTTCAGCGATCCTGCGCGAATGGCTTAGTCTGGTTCGTTCAGCATATCTATCGACCAGTGGTGAATGCTTGCCTGAACCGACGTTATTTGACCTGGTTTACTTTTGTATGTGTGTTTGTGGTAACCATTGGGTTGATTTCTCAAGGGTGGACCCGGTTTGTGTTCTTCCCGCGAATTCAAAGTGAAACGGCTCGTGCCACTCTGTATATGGAAGAAGGAACGCCGCTGGTGGAAACACAAAAGGTGGTGCGCCGGATTGAGCAAGCCGCCTTTGATTTACAAGCCAAGTACATTGACCCTGTGACCGGGGAAAGCATTATTGAAAACGTATTAGCCACCGAGGGAGTTGCCCGGGGCAGTTCTTCGGGACAATCTCACGTCGGAGCGGTACGTTTCGAGATCATGCCGCCAGAGCATCGCTCCTTGTCGATAGACAGTGCCACTTTGGTTCGCGAATGGCGTGAAAATATTGGCCCGATTGTCGGTGTCGATCAGCTTAACTTCCGGGCAGAAATCGGCCGTCCGGGGGACCCGATCGACGTTCAATTGGTCAGTCAGGATATTAATGCCTTAAACGACGTGGCTGATAAGGTGAAAGCCAGGTTGGCGACCTACGAAGGGGTGTTTGATATCAGTGACAACCTCTCTGATGGCAAGCAAGAACTTCAAATTACCTTGCTGCCCGAAGCCGAACTCTTGGGCTTTACACTCAGTGACGTCACCCGACAGGTACGCCAGGCGTTTTACGGTAATGAAGCCCAACGCATTCAGCGAGGGCGGGACGACATCCGAGTGATGGTACGGTATCCGGTCGAAGAACGGGCCTCTTTATCGGATCTGGATGAACTGCTGATTACCACGCCAAGTGGTGATCAAACGCGCTTTGGTGATATTGCGGTAGCCACCTGGGGGCGTTCGCCTTCAACCATTTACCACGTTGAACAAGACCGTGCAGTCAATGTCATCGCTGACATCGACAAGACTTCGGTCAATATGACGCTGCTTACCGAAGACCTAGTGGGTTATCTGGATGAACTGTTGCTTCAGTATCCTCGCGTACAAGTGTCGTTGGAAGGGGAAGCGGCGGAACAAAGGGATTCCTTTACCACCATTCTTTGGGGTGGAGCGTTGGTGTTGTTTGCGATTTATACCTTGCTCGCCATTCCGTTTGGTTCCTACAGCCAGCCGTTCATTGTGATGTCGGTGATTCCCTTTGCCTTCATCGGTGCCATTGGTGGTCACTGGTTAATGGGCATAGATCTGTCGATGATGAGTATCATGGGTATGATGGCGCTGGTGGGCATTGTGGTGAATGACAGCCTGGTGCTGGTGGATTTCATCAATCGTAAAGTCAAAGAGGGCATGCCGATTGAAATGGCTGTGCGAGAATCCGGCGCGGCGCGTTTCCGTCCGGTGATTCTGACGTCATTAACGACCTTCCTGGGGCTCTTGCCGCTGTTGTTTGAAACCAGTACGCAGGCGCAGTTCCTGATCCCAATGGCGATCTCGTTAGGCTTTGGGGTGTTGTTTGCGACCTTTATCACCTTGATCCTGATTCCATGTCACTATCTGATTTTGGAGGATGTAAAAACGGGCATCGTGAGAATCAAAGCCTTCTTCCGAGGTGAAGAACCTCCTTCCAAAAAGCCGCTGGAAAATTTGGTGTAATGCTTACTGCCCGCTTTATGCTCTGTCCTAAAGGATGTAAAGCGGTCGATTGTGAGCTTGTCCACAATAATTCATAAAGAAACCGTAAGCTAACCGCTGGTTACAAAAGCGTTTATCTTCTTTGCACTCAGGCCCTGCCGACACCAACTATACTTGTATGGAACACTTGTAAGAAATAATGGATACCTCTTCTGGTCGTATCTGTACTGTTTCTAGATTTAAAGTATGGAGTTTGTTGATGTCTGCAATTAAGTATTTACCTCTGTTGGCCGTTCTTCCACTAGCTGTAACCGGTTGTGGCGGGGGCAGCAGTTCAAGCTCTTCTGAAAAAGGCTCATTTTCATTATCGGTTACCGATGCTCCTGTGGATGATGCTGAGAACGTGGTAGTGGAATTTACCGGTGTTGAACTTAAACCCGCTGATGGCGAGTCCATTACTATCACCTTCGATACACCAAAGACCATTGATCTGTTAGCGCAACAGAATGGTAGTTCTGCGGAGTTACTGAGTGATCAGTCATTGGAAGCCGGCAACTATAACTGGATACGTCTGGCGGTGAATGCCGAAGAAGATAATGTCATGGATTCCTACATCCAGATTGGTGGCACTCAGTATGAGCTGGATATTCCAAGCGGTTCTCAATCCGGCTTGAAACTGAATTCCGGCTTTACCATTACGGCATCTGGCAATGCAAATTACACCATCGATTTTGATCTCAGAAAATCCGTGGTGCTTGCAAACGGGGACTACAAGTTAAGACCGTCTCTGCGGTTAGTGGACGACACCGAGGTGGGCACCATTTCGGGTGAAGTGGATGCTAACGTGATTGCAGCGCAGTGTGCTGATGCAAATACCTACAGTGGTGTGGTGTATGTGTTCTCCGGTGCAGGTGTAACGCCTGACGATTTGGATGGCACCGATCCTGAACCCTTGAGTTCGGCTTCTGTTAACTTCAGTGAAGAAGGTGGTGTCTATAGCTACACTGCGGCCTTCCTGGAAGCGGGTGATTACACCTTGAGTTATACCTGTGATGCAGACGACTCTGAGGTAGATGAAGTTTTAACCTTTAATGGAACCTCTGACGTGACTCTGGCCGCTGGTGCGACTGAAACGCTGAACTTCTAATCATAAAACTCTGTCAGTCCAGGATGATATTTATTCTGTGGGTCACCAAACGATGATGTCACCAAACGATGGTGTCGCCAAACGATGGTGTCGCCAAACGATGGGATCACAAGAATAAGTATCATCATGGGGTGAAGCTTCCTGCTTTCACTGTATTGTCCTTCTTTTTCCTCATCCTGATTTCTTTTAACGGCGAACCAAGCCTGCGTGCTTAAAGCGACCTTCCTGTTATCAAGAACCGCTCATCACGGGCCTGTCATAAACGGCCTGTCAGAAAGAGCCTAATGGGGCTGTGCCATTTCTAACTCTGTGTGGGAACTTGTCTGTGTTTCCTTTGCAGGTCTTTAGTCTTTGCTTGATTTATGACCAGTACTTAATGTATAAGTTATATCTAAATTAGCTATATCTAATATTAAGGGTAAGTTATGAAATTACGAGCGAACAGTTCTTATGCGGTAGTTCTATGTGGTTTGTTAAGTGTTCCTCTAACGGTGATAGCACAAGAAGCGCAGCCAGCAGAGGCATCGCTCGGTGATCTAACGGTGGAAGCCCGGACTAAAGTCAAAGCCTTTGGTAAACAACTCAAACAGACCTTAAAGCAAACGCTGCAGTCAGAAGGCGCTATCAGTGCGGTTACTGTGTGCAATCTTGAGGCTCCGGCCATTGCGGAATCAGTCAGTACAGAAGGGTGGAAGGTGTCTCGAACGGCGCTCAAAGTCCGTAACCCGGCCAATCGGCCTGAGCTATGGGAGCAAGAGGTTCTTAAGACATTTGAAACCCAGTTGGCTAACGGCACAGATCCTCAGACGCTTGAATACGCTGACGTGGTGAATAAAGAATTCCGATACATGAAAGCGATTCCAACCGGGGCTGTGTGTCTTGCCTGCCATGGGTCAGAGATGAATCCTCAATTGCAGCAACACATTAAGTCGCTGTATCCACAGGATCAGGCGACGGGGTTCTCCGTGGGGGAGCTTCGAGGGGCGTTTAGTTTAACCAAAGATCTTAAGTAAAGGCTTTAAATAAATATCAGTTAAATAGATTAATTCTGTCTATTTATTGTATTTTTAATCGAAGTGATCGATGTCTATTATGGTTGTTATCGCGTTACGGCGCACACAAACAATCTTTGGAGACGATCATGACCACATTAAACAAAACATTCTTCCAACAACTTTTAGCAACTGACGCAGGTATTGCATCGCTGGCATTGCGTATTCCGGTCGGAATTATCTTACTGGCCCATGGTGCCCAAAAATTGTTTGGTGCCTTTGGGGGCTATGGCTTGGAAGGGACAGGTCAGTGGATGGCGTCGATTGGCCTAGAACCAGGTTATTTGATGGCGTTATTGGCGGGTTCTGCTGAGTTCTTTGGTGGTTTGGCCTTGATTCTTGGTTTTCTGACTCGTCCAGCGGCCGTCGTAGCAGCATTAACTTTGCTGGTGGCTATTGTCACTGTGCATTTAGAAAACGGGTTGTTCTTGAGTAACAACGGCTACGAGTTCGGTTTGGCGTTATTGGCGGCGTCCGTTTCATTGATCTTTGCCGGGGCAGGAAGTTTGTCAATTGATAACATCATCGCTAAACGTTTGGCTTCTGAATAATCAGAAGCCTTAGCTTTGATCCTATTTCAGACACATTGCTAATCATACAAATACATTGTTAATCGTACACATTGCTAATCATACAAATACATTGTTAATCGTACATATTGTTAATCATACATATACGTTGAAGGAAAGATTGCTATGGGCTTATTGGTTGAAGGTAAATGGGTTGATCAGTGGTATGACACAAAGTCTTCAGAAGGAAAGTTCGTGCGTGAAGCGAGCAAATTTCACAGCTGGGTGACGGAAGATGGCTCAGCAGGGCCAACCGGAGAGGCGGGCTTTAAAGCGGAAAAAGGTCGTTATCATCTGTATGTCTCATTAGCTTGTCCTTGGGCGCATCGCACTTTGATTTTCCGTGCTCTGAAAGGCTTGGAAGAGTATATCGACGTAACCGTAGTCAGTCCGGACATGCTGGATAACGGCTGGGAACTAAAGACCTATCCCGAGCGTGAGATTAATGATCCACTGTACGGATTTGAATTCATGCATCAGCTTTACACCAAGGCTAAGCCGGATTACACCGGGCGTGTGACGGTGCCAGTGTTGTGGGATAAAAAGACCGAAACCATCGTCAGCAATGAGTCGGCAGAGATCATTCGGATGTTCAACAGTGCCTTCAATGGCCTTACCGGTGACACTCAGGACTTCTATCCCGAGGCACTGCGTGCCGAGATCGACGAAGTGAACGCGCGGATTTATGACAGCATCAATAATGGCGTGTATCGTGCCGGGTTTGCGACCACGCAAGCTGCGTATGAAGAAGCGTATAACGACTTGTTTGATGCACTGGATTGGCTGGAAGATCGATTAAGCCAGCAACGTTACTTGGTGGGGGATCAAATCACCGAAGCGGATTGGCGTCTGTTTACGACCTTGATTCGTTTTGATGCGGTGTATTACGGTCACTTCAAGACCAATAAACAGCGACTGGAAGAGTATCCGCACATTTCAAACTACGTGCGCGAGTTGTATCAAGTACCGGGCGTGAAGGACACGGTCAATATGGAACACATCAAGCGCCATTACTATTACAGCCATGCCACTATCAACCCTACCCGAGTAGTACCGGAAGGGCCAAAACTGGACTTTGATAAACCACACGATCGCGAAGGGTTTGCTAAAGTTGCAGCCTAACAAGCCGATGTATTGAAAAGCCACTGGTTGATTTTGATCGAGTTAACCGGTGGCTTTTTGTTGGCATGGGATGCTGAAATAACAACAAAGATTAAAAAGTGATTATTTATTGATCTGGTTCAATGGAAATCACAAATCTTAACCAAACCGTCTACTACTTTTCGATATCCTGCCGACCTTCAATTATCAAATCGATGATGAGGAACTTATGTTTTCAAGTATGTCGCTGGCTCGCAGAATTCAACTGACGTTATTAGGCATTGCCCTAATTTTATTGGGTTCAACGGTGATCTTTTTCTATTACGACGAAAAAGGTCTGACCGAAGACTTGGTTGAGCAAAACCTTGAAAACATGGCTTTGAATTACTTCGATTCAGTCAATGCCATGATGTTGACCGGCACCATTGCCAATCGTCAGATCATGCAGAAAAAGATGCTCAGCCATAAATCCATTGTGGAAGCACGGATTATCCGTGGTAAAGGCGTGACCAATGTGTTTGGTGCAGGGCACAGCGACCAGTCCGCGAAAAATGAATTTGAGCGTCGTGGTTTGAGCGGAGATAAGTCCTTCGAATTTTTTGAACAGGATGGTCAACGCTTGATGTCGTTGATTCTTCCAATCAAAGCCACCGATGATTATTCCGGCACCAACTGTTTAACCTGTCACCAGGTGAACAAAGGGGAAGTACTGGGTGCGGTCAAATTGACTTACGATATGACTGAAGTGGATGAATCCATTGTTAGTTCAGTGACTCAAGCTGCGATCATGCAACTGATCTTTACCATCATCGGTTTCTCCATTTTAGGCTTCATTTTCAATCGCCTGGTGTTATTCCGTCTCAAACGTCTGCAAAAGACGATTAAGTCGGTGGAAGACAATCTCGACTTGAATCAGGAAATCATTGTTCATCATGACGACGAGCTAGGCGCGGTCAGTAAAGCGTTGAACAGCATGATGAATAAATTCAAAGACAGTTACTTGTTTGTTGCGGATTCTGCGAATCGACTGGTGGAGGCGGCTGAGACCGTGGATGAAATTTCTGATCTCACCAAGAACTCGATGATCAATAACAAGAAGGGCACCGATTCGGTGGCAGCGGCGATTGTCGAGTTGGACGCGTCGGCCACCGAAGTTCAACAGAACACGCAAGTAGCGTCTCAGAAATCAGAGATGGCGAACCATAAAGCTGCCGAGAGTTTGAGTCTGGTGGAAGACGCCAAGAATGGCATCAATCATCTTCGCGATCAGGTGATTGAAAATACCCAAAAAATCACCGAGTTGAGCGAACGCACCAACGAAGTGGGCAGTGTCCTGGAAGTGATCAACGGCATTGCCGAACAAACCAACTTGTTGGCATTGAATGCGGCCATTGAAGCGGCCCGTGCCGGTGAACAAGGGCGTGGGTTTGCGGTGGTGGCCGATGAGGTGCGCTCGTTAGCGACTCGTACCCGAGAGTCCATCGATACCATTCAAAAAACCATCAGCCAGCTACAGCAAGACGCAGGAAATGCCGTCGAGTCGATGACCTCGGTGAGCCAGCAAGCCAGTGACAAGGCGGAAGACGTGACCAATGTGGCCAGTCTGTTGTTGGAAATCACAGGGCAGATCGAAGAGCTGGATGCATTGAACTGTCAGATCGCCAGCGCGGCGGAACAGCAAAATCTGGCGGCGGATGAGATTAACCAAAGTACTGAACGCATCAGTGAAGTAGCCGATGAATCCAGTAAAGACGCCATTCGCGGTAAAGAAGTCAGTGAGCAAATGTTGGCGCTGGCGAATGAGCTGAAAGTTCAGGTGGCTAAATTCAAGCTGTAACCCGTCTCATCAATATTTCATGTCTGAAGAGGTTCAATGCTGGGCCTCTTCAACCTGTTAACTAAAAGTTAACGTTCTCTAAAGATTTCGCAAATATCTCTCTCACGGCTTTCTCTCTATTCTGGGTTTAACCAATGACGGTTAACTCAAAGAGAGGAGTCGCGTATGTCGATTAAAAATACAGTAGTGATTGTCACCGGAGCGTCCAGCGGAATGGGCGTAAGTATTGCCGAGCACTTGTATCAGGCGGGGTATGCCCTTGCCCTGCATGGCAGAGATCAACAACGTTTGTCAGCCGTTGCGGCCGGTTTTGATGATAAGTCACGCGTCATCACTGTAGCTGGTGATGTCGCCATAGAGACCGACCGCGCCAAGTTGGTGGCTGCGACGTTAGAAGCCTTTGGTAAGGTCGATGCGCTGGTCAACAATGCCGGGATTTTTTCACCAAAACCTTTTTTAGAGGTGACGGAAGCCGATCTTGACCAGTACTTGTCGACCAACCTAAAAGGCACTTATTTCCTCACACAGAAGGTTATTCCGTTACTTCAACAACAAGGCGGTGGCAGTGTGATCAACATGGGCACAGTGCTGGTGAATCATGCCTTGGGCGGGGTTCCGGCGACGGCACCGATATCCAGTAAAGGCGGCATTCATGGATTGACCGTGCAGCTGGCGGCGGAATTTGGAAAGGACAACATTCGGGTCAACACCATTGCACCTGGCATCATTCGGACACCAATGCATGCCAGAAATGGCATTGATGATTCGGACAGCTTGGCTGGCTTACATTTACTGAATCGTATCGGTGAAGGTGAGCATATTGCGACGATGGTTGAGCAATTAATTTCGAACGATTTTGTGTCTGGCACCATCATAAATGTCGATGGCGGTCATGTAGCCGGGCACCACTTAGGGTAACCAGGGTTTAGGATACTCATCATTAAAGACTGTTAGGAGAAAGTGATTATGGCGTATGAAATTCATGTAGGCGTGAGAGTAGAAGACGAAGCGGGTTATCAGGCGTATCGCGAAGGCATGTACCCGATTCTTCAGAAGTATCAGGGCGATTTTGTGTTTGATCTGTCTGTGGATAAGTTATTGAAGAGCCCGCTGGAAGAGGCGGTGAACCGGGTGTTCATCATCCGATTCTGTGACCAGGCGAAGAAAGAAGCCTTCTTCTCTGATCCCGAGTATCTTGCGGTGAGACAACAGTACTTCGAGCCTTCTGTAGGCTATTCAGCGATGCTGCGTGCCTATGACGTTGAGTCTGGTATCGAGGGTTAACTCCCGGATATCTTTGAGCAAGCCCGCCTTGATTCGGCGGGCTTTTGTTTTTCTGTGCTTTTTTCAGTGTTGGTGTTCTTTAGAGAATCTGCTTTTCAGAGTCAGCCCTTATGAGCGCACTAAGCTCATACATCGTTAAGCTGGAGCTTGAGGTTTTCCCAGATTTCCTGAGCCACCGGGCCTGCGTGGTCATGGCCTCTTCGGATCAGGCAGATAGGGGAAATGCGCGGTGGATAGCCTTCGACGTTCAATGCCACCAGTTCACCGGAGTCAAGTTCATCCTGAACAACGTATTGGGGTAGCCCGCCCCAGCCGAGCCCGGCCTGAATGATTTCCTTTTTAGAGGGAATGTCAGTGACATGGCAGCGTTTGCCATCTTCTACCACATCCAACGACAACTTCTCATCGTGTCGGCTGGAATCACTGACAATCACTTGGGTGTATTTTCGGACTTCGTACCTTGGAATCATCATCTCCATTTGGCTTAACGGATAGGAATGATGCGCAACGGGAATGATGGTGACATCCATCAAATGGCTGGCTTCCATCAGTCGGGAATCAAAGTTCATGGTGGTGGTAATGGCGAGATCGGCTTCACCATGTTTCAGCCGCTCGATGGCTCCGCCCATGTGTTCACTGGATACATTGATTTGGGTATTCGGATGATTTTGTTCGATCTGCTTTAGGGTATTCAGAATAGGATGCATCGGGCAGATGGCGTTAATGGCGATATTGATCAACAGTTCGCTGTTGCCGGAAATCCGTTGCGATAAGGCTTTGAGTTGCTCTGCTTCGTTGAGGACTTTTCGCGCCTTTTCATAAAAGACTTCCCCAGCCTGGGTGAGCTTAGGGCGGTAACTGTCGCGGCTGAGAATCTGAATGTTTACATCCGTTTCCAGATTCTTAATCAAGGCACTGATGGCCGGTGCCGTTTTATACAATTGAGCACTTGCGGCTCTCACCGAACCGTAGATTACCACGGCGTCCAATGCGCGAAGTTGTTCCAGCGTCATCTCATTCCCTTCGTATTAACCATCTTTGAGCGATTATCTTCCCGATCTCACTCATGCAAACAAATAGTTCACATGTTTTGGTCGTAATATACATGTCTGATGAACATTTTGTTATTTGTTTTGGCTTAAGGATGCTGTTCAGTGGTTCCTTAACAATTGTTATGTATTTCCTTCTTAAAGTTATTAAGATGTTCCAAACCAACAAGAACAGTGATTAGGTAGGGTATTTCATGATTCCAGAATTAGAACCGTGGTCGTATCAAGTCCGTAGCGGATTTAATTTGCGAGGTTGGCGAACCCGTTTTTCTGGCAAGCCGATCATTCATTTCCTGCACGGTAATGGATTTTGTGGGCTCACTTACTTACCTATGCTCAAGCCGTTGTTGAACGACTTCGATCTGTTGATCACCGACTTGCCGGGCCACGGCGACAGCGACACCGGCGGCCGTTTTATGGGCTGGAACAAGTGCGCGAGCTTGGCTTTGGAAGTGGTCCATCATTTCTCCGGTTTATTACCACAAGCGGTGCCGATTTATGCGGTGGGGCACAGCTTTGGTGGCGTGATTACTTCCTTGATGATGGCCAAAGACAAGCACTGTTTTGATCAGGCGATTTTGCTCGATCCGGTGATTTTCCCGCCCGGCATGTTACGGGTGATGGCGACCATCGACTTGTTTGGTTTACTGCAACAACTACCACTGGCGAAGCAGGCGCGTGTTCGTACGCAAGAGTGGGAAAGCCGTCAGGCAGCCTACGACTATTTTCATGAACGCGGCACCTTCAAAGGCTGGCAACCTGAATGCCTTCAATCCTATGTGGATTATGCGCTGCAAGATACCCAGGACGGAGTGAGCCTGAAGTGCCCGCCGAAGCGCGAAGCCGATATATTCTCGTCCTACCCGAAACGTTTGTGGCCGTCGTTGAAACGCATTTCCACACCGACAGAGATCTGGGCGGCGAAGAAAACCTATCCGTTCATAGCCCGTTCCATTGAACGACTGAAAAGCCATACGGCATTTCATGCGGAAACAGTGGAAGGCGGCCATTGCTTTATGCAAGAGCGCCCGGAAGAGATTGCTGAACGTTTGCGTAAGCAGTTATTGGGCTGATCCTCAATGGTTCGCTAGACTGATTGCTTATGAATACCTTGCATCTGAAAGCCCTGTTGTTAGCCATTGAAACCGGTTCGATTTCTGCGGCGGCGCGTAAGTTAGGTAAGACGCAGCCTCAAGTCAGCCAGTGGATTTCGGACTTGGAATGCGATCTTGGCGTGACCTTCTTTGAACGCAGTGGCAATAAGACGTCATTAACTGCTGATGGGCAGCGCCTGTTGCCCGCGTTAAGCCACAGTCTTAGTCAGCTGGATCACTTCATCGACAGTGCTTATACCTTGGCGGATTCAGAGCCGACGGTGTTGACCATCGGCCTTGAACATTTCCTGCCTAAAAGCGTCTTTATCCAGCCAGTGTCTGAGATTCTTTCAGCCTCGGAAACGGCGTCGTTGAATGTCGAGGTCTATCGTGATGACAAAACGGGCTTAGTGGATGCCTTAGTTTCTGGCGAAGTGGATTTGATCCTGATTCACGAGTCGGAAATCGTCCATCACTCACAGTTTGAGTATTGTCGTTTAGGCGGTTATCACGAGATATTGGTGTGCGGTACTGATCATCCGCTCGCCAAGGAGAAAACGGTCTCTACCGCGCTATTGAGCCAGTACCGCGAGTTAGTGTGGGGCGACGCAGATGTCGATTCGAATGATGGTTTTAGCTCAAGCTATGGCGTGTTTTCAGACGTTTCCACCGTCACTCAGTTACTCATCCAAAACCAAGGCTTTGCCTTTTTGCCGAAAGACGCTGTGACATCTCTGATCGAAAGCGGTCAGTTGAAGGCGTTGGATTGCGACTTTGAAACTCAGGCCATCGAGCGTCGAGTGGAGCTGTGCTGGCGCAACGGACTGGCCTTATCGAAGCGGGGCGAGGCGGTGATCACTGCTTTTCAGCAGCATCACCAGCTTCTGATCTAGAGCAGAGGTTGCTTCTCTAGTTATCAACATCAAACACTATCTTGCCTTGCAGCATCGTCATCCAGATTTCGGTTTTGGCAATTTGGCTGGTCGATAGCTTAGTAATATCGTTTTCCAGTACCACCAAGTCTGCTGATTTACCCACATCCAAAGATCCGGTGATGTCCTCAATGCCCAGGCTCTTAGCGGCATTGATGGTGTAAGCCTCGATAGCTGCGTGCACATTGGGTAAGCCAGTCTCACCCATCTTTAAACTGTTGGCGATGCCGACCAGCGGATTAATGCTGTGGACATTCCAGTCGCTGCTCAGCGACAGGTTAGCACCGGTGTCATAAATGGCTTTAAGATTCATCAGTGCATCAGTGCGCTCTTTGCCAATAAACGGTTCGGCCCAGCTGTGATCGTGTTCTGCTACATAGTCCGAACCCACCTGAAAATCGGCGGTGACATTCAGTTCAGCAAAGCGCGGCACATCCTTCAGGTTCACTAATTCCACATGCGTTAGAGTGTAGGGTAATTTCGTGGCTTGTTGTTTCGTGCTTTGTTGTTTCTCTTGTGTGCGTTTCACATGTTCAATGGCGTTGAGCGATTCACGAATGGCACCGTCACCAATGGCATGAATATGGGCGCTGTAGCCCAGTGTTGCCAACTCACTTAGCCAGGTTTTCATCTGATTTGGCGGAATGTAATTGATGCCGTACGGTTCATCGGGAATGTAAGTATCATGGTAAGGGTCAAGCGTTTTGGCGGTGCCGTTAATGAGGATACCATCGCTGTACATTTTGACCTGATTGGTGAGCAGCAAGCCGGAGCGATCCGTGGTGTGGATGGTTTTCAGATAGTCCAATTGAGGAGTCATGGTATCGGCCGGGTAAATCCACGGGCGAAGCGAAACGCGCGCGGTGAGATCACCGGCTTTCTCCGCCTCTTTCCACACCTCATACCAACCGCGTTTCCAATACAAACGACCGTCACCAATAGTGGTAATGCCGTGGGCAGCGGCTTCGGCCAAGCCGATCATTAAGCCTTTATAACTCTGATCGAATTGATTCTTAAGGCTGTTCCAGGCCAT
The DNA here is from genome assembly GCF_030159995.1 of Litoribrevibacter albus. Lineage (NCBI taxonomy): Bacteria > Pseudomonadati > Pseudomonadota > Gammaproteobacteria > Oceanospirillales > Oceanospirillaceae > Litoribrevibacter > Litoribrevibacter albus. The sequence goes on along the minus strand of NZ_BSNM01000016.1, from coordinate 357,006 downwards.
TTCCATCACAATGTCACCGGCGTTATCCAGCAGGATTCCGTTCAATTCACCGGTGGTTTCATCTTTCAGAATCTTCCCGCCTTGAGGCTCAGGCGTTCGCGAGGTGATGCCTGCCTCCGCCAGCGCAACCGAATTGACCCACATTGAATGGGAGGTCTGCTCCATGATCACCACGGGTTGATCCGGAAAAATACGGTCGATCACTTCCAGCGGCGTATGACGATTATCTTCATGCAGTACGGCATCAATCGAAAAACCGTAACCCATCAGCCACTCATCGGGGTTGGCATGGTGACGGCACGCTTTGAGATAGGGGATTTGCTCATCCGCAAGAGCATCCATATCCAACTCACAGTTGCCCCCGGCTTCGGACGCCGCTTCAAAGACATGATTGTGATTGTCGATAAAACCGGGCATCACAAAGGCGTGTTCGAGATCAATGACCTCGGTGTTGGCGGTGCGATAGCCCGCCAACGTTTGGCTATCCCCGATATCGAGGATTTTCCCGTTGCGAATAGCGATGGCATCGGCCTGTTCGTATCCGTAAATCGTGGCGTTGGTAAGCAGGGTATCAGCGTGATCGCTGGCAAAAGAATTGAGACTCATAGTTAAGCAAGCCATTAGACTGAGTGATGTTGGTAAATGCATGGAGTGTTCCTGACCCCTCAACCGAGCAGGGCGTAGTAAGGATGAATTAATGACGTGCTGAAAATTACCATAGCTCAAAGCTGAGCAAAAAATAGTCACTATATGGGTTTTGGGATGGTGGGGTTAGGGATGGCTGGGTTGGGAAGTAGTCTACCTGTACTTGTTAAAAGCTTCTCTCTCTAATGTTTGATTGCTCTTGACACTTAGAAAAAAACAAAGACATCTTCGAACCGGACTCACTTTCTTTTGGTGGAAACCAAGATAAGCTGGAATCAATTTCGGATAAAAAACAAAGCGAGTTAATAGCTGCAACTGTTTTATAAAAGTTAATAGGCGTTCCGTAATCTGAGTCATCATACGCAGCATGTGTAATACCGTTCCTGTTAGTATAGTCACTGTGCGGGTATTGGCTGGAATCGATATATAATTTCTTTGTTGAGAATTCCTTGAAAGAATCAATCATTGACTCTACTTCTTCATATGCTCCTAGTTTTCTGCTATTTACTTCTGTTTTACAACTTTCACATAAGTTTTTAATAGTTTGCTTTATGTACCTATGCTCTACATTCCTCTTTTTAGCCAACCTTCTAGAAATACCTTCAACAACCGGAATTAAGGTTGCTACAGCTGCATAATGCAAACCAAGAAAATGGGCTTCCAGCCCATCGCCCAAGACTTCTATATAGTCTTTTATAAAAGGCGTTTTGGAATATTTTTCTACGTATAGGTTCGCCATATTGAGAGGAGAGTATAGATCAGCCAATATTATTTCCAGCTCTGCTTGAGTAATGTAGCTTTGGTTTTTAACGTTTTTGCTTAGGATTTTATCCATTTGGCTCATGCTCACATAAGGAGGAATAAACCAACCAATTTTCTCAAACTCAACAGACCAAGAATCAAGACTACCCATGTCGATTACCTTGTATAGTTAACGCCTGCAGCAAACGTACTTATAGTGTTACCTTGCCTACGCTTATGTTAATGGTGCTATTCATACAGGGCCATACCTAATGATGAAGAACTGGTTAGCTTTATCTAGGAGCCCTAGATCAAGGTCGTTGATATGCCATACTAACTTGTTCTTTCTAGGCTTAATTAGTTTAGTTTCTTCATAAACTGAGTTCTCGAATTCTCTATTGTTGATTTTGTGGTCTAGCTCGTTTAGTACATGAGTATACTCTCTAGTAATGTCATGAATATGAAGAGGATGGCCGGATGTCGTAATAAGGTTTGACATGTAGACCGTGCCAGGAGGAAGTCCTTGAGTGGAAAAGTCATCATATATTTTCCAGAGTCTAGTTCTTTCTTCATTCATTCGCTCATGCTCGTCTTTGTCTGAGTCAAAAACTGAGTGATCGAAGATTGCGGCGACGTGAAACTCATCTCTTGATACTCGCGCGAAGATTACTTCATTCGTACGTTCAGAGATTCCTTTCGCATTGATACTTTTACCTAAATGGAAATGGTGAAACCCCATTGTGTTTAGCAGAAAATCTTTATCATCCCAACAGTCCGCTTCACCACTTAGTATTCTGTCTGATGGTGTATAGCCTTTTGTGTGAGCTTTTAATGATAGGTATGGTGTAAGGTCTTCGCCTGCTCTTACCTTGGCCAAAAGGATGTTTATTCTCTCTTTTACTAACTTCCACCTTGAGTCCTTTGTCACTTGTGGGTCAATTATTACCTTTCTCCTTCTGCTGGGTACAAACCTAGATGCCCAATGAATGTAGTGAAACATAACAGATGAAATTGACTGATCTAGGAGTTCTTGCTGAGTATCCTTGTTATTCGGAAAAAACGGCAGGACTCTTACTAGTTCTTCCTTAAATTTTGTAATGCTACTCGATTCCATATATAGCTCTTAGTAGATGACAATTACACATAACACCTAATTCTGCGTCTTAAGCCCTGACACACATATCGTTAAAACAATAACCTAATACATGCTGACAGGTATGTTAACCACTAATTTCTTCAACAGGTTGCGATAACCAACAACGCCCCCAACAAAGGCTATTGTTCGAGATAAGGTGAACACGTCATTTACTGTAGAGAGGGTATTTTAGTTCATACATGCCCATGTGTTTCTTGTTTACGCTCTTGTTGATTATTTTGTTAATAAAATCAATGTCATACATAGTTCTTATGTTCGTGCCGTTGCGTGGAGCTAATGACGTTTATAACTGAAGTTCGTGTAATAGCGTGTAATGTGACAGCGCGAAGTGTTGTGCCATATTTGCGAGTGTTCAGCCTTTTACCTCTGGGTGTTATTCGTTGGGTCTTAGGCAATGGTTCGAAGGTTGAGTGAGAACCTTACAATGAACATGAAATGAATCGTCGGCTGTATATCACGAATCGTCGTACCCCTGATTGATTTTAAAGAGCGTTATCCGAGTTTTGTCTTCTCCGTGCTTTTTCCATTGATCCCTGTTGTGTTGTGCGTCTGTGCATATCGATAAAAAACAAAACCCTCTGAAAGGGCTTGCTAGGGATAGAAATGATGAAAGAAGAATACGATGTCGTCGTTATTGGTTCTGGGTTTGGTGGTGCTATTACCGCGTGCCGTTTGGCGCAAGCGGGCAACTCAGTATGTATTTTGGAAAAGGGCAGGCGTTGGGTTAAAACAGAATTTCCCAGATCAACCGGTGAAGTGGCCAATCATGCATTTTGGGATGAGAAAGACAAAGAAGAAGGACGAGGGTTCATCGAGTATTTGCCTTTTAAAAACATGGATGTGATTCAAGGCGTAGGCGTTGGTGGCGGTTCACTGCATTACTTTAATGTACATATTCAACCGCCTGAGTTGATCTTCGATCAGGCCCGTTGGCCGAAAGCCATATCGAAAGAGAGTTTGAAGCCATACTATGACGTTGCAAAGGACATGCTTGCAGCGAATAAGCTGACGCCGCCAGAAGGCCGGGAGGTTCCCAAGCGAACCAGTGCATTTATTGAGGCGGTTGCTGCAACGTCTGAACAAGCAGAAGAAATCGATATCTGTGTTCACTTTTCCGAAGAAGCCAAATCCCCTGGTGGTCAGGAACAAGGCCCATGTGACTATTGTGGGAACTGTTTATTGGGCTGCCATGTTAATGCAAAAAATACCCTGGATTTAAATTACATTCCTCTGGCTGAAAAGCACGGTGCAGAAGTATATCCGTTGCATCAGGTCGTCAACATCTTACCTCACGACGGTGGCTATAACGTCGAGTTTATGGAGCTACCGGAAGATCCTGTTTCAGGTACATCAGTCGCCGGTGTTGTTAAGGGTAAAAAAGTGGTTGTTTCCGGCGGGACGCTAGGCTCCAACCAATTATTGCTTGAGTGCCGTGATCGCACCAAAAGCTTGCCTAATCTCTCTGATCGTTTAGGAAAGCACTTCTCTGGCAACGGAGATTTTCTATTTGCCGGCACGCATTACAAAGATAAAGAAATTGATGCGGGCAGGGGGCCAAGTATTACGGCTGGCGTCGGTTATACCAAAGGGGACAGTCAGCATATATACATTGAAGACTTGGGCTTTCCTGACCCATTTATGTGGTATTTGAATGGAATATTGCCGACGACAGGGCGTCTCTGGAATGTGGTCGATCAGGCTAAGAATTATTTACTGCGTAGTCTGGGTCTTACCTCTAACTTTGAAGCGGAACGTATTTTTAATGGCGGCTACATGACGAAGTTCTTACCTTACTTGGGCATGGGCACAGATGCTGCGGACGGAAAAATCTATTTGGACTGGCGTGGGCGATTAAAGCTGGATTGGAAGCACAAAAAAAGCCGTGCGATGTTTGATGACATGATTGGTCACCTTAAAGACATCAGTAAGAAGTCTGGTGGGCACTTTATCAATAGTCCGCTTTGGGATTGGCCATCGCGTAAATTGCTTACCGCTCACCCGTTGGGTGGTTGTGTTATGTCGGATAAGAAGGAAGACGGCGTAGTCAATGAATGGGGCGAAGTCTGGGGTTATCCGGGTCTTTACGTGGCTGATGGCTCTATCGTGCCGAGTGCCATCTCGGTAAACCCTACTGCGACTATCAGTGCGTTATCCGAGCGAGTTGCCTTCCATATGATTCATGGCCGGGAAATGGAAGAAAACGATCCGGATACACCTAAGAATCGTTAACTGAATAAACCAGGCCAGCGTTAAGCGGGCCAGGTTTTTATTCGGCTTCTAAATGACCCGGTAAGGGAACAGTCCTCACCATCAACATGTATTGCCGCTGTCTAAAGGCAACCTAGTTTCGAGGACTGTAAATGGAGTTAGGTGATTGGAATGGGAACTACAGAGGGTAATCTTTTTCCTACGCCAAAATAAGCACCTAATACGACCAAGAACTGTAAACGCGTTACTAATAAAGTGCTCAATTTAACCTATTGATTCTGAATATGTTAGTTAGAGGTTTGCCCAATAGCACTGCCTTGCAGCGGCCCCTGAATACAATTCAGTTAAAAAAGTTTACTTGAGCCTTTTTAGTTAATCCCTTTTATTATTTTTAGCCGAGCAGTACAGGCAAAGAAATATAAAAGAACTACCCGTGATGTTACTTCAAGGAGATCAACCATCATGCCATACAGCTCAAATTTTCCGCCAAACTACCCATTTCAGCACTTAGTCGGTCGCTGGACAAACCGCCCTCTTCCTAATGGAAGTAATAATGAAGGGGGGCAAAGTAACCCGCTTTCTTACAATGTGATGCCACTGCCACAAAATACGCCGCAGCCAAATCAACCGGACTATGGCTACATTCTGAAAAACTTCACCTATTACGAAACGGTACAGTTTAACGATCGTACCGCAATAGCAACCCCTGTGAATGCACCTAACCGTGGCGGCAACTACACGCAAAACTCATTCGCCCTGTTTTATGACCAGCAGGTACATTTTGCAGAAGGCCCGGCAATCGAACAGATTGTGCATGAGGAAAACGGCGCTTGGCTGTACTTAACCACAGCCGCTCAAACAATCGGACCGTATTCCCAACATGGAACAGAACCAGGGCCTGTACCACCACAACCTGAAGACATCGAAATTGCCAAACAAATTGCGGTACCACACGGTAATTCCATATTGGCATTGGGGAGCGTGACTCAGGGAACAGGAAGCCCGGTAATACCGGACACACCACCGCCGTTTGCGCCACCGGGCCTCGACAGTACGCCGTTCGAAGAACTGCTTAATAGCTTCGACAACTACCAAAACCCTCAACCGGAACTTACTCGTAACCCAAACAGTGTCCTGCAGCAAGCCGTGAACCTGATACGTCCAAACGCTTACATTCATTGGCGGGTTACTACGAAACCTTTACCTTCTGGCCAAGGCATCGTCACCAATATTCCATTCGAGCAGCGTCGTGCGAACGTGAATGATTACGAGGCAGACTACTGGTTGTTATCCACCGATGGCGGACAAACCTTCCCGTTCTTATCGTACTCACAAAGTATTTTCATGAACTTAACGATTCACGATCAGCCTGGATACCTCTTCCCTCACGTCACCTGCAATACCGTTACCAAGCTGTAACGCACTGCAAATGAAGCTCAATGGCAAGCTATGCCATTGAGCTTTGCTTTGTTTGATCTTGTCTCATATGTTTCAAATAGTTAATTGCTCGGCGACCGCAGAGGTTTTGTTGTGCCTGAAGTCTGTGGTTTTAGGAGGTTTTCAGGGAATGGTTAGTTTGTGTTGAGAGTTTATACAAAGGCTTGATGGGGTTGAGGTGATGGATTGGCCGTTTTCTAAAGCGGTTGTCCTTTATCTGTTTGATTAAAGGATTGGTTCTTTGATATATGAAAAAAATCATTTAAAAAACTTCCGAAATCTTTAATTTTAATTTCTGCTTCAAAACGATCTTTACCCTGAGATGTTTGGTCTAGAAACCGAAAAGAACTATTAAATATTTCGAAATGCGCATGAGCAAGAGAATTTCTTATCCTACGGCATATATACTTAGAATCATTTTTTTTTCCTAACTTGATTGAAAAGCAGCTTGTATCTATAGCTGAAAAGTCCAGTTCATCAAATTCGCTTTGCTGAGGGTACATAAAACATATATAAGCTGCAGATAGCATTGATCCAATGTTTAGTGGGAGGACTCCGTTATTTCTTTTCTGAAATTCAGAAAGAAGTTCTGAAACCTTTTTATTTTGATTTTCAGGTTTCGTACTTTCTTGGCACCATATAAGGCTCATGTACCCTTGTATTAAAATATTCCAGTCTGTCGTCGTCTTCATGATATTTCCTTAGTCATAACAGCTAATTCTAAATCTTTAAAACGCATATCATTTCTTCCAACAATGCGTCCTCAACCCCACACACATATCTTTAAAACAGTAACTTAATACATACCAGCAGGTGTGTTAACCACTAATTTTATCAATAGGCTTTATTTCTGAAGCGACATAACGTTTTAGCGAATGACGGCAATGGGATAAAAGCAGAGTTTTGTTCTCTGAATTCAGGCGCAGATAGAAGAAGATGAAGAATGCATATCCGAACCCGATCCGGGTGAACGAGTTCAGATACGCAGAGGCAGGGAGATGAGTTTACGCGGTCAGGGCTTCCTGAGCCGGTGCTGCTTGAGTTTGTTGTGGCTGTGATTGCTGCCAGTTCACCAGGTTCATTGCTTGTTTGAGGTTGTAGACTTCTTTGCCTAACAAGCTGTTGATGATGGTAGCGGAGCGCCAGCACATCAGGCTCATTTGTGGTTCGGCGATGCCGTGACTGTGGCGACCGGCGTTTACGGCGTAAATGCGGTTTTGTTGTGGGCCATCCCAACCGACCTGGAAGTCACGGTTCAATTCGAACTGGCCGTTTTCATCGGTGGTAATTCGGCTGCTGAAACCATCGAGATAGCTTGGTAGTGCGGTTTCAAAACCGGTACAGAGAATCACGACGTCGGCATCAAAGGTTTCTGTTTGGTGATTCATGCCATTTTGAACGGTGATCTGATGCGTACCCTTTTGGTAGTTCATGTCGGTCAGTTCACGGTTCGGGCGCATGTCCAAATGGCTGATGTCTTGTTGCAGTGACAGCTCATACAGCTTTTGATACAGGGCTTTTAATGTGTCTGGCGAGATACCGTCGGAGGCCAATTTCTGGCTGGCAACGATGTTGGCTTTTACTGATTCCGGCAGATGATAGAACTCATTCACGTATTGTGGGGTGAAGAATTCGTTGGTGAACGGGGTTTCGTCCAACGGTTCGTAGTTGGCTCGACGAGACACCCAATGCACGCTGGCCGGTTTGCCCCAGAGCTGGTCGATCATGTTTTCAAACACTTCGGCGCCGGTTTGACCACCGCCGATGATGGCGACTTTTAGCCCTTCCACCGACATGTCACGTTGAGCGATGCCAATGGCGTGGAAAACGTTGCCGCCCAGATAAGGACGAACGCTCTCAGGAATGTACGGGCGTTTGCCTGTTCCTAAACAGAGGTTGTTGGCTTTCACTGGCTCACGACCGTCAGTGAAATGTAGTTCAAAGGCGTTGTCTTTAAAGTCGACGGCTTCGATGCTGCTGTTGTACTCGATCATTGGCAATTTTTCAGCGGCCCAACGTAGGTAGTCGGCGTATTCAACACGGCTGACGGCAGACAGTTCGGCAGTCAAAAATTGATAGAAGCGCTTGTGCTCAACCAAGTAGTTCAGGAAGGTGTATTCGCTGGTCGGGTCAATGCCGGTCACCAAGTCTTTCAAGTAGGAGGTCTGCATACGCACACCCGGTAGCAGCATCCCCGGGTGCCAGCTAAAGGCTTGTTTTTGATCGAAGAAACGGCTGTTGATCTGTTCGCCTTTGCGATTAAGGCCGTCGATCAGGGCGGCAATGCTTAGGTTAAATGGGCCAGCGCCCAAGCCTGCGAGGTCGAGTGGTTGTGTCATGATGTTTTCCGTTAGCTAAGTGCGTTGAGCGTATAAGTGTTGTGTTTATGTGCGTTGAGCGATTATGTTCAGGGCCTTACATCGGCTCTCGTTGTTCTTGAATATCTGCTTCTGCTGATTGTGTTGCTTTTGTTGATTGTGCCGGTACAGTCAGTGCCAGCGGGTTCAGCAGCGGCGTACCGAGTTCTGGGATCGGTCGTTCGGCACTGTCTTCGTAACCCAGTCGGAAGCGCACGCGATTGATGCAAATCTTCAGGATGCTGTCGTCAAACATCGGGAAGAGCTCAAAGCGTTTACTCAATTCCGGGTGTTCCGCCTGATAGCCTTTGAGTGCGTTGGCCAGCAATTCATAGAAGCGTACTTCGCTGACGCCACATTGGGCTTCCACTAACGGCGAAATGAACCGCAAGGTAGTGACGAAATGACCTGTGACCAGATCATGAATCAGGTAGTGCGCCGGCAGCTTGGTTAAGCGTTGATTGACATCCTCTGGCATGTCGTCCAGTTCTGAGAATTCCGCCGGATATTGCGTGACATCGACCATGCGTAGATCGCCGTGGAAATCTTTGATGGACGCCTGTGCCGGTAGGTAGTTATCCAAAACCAAACTGATGTTCTGGCCGTGGGACACTAAGCCAATGCCGTACTTCGCCATCAAGTGATACAGCGGCACGACCACGGTGTTGAACAGTTTGGTGAGCCAGTCTTCGGCCGTTACGCCGGAAGCCTCAATGTACTCCGAAATCAGAGCGCGACCCTGAGCGTCGGTTTGCATCAGCGTCGACATCAGAATACCTGCGCGCTTGCTGTCTTGGTTGGACGCTTGGGTGAACTGATCCAGAGATTCACGCCACACCACACCGAGCATTTCGTGATAACGATAGGGGGCTTGGCCGATCTGTTGTTGCATCGGGTGATTGACGTGCACACCGCAGATCTCGCGCTGAACAATCAGACCGCGCTCTTTTAGCAGAGTATCTGTCTGGCTTAATTCATATAACCATTGCGACAGTGCTGCACCGGTGGCGATGTGCTCGCCCGGCACACCGCGATAGCAGGAGGTGTTGAGAATAGTCAGTGGCAATTTGAGGTCGTACTTACCTGTGGGTGCCTTGCCATCCGTTCCCATGTTGGTCAGGGTGCGAATCGACTGTTGAGCCATGAACTGGTCAGTCACTTCACCAAGTAACAGGATGTCGCCACTGGCGATCCACGCCTGGTATTGCGGCTCGATAAATCGTTGCCATTGCCAAGGATGAACCGGCAAAGGCAAATACTGGGACATAACCAGATCAAGGTGTTCAAATCTGGATAAGATCTCAGTGCGTTGTTCATGAGACAGCAGTTCGGAGACTAAATCCCAGGGCTCTGCGTTGGCCCAGAAACCGGCGTTGCACAGCTCACCTTTAACCGCGATTAATAATGGGCGAACGGTTTCACCGGATTCCGGCGTGAATTGCGCCAGTTCCGATTCGCCCCAGCCCATACGGCCTTTATTGGCAATGGCTTTCGGGTGGCCATCGAGCAAGCTTTGTAGAACCGCGCTGTTTTGTTGAATCAAATCCGCTGCCGAATACTGGCTGAGTCGAGTCCAATAACGCATGTCGCTGTAGAGGGTGTTTTGCACTTCTTCCAGCAGATTGGCTAATACAATGTCGGTCAGCTGCATCGCTTCCTGAGCATGAATCAGAAACTGAGCCGCCAGCAGAGATTGAACGCTTGAGGGTGTTTCCGGCCCTTGGTATTGAATGCTGTCGGGTTGAACCTTTAGCCAATTCCAAATGCTCGGGGTGGCCTCAAAGAAATAGTGATGTTCGCCTTTCAGCGTCAATTGATACTGGTTCGGGCTAAGCTTTGTTGGCGAAAAGCATTCTTCGTAGCTGCACTCGCCAATGATCTTGGCGATTAAGCGGCGGTTGCAACCTTCCCACAACGGGAGGTTGAGGGAAGAGATGGCCTTGTGATCTAGTAAGTTAGTCGTCATGGTTTTGTTCGAGTCGCGATTATTCAAAGTGCTTAATGAAGTGAGCTTTATCACAGATCATTAGGGCCGCGCGTTTGTGCGGGAAGTCGAATTCTTTGTCTTTGCGCCAGCCGACTTTTTCGGTCCATTTCAACAGGTTCTTATTGTCGGAACGGGGTTCGCCCACTAAGCGATCGGTTCTTGGATCTAACAGGAACAGGAAGTGACTGACGGCTTTCAACCAGTACTCAGCTCGGCCACCGCCGAGGAAGTCAGGCTCACCCACCAGTAAGTGAAAACCGTGATCAAACGGGCGCGCATCGTAATACGGACCAAGGCGATCTTCTTGGCCCCAGTAGGTTTCGATGTAGCCAAAGGGGACACCGTCGAAGCAGGCAATAAGCGGTGCCGAGTGGGCATCGTTACGGCAATTGTGTAAGTATTCGTCGAGCTTTTCACGGGAGAATGGGTACTCCCAGAATTCAGCCACACGCGGGTCGTTTTGCCATTTATGGAAACGTTCGCCGTCGTGTTCTACGGTGGCATGATACAGCTCGAATACCACGTTCAATTGAGGAATCTGACGACGGTAAAGAACGCCTTCCGGCAGTTGTGGACGAACCGGCACTGGGTGTTCAACCCCTTCACGTTCCGTGCGAATATCGGGGGTAATGGTCAGTAATGCGTCGGCCAGGAAGGTTTCACGAATTTGGTAGAAGGCGTCGCGCTGAATGGTTAGCCCCTTGTCTGACGCTTGCCAATGACGAGGGTCGATGGCTTGTGCGCCTTCACTGAGTACTTCATTCGACAGTGTTAATTCTTCAATACCCAAGGAGGCAATTAATTGATCGAGTACCTGGTAGCTTGAGCGGATGTCGTTGGTTCGGCCTAGCCAGCGAGTCACGGTCAGTTGGTCGCCTGTGCGTTCGTAGTCCAGCTGCCAGTGACGTTGGCCCAAGGCTTGTCCGGTGCTCGACTTACTGTCCATCTCAAGAACAAAGCTCTGTGCCCCGGTGTTCTGGGTTTCTTTATCGAGTGAGTCTGGGCTGATGACAAATTTGCCCGGTGCAAGTGATGCAAGTGACATAGATGCAGGTGACGACATGGTGGTTCCTTAAGCGATATCGGTAGCTAGGTCTGTGTGAATAAGTTCAGCTGAGCTGCGTTGTGGACGTGGCTCTGAGGCAGACATCTTCAATGGGTTGGTCATCGGGTGATACATGGCCAGATAGTCGGTCTCGGTGTTCTCATTCAGTTGTTTCAGGGATACAAAGAAATTGCCTTTGGCGCTGAGTTCTTCTGAGTTCAACAGGTAATCGATGCATTGCGTGTCTTTGACGCCTTGGGTTCTGATGTCTTGCAGGAAGAATTGCAGTTGTCCGATGAATACCGATTCCGGGATTTCACCACTGCGACTAAGGCTGCTGATGACATTAAAGGTGGCGTTGATGATCAGGTAATAACTGAATAAGCGGATGGCCATTTCATCTTCGATGACATTGGCGCTGTCAGCGGCCATATCCGGCAGATATTGGGTGTAGAGTTGGTTGGCTAATTGACTGAAGCCGGTACCCTGACAATCCCGAAAATACATTTTCACCGGCATGCCCTGACTCAGTGTCAGCACGATATTTTGCTGGTGGGCGCCGAACAGCAGGCCATAGTCGGCTTGGGCAATCAGCAAAGGTTTTACCGCCACATCGAGATAACGCTTGAACCACTCGGTCGCCTGATTGGCGTAGGTGGTGGCGTTTGAGTACTCGGTTTGCCATTGCTTTAAGCTCTGTTCGAGACGGGACTGACCTGATCTTGGATCGTCCTGTAACAAGGTCGCCAACACTTCGGTGTTGTGATCTTTACCTTCCACAAAAGGATTTTCACGCCAGAGCACAATGGTTTCTTCGAAAGGCTTACCTGCTTCATCACAGATTGCGGCAGCCGTTGGTTCGAACAAAATTTTGAAACGGTCTGCAAAGCGTTGTTCAAATTCCTGAGCGGGTGGCGTGGTCAGTACTCGACATAGCTCGGCACCGCGAACCAGTTCTTCCGGCTGAAGATGGCGGATGGAGTTGGTCAGCTTTACGCTCAGCGAGAACTTCAGCATCCACGGCGATTGTTTGGAGTAAATGGCGCGCACCGAGGTGGTCGCTGACCAATCTATCGTTCCTTGTCCGAGATGAACGAGAAGTCCCTGACTGATCAAGTCAGTTAAACGTGCGGTGTTTTGCCAAACCTTATGCTGGAACGGGTGACAGGGATACAGCACATAGTCACTTTCCAATGTTTTTTGCCATGCTTGCGCTTGCGGATCTTGGCTGATTAAGTCCTCAATCAGCGCTTGGTAATCAAAGCCGTCAGTTTCTCGGGTGTACAGACACGAGGTATGCAACTTGTACCATTGCAGTTGGAAGTGACCGCCAAATTCCGGCGCGTAGGCCAGGGTATCTTCAGGGCTGAAGTTATCTCGGGCTTTCGGGCACGGATGAATGGAGTGCCCGGTGAATAGGGCGGACTCTGCTTGTTCGAAGGTTAACGACTTGCCGAACAACTGATCAAACTCGGCTTCGCGATAAGCCAGCGCTTGTTGAAGATTGGTGTCGCTTTGATGTGCTCTGCGAATGAAGTCGGTCAGGCTCTTAGGTTCTGACGCATTCATACCTTGAGTGGTGTCTTGTGAGCAGTTCTGCGAGTTGTTTTGGATCAAGACGCTGTTGATGGAACTCTGACGCATGACCCGATCGACCGATTCCTGAAAATCGACCGTCTGAAGTTGCCCATCGATGTTGATCAGACAAGGTGCCAACAGATGATGACGGCCTGTGGTTGAGTAGTTCATGCAGGGGATAGACAACAGACCATCTGAGGTTTGAAGCTGAAACCAACCGGACGGGGCCAGCGAATTCGAGTCATTGCTTGATCCACTGTAAACGCACTCGCTGGAGAACGGCGCATCGGCGGTCGGCCGGTAATGCCAATCCTGCCATTCCCGTAATAACGCGTTGAAAAAACAGTTAAGAGAGGGATCGAAGTAAAAAGATATTGGACGTGTAGATTCGGAGTAACGGTTCACAGCGAGTCTCGTTGTGGTCAACTGGCGTTGATGAAAAAGTTAATGTGTCAAAAAAAGGGCTGCACTGGTTTGAGCCCTTATCTCGCTGAGGCAGATTATCTGGGGCCGCTTATCTGAGGTTGATTGCCTGGGACTGGTTGCCCAGGAAGCCCGAATAAGCACCTTCAGCGATTCCTTTTTAGGTTAATGCGTGTAATAATTATTTGCAACTAAGAATTATTATCAATTGGAAATCTTCATTTATGCCTTTGGTCTATGCCATGGTGATCATGATGGGGTTGATGCAATCGGCCCTGTTTGCCTGTCTTCCCTGGTTGATTGAGTACACGCCGCTTTCTGTTAGTGATTGGTCCTGGCTGGTCAGCGGGAGCATGTTTGGTTTTGTCTTCATTGCGCCGCTTTGGGGACGAGCCACGGATCAGTACGGGCCAAATCAGACTTTGATTTGGACGTTCAGCGGCTTTGCCTTGTCGAATGTGATCCTGGTGCTGGCCATTAGTCCTTGGGGGTTGAGCTTGCTCAGCGTATCCGCGTTAATTGGCTGTTTGATTTTGTCACGAGTGATCTATGCGGGGTTTACCGCTGGAGTCTTCGGTGCGGCACAGGCCTGGGTTCTTGGGCAGGCGGATGTGGAAATACGATCTGCGTTGGCGCGACTGAATGCCATTAATCAGATAGGTCGAATGGTTGGGCCGTTGGTTGTGATGCTAGGGGCGTTTTGGTATCCGACGCTGGCCTTGTATCTGTTTGCCATTGGCGCGGTGTTGATTACGGCATGGTTTGTGGTTCAACAGCGCATTGAAGCTCGCGCTGGCTCTCCTGATTTCGCTGGTTCTCCTGATTTCGCTGGCTCTCCTGATGACGCCGCTCAGAATGATTCAACCTGTACATCGGCTGTTGCTTCATTGGGTGTTTCTATATCGAGGGGTTCTTCTTCTGCTGTCTCAACTAAGACATCAACAGATTGTTTTTCCCTGAGCAAAGCATTGCCCGAGTTGATGTTGGCGATGGGTGTGACGATGACCGTGGGGACGTTGCAGTTCTCTCTTGGGCCATACATTAAATGGCAGTGGGGCTTATCAGCCGAGCAGGCGACCCATGAAGTCAGCCAATTGTTATTTTTGAGTGCTTTCGTGGTGACCTTGGTGGCGATGAAATTAGTGCCGCGAATTGCTCCTCTTCCAAAAGTGTATCTGTTGCTAACGGTTACGGGGCTGGTGTTTGGCAGTGGGCTGATGGTGCTGGCAGAAACCAAAGTGGTTTGGTGTGCAGCCATTGCCTTGATGTCCTTGGGGGTTGCGCTCTGCTCGCCCTTTTATGGCCATGTGTTGAGAGAGCGTTGGCCGGAGTTTCAGGGACGTATCGGAGGCTATCTGACCAGTGCTCATACAGTGGGTTATGGCTTGGGAACCTTGGTTGCAGGACGTTTGTTGGAATGGAATATCAATTTGGCCATGCACCCGGTGGCAATGGCTGCCTTATTTTTGCTCTTATATCTGATGATAAAATGGTTGATGACTTCTAAGGAGACAAGTTAATAACCCATCTGAATACTACACTTTAAGGGATACTCTTAAGTTAACTCACTTCCAGAGCTAAAGGTATGTTCCTTAAACTAATAAAATCTCCAATCAGCTATGTGGTAATGGCCATGATTATTGCCATTATGGCGTTTGTTGGCCGTTTGCTGGACATCCCATTTTTATATCAAATAAAAGAGGGGCTTCCGGAAACTTCGGTTAATACGATTGTGTTAATTCTTTTGATGTCGGTTGCTTTACTGATTGGCAGTGGAAACTTGGATCGTGTGTCTCGATTTTGGAGCATGTTATTCATCACCGGCATTGTCTTCAGTTTATCCCTGACGAATTTAACCGAGGTTTATACCGAGCACTTCTTTGGCATGGCAACGTCGTCGGATTTAGCCAAATTGCAATTAGCTGCGATCGTGGCTTCCCCTCAAACCAGCTGGTTATTCTTCTTGTTGTCCTTTGGTGTGCTGTCGGGCTTATTATTCAATGAAAAATACGCCTACAACCTTGAGCAGGGCGCTGCCACTCTGGCTGCTTTTTTGTTGCTGATTTATACCAGTGCGTATCTCAATCACATTACGGATTTTTACCAAAGTGTTCATTCGTTGGGGATTTCCATTGTCACCATTGCGGCCGTTGCGTGTCTGACCTGTGCTACCTTGATCCTTCATGGCGATAGGGGCTTTTGGGTGTTGATTCTACAGAAGCGGCTGGGCAGTTTTTTGCTCCGACGTGCCTTGATGTTTGTGCTGGCTGCGGTGGTGGTCTTATCAGCAATACGAAGTTATTTAGCCTCGAATGAAGTGATTTATGCCGATGGCATCGTTATTTCCCTGATGCTTATGATGTCTTTGGTATTTCTCTATACCTATTCAGTCAAAATCAATGCGATTGAGGAGCAAAAAGAGTGCATTGAAGGGTATTTTGAAGAGGTCTTCAGGGCGGCTCCCAACGGTATGGTGTTGGTCAATAGTCAGGGAAAAATCATAATGGCCAATGATCATATGACAAAGGTTTCTTTGTACTCCCACGATGAGCTGAAAAACATGCATGTGGAAGGGTTGGTGCCGGAGCCTTTGCGTAAAGAGCATCAGATTTTACGAGAAGCCTACATCAAACGACCTCGTCGTCGACCGATGGGGGTTGGGCGGAATCTGACGCTTCTTAAGAAGGATGGTTCTATTTGCCCGGTGGAAATTTCGATTTCTCCTGCTCAGGTCAATAACGAGAAGATTATCGTTGCGGCGGTCATCGATATCTCCTATCGCCTGGAAATGGAGGAAAACCTGGAAACGCTGGAACGCAAAGCCTATATCGATACTCTGACTCAAATAAACAATCGTGAATGGTTTGATGAATCCGTTGGCTTTTTTCTGGAAGGCGCTCGGCGATTGAATAAAAAGGTCGCTTTTTGTTTTTGTGACTTGGATGGCTTTAAGCAAATTAATGATCGTTATGGGCATGGGATTGGCGATGAGGTGTTGATCGAGGTGTCGAGACGTATGCAGATGGTTATTCGAAAAGATGATGCGGTAGTGCGGTTTGGTGGTGATGAGTTCCTCATTATTCTCAATCATATTGATCATCAGGAAGCGGTGGAGCGCGTGATGAATGCGCTAATCGATGCCATGAATAAACCCATAGTCATTGGTTCGTTGGCCATCAATTGTGGTGCATCGATCGGCGTCAGTTTCTTTCCGGATGATGGTCAAACTGCAGAGGTGCTGGTCGAGAAGGCTGACCGCTCTCTCTATCATGTGAAGAGTTCCGGAAAGAATAACTTTTCGTTCACTGCAGATACCTTAGATTCGGAATAACCAAATAGGACTCAGAGTCATTCAACCGGGTTCAAGAAATGAATCATCAGAAGTGGGCAGGTAGTTGATCGTCAACTATCTTGAAATCGGTGAGATTAATTATTTCCCCGCGACCATTTTATTTAAACACTATAGAAATCACCACGAGGCACAGAATGAGAATCAAGGATGCCATGTCAACAGACGTTGCCACGCTGCAAGCCACGGACAGTTTGGCGAAAGCCAGAGAAGTGATGGAAACCAAACGAATTCGCCAGATTCCGGTAGTGGATGGTGAGGGCCGGGTTGTTGGAATTATTTCAAAACGAGATATTTACGCTGCCAGTGTTTCCAATCTTACTGAGCACTACGAGCGCAGTAAAAACCTCTTAGAGGGCCGACTTGAGGTAGCTCAGATAATGACCAAAGAGGTTGAAACGGTTGAAGCGGATGAACCTTTGGCAGCTGCGGCCATTAAACTTCAGGAAATGCGGATTGGCGCGTTGCCCGTGATTGAAAACGGTAAGCTGGTGGGGATTATTTCCAGCTCTGATTTTTTGGGCATTGCCGTGATGCTGTTGGAGAGGTAGTAAGTAATCATCTCATGCGTTCCTGAACTCTAGAGTACCACTTTGCAACAGATATGGCTGATGAGTGCTCTCGTTCGATAAGAGTGCTTATTTTTTGAGGTGAGATATGAGTGGAACCACTTTGATGGATTTGTCCTTGTAGTTCTTCTGGTGCATCTATTTGAGCATCCACGGCTTTTAATTCCGATTCGGTCAGAGGAATTAAACCATTCGTGGGTGTTATATCTTCGTTCCCATAGCTATAGCTTTGAAAAGCAATTAATACGATTGCTAGTGATATTGCTTTCATATTCCCTCCTTCAAGCAAACGTTCATTATTGTACGACATTCCTTTCTAAAAGATAACTAAGAGCTATCTCTCTTATTATTTAAATAATAATCATTCTTATTGATATCTTTCTCTAAATCTATAGAATTCGCAACAGCTAATAATTCCCATTTGTATTTTCTTCCAAGGATGAGTCATGAACCCAGAAATTGATGGCTGGCCGGTGGTCACGGTGAACTTTGTTGCAATTCCATCGGATGATGATATTCGTCGTTGGTTGAATGCAATGGATCAATGGTTGGCCCGCGAAGAACCCTTCAGTGTGGTGCTGTTGACCAAAAACAAAGGGATGTCTCCCGAAGCGAGACGTGAGCAAGGCATTTGGTATAAGCAGAATAAGGCCAGATTAGCGCAATTCTGTGTGGGTGTGGCGCGGGTGGTTCAGGCGGGTCAAGACCCTGAAAAACTGGCAGGGCCTGCAATGCAAAAGGCGATGCCGTTTCAATTAGCTGCGTGTGAAGATCTCGCCTCGGCTCAATCACTGGCTAAGCGCTGGTTGAGCTAAACCGCCGTTTTTTTCGCACTCAATTACTCTCTCGTATCCAATTACCATCTCGCATTAAATTACCACAGTAAAGGTATCAATATGGCGTTCACCTTATCCTCATCGGGCTTGGCATTCTCGGCGGGCAAAAAAGAGATTTTAACGGACATCAGCCTGGAGTTAGCAGCAGGAAAGGTGCACGCGTTTGTGGGGCCGAACGGCTCGGGTAAGAGTACCTTGTTGCAGCTATTGGCGGGGATTCATTCGCCATCCAAAGGGGATGTATCTCTGGGTGAGACGCCGGTGGGTAAGTGGCAGCGAAAAGCCTTTGCAAAAGAACTGACTTTTCTTCCCCAAAACTCCGCCCGACCATTGGGACTAACAGTGAGAGATTTGGTGGCCTGTGGTCGTTTTCCTCATCGTGGCATGTTTGCTTCTCTGTCTAAGGAGGATAACCAGGCCATTGATGCCGCCATTGAGCGTACTCAGGTTACACACTTGGCATCGACCGTGGTGGATCACTTATCCGGTGGTGAGATGCAGCGGGTTTGGTTGGCGATGGTGTTAGCTCAGCAAACGCCGATTCTGTTGCTGGATGAACCGACCTCTTATCTGGATGTGTCTCAGCAATTGCGCTTGTTGAAGATCGTGCGTCAACTCAATCTTGAGCAATCGCTGACGGTGATTTGGGTGTTGCACGATTTGAATCAGGCCATTCAATACAGTGATCATTTGTGGGTGATTCACCAAGGCAGATTGGTCGCGAACTCTCCTGCCAGCGAGGGGTTGAGTGACGCCTTGTTGAAAGATGTGTTCGGCATTGAAGCAGTGATGATTGAGGATGATCGTTTTGATTCGCCGATCATGGTTCCTGTATCAGAAGCGGGTCCTGTGTCAGAAGCAGTTCCTGTATCAGAAGCGGGTCCTGTGTCTGAAACTGAATCTAGGTCAAAAACAGTGCCGATGGCGAAAGCGTTATGAGATCAGTGATTCAATTTGGTGTGGCTTGGTTGCTACTGTGTTTTTCAGCGTTCAGTGCAGCGATCAGCTTTCCTCACGATTTAGGTGTGGTTGAACTTGAGCAGACGCCGACGCGCGTGGTGGCTCTGAACTGGAGTCATGCAGAAATGCTGTTGTCATTGGGTGTGACTCCGGTGGGCGTGACTAATATCTCCGGCTATAAAAAGTGGCAATCCAATAACCCGGTATTACCCGATTCTGTCGAAGAAGTGGGATTTCGAGCAAGCCCCGATCTTCGGAAACTTCGTGCGCTCAAGCCGGATCTCATCGTCGGCTATCGCTTCCGACATCAACGTATCTATAAACAGCTTTCCGATATCGCTCCGACGCTGATCTTTAATCAATACCCGCATGGGGAAGATCAGGACGATTATCCAGCTCGGATGCAACGCGTATTTTTACAATTGGCTGATGTGTTTGATAAACGATCTCAAGCACAGGTCATTCTGGATGAGATGGATGAAAAAATTCGCAAGGCACGATTGACCATTGAAGCGGCCGGATTGAATGGACAGCCGGTTGTGTTTGGCAAGTTTGTGGGCATGGGGTTGGGGCTGCGTGTTTACAATGATCATTCTCTAGCTGGTGCCACGATCAATCGTTTGGGGTTGGATAACCGCTGGCAGGCGGCTATCGAAGGCCGCGATTTCAGTCATATTCCCTTGTCTCAAATGTATTTATTGGGTGATGCCAACCTGATTTATGTCGGTGATTTGCACAAAGAAGGGCGACGCATGATTGAATCGCCTGTGTGGCCGTTACTGCCCTTTGTTCAACGAGAACGCACCTTTCAGTCGCCGGCTTTGTGGAGTTTTGGTGGGCCGGAAAGCGCGGTACGTATGGCAGAAAACATTGCTCAACTATTGACCCAAGCGACGCTAGAAAACAAGGGTGAAGAGTCAGCGGCTGCAGTATTGAAGGAAACCGTTAATGTGGGAGAGGCTGTTACTCTGGGAGAGACAAAATAATGAATTCCGTTGCGAATACTCTTGAGCATCAAGAATCACCCCAGGCACAACAGCAAAGCAGCCTGGTAAAGATTCTCCTGGGATTATGTCTGCTGATGATTGGTGTGGCGGTGTTGTCTCTGCCGATAGGCGCGCCAGAGGGGATTGGTCTTTCCCATGCCATTGAAGGTATTCAGTATGCGCTCTTGTATGCGCCTCCTACAGAGCTATCACAGGGAATTCTGCATTACTTACTCTTGCCTCGAACCGGGATGGCCTTATTGGCAGGGGCCATGATGGCGTTATCGGGTGTATTGATTCAGCAGAGTCTACAAAACCCGTATGCCAGCCCAACAACCTTAGGAATCAATGCTGGTGGTATGGTGCTCACCTTACTGGGCGGTTTATTCTTCCCGCAGTTTCTACATGACTGGCCAGTGCTGGTGGCGTTTGTCGGAGCTTTGGCAACCGCAATGTTGGTTTGGCGTTTATCGAAGTGGATTTCTGATTCGCCGTTGAACTTGATTTTGGTCGGTATGGCGATGGGGCTGGCACTAGGTTCGTTGTCGGCAGGGTTGATGATGGTCGGTGAAAATCGCCTCGATGGCTTTTTCATCTGGGGTGCGGGAAATCTGGCTCAAAATGATGGGCAATTGTTCCAGCGATTGTTACCTATTGGCATGACGTTGGTGGTGGTGAGTTTGTTACTGACCCGTCAATTAGACATGTTTGATTTAGGTGATACCCAGGCACAAGCGGCAGGACTGTCGGTCGAGAAGACACGATTAATCGCCTTGCTAGTGGCTATTTTATTATCGGCGTCTGTCGTGAGCATGGCGGGAATGATCGGTTTTATTGGTTTAGTGGCTCCTCATTTGGCGGCGTATTTAATCAAGGGGCGCAGTCAGAACCGAACTCTATGGCGTGCGTTGTTGGCCTTGCCATTAGGGGCGATGATGTTGCTGCTGGCGGATTTAATCTCCCGCAGTTTCGAAAGTCAGTTGTTGATGCTTCCGGCTGGTGCGTTTACCGCGTTAATCGGTGCGCCTTTCTTGATGATGATGCTCAGAAAACCTCAACATCAATACGGTCAGTTGTATGAAAAAACCGAAGTGGGTATTCGGGCCGTCATTCGCTTTAAACCAGCGATTGTGTTTTCGGTAATTTTCACTCTTTCTGTGGTTATTTTGGTTCAACGAGGTATGGAAGGGCAGTGGGAACTCTCCCGAGCATTGATTGCCTTTGGCGCAGGTGCGGCACTGGCGATTTCCGGCTTGATTCTTCAAACCTTACTTCGTAACCCATTGGCGAGTCCGGATGTGTCCGGTATTTCCAGTGCGGGTGTGTTGGCTGTGGTAGTCACGACGGCGTTTATTCCGATGAGCCGTGAAATGATGGCGTTGGTTTCTTTGCTTGGCTCTTCCGGGCTGTTGGTTCTCGCCTGGCTGTGGGCGAAAGGTGGAAAAGTCACGCCACAGGGTTTTGCGTTAGCGGGGATTTGTTTGGCGGCGTTTGGCAGCACTTGTGTCAATTTGATTTTGACTCTGAGTCCGTCGCAATCCAGTGAAGCATTGATGTGGTTAAGTGGTACCTTGTACGGGGTCGATGATCGGTACATCAGCTGGATTTGGGGGCCGTTACTATTAGGGCTGCCATTATTGCTTCTGGCCAGCCGCTGGTTGAACCTTCTGTATCTTGGTGTCACTTGGTCATCGATTTTGGGATTGCCCGTTCGTACGGCGATTTACCTACTTATTGCGATTACCGCTGTTTTCACTTCACTATCCATTGCAACGGTGGGTGGCATTGCCTTTGTGGGCTTGGTGGCCCCGCATGTAATTCGCGCCATTGGTGTGGCTAACTATCAATGGTTACTGCCATCTTCGGCCATGTTTGGTGGCTTGCTCTTGCTCCTGTCTGATTGGCTGAGTATGTCGATTTACCCGCCATTTGAACTGCCTGCCGGCATCGTAGTGTCGATTCTGGGGGGTATTTACTTCGTTGTATTGTTGCTAAGTGGGCGGTATTTGAGGGGATGAATTAGTTTGTTTTTTGTTCAAACGACCGTTTAATTTCCTTGAATACTGCCGACGTTCTGGTATGTTTGTGCGAAAGGATTGGATAGATCGATCTCAGGAACGAGGTCATGGCTACGGATTGCAAACATACCGTGCTTTTTTAATTTGTTGATTTTTTAGCTGTTTCTTCTCTTTCTTGATTCTTCTGAAAGCTCTGATTTTAAACAACAGGGCTGATCGTATCGAATTTCCGCATAACTAATAATTAAAAAAACTATGGCGAATAACATGGGTGTTTGACCTGTTTTTTCGGCTGCCATATACGAAGGAGATTCTATGCTAACTTCAAAGAAGCTTTTGGCGTGTTTAATCGCAAGTAGTCAATTAGTCGCTTGTGGCGGCGGAGGTGGTGGTTCTGGTGGTGGTTCATCATCAGGGAATGAAACGCGTTCTTTCTCAAGCCAGTCTGAGGCGGATCAGTACTACGCTCAACTCGCGAGTTCGTCCTATCAGGGTGAAACGAATTCCGCTGATTTGTCTCAGCAAGATCTGTTGGTATTTTCCTCCTTTTTCTTTGGTACCGAGGCGGATGAAGCTGAAGGCCCGACGGCCCCGGTCTTGGCAAGTATCTCCAGCAGTCAAAATACTCTGTCTGCGGTCAAAGCCCTCTCAAAATCTAATATCGTTTCGTTGAACTCTTATTCAGAGAAGAAGCTGGCGAGTATAAATAGTGAAGCTTCAATTTCCTCAGACGTTTCAATCAGCGCGGTGAGTAGTTCCGAGTTTGTTTCGATCAATGAAACCTTTGAGTGTGAGTCAGGTTCTGTCAGCTACAGCGGTAAAGTTGATGAATATGGCGTGGGTGTGGTTAATGTTACCTTTCATGCGTGTGAGCAAGAAGGTGCCATCACTGATGGTCGAGGTCATATTTCCAATACAGGATCTCAGAATGACTATACGCTTTATTACGATGGCGTAAGGGTATCAATAGATGGAAATGTCACTATTCTCAATGGCTACATAGATAACGAGTATTCATATCCGACCTACACTAGCCGTAATAATCTAACCGTTACTGATCTAAATACCTCTCTACAAGTACGCTATCAGGATTTTATTGAATCTTACTCTCCTTATAACGATTCTTTGTCTTTAAATGGCACCATCTATCTAGCGGATTTAGGGTTTGTCACAGTTCAAACGAACACGCCCTTATCAAATGGCGATAGCTCTGTTGATGCTGGCGACCTGACCTTCTCAAATGGTAATCAACAAGGAAGAGTTCATTTCTATTCAGAAGACAACATTGTTATTTCATTGGATCAGAATAATGACGGAGAACCAGAGATCGGCATTCTACTGAGCGATACCTCTGAATTAAGTGAAGATAATATTGAGACGCTTCAGTTTATTGCCTATGACGATATTAATATGGCGCCTGTGGCAGGCAACCCTCGTATTTATTATGAGGACAATTGGCAGAGAGACACACGTTTCCCTATTTATGCTGAAAATCCATCTGTGTCTGATCCCGAAAATGATCCAATAACCTTTGTGGAATATCGTTGGTACGTTAACGACGAGTTAGTGCTTACAACCACTACGAATGAGTTCCCACCTCATACCGCTTTTCATGGTGATGAAGTAGGTGTTCGTGTTTTGGTTTCGGATGGTCAAAATCGAACGTTATCTGGAATGGCTGTTTTAACTGTTGGAGATGCGCCAAGTGTGCTTGAAGTGAGTGACGTTCCAGCGAGTTTCTCTCCTGGTGATGTTGTTAGTTTTACCGCAGCTGTTGTAGACCCTGATACGCCTGATCAACCAACCAGTGCTGTGCTTGAAGGTGCTCCAGAAGGCATGACTATTGACGATGAGGGACAAGTTACCTGGACGGCCGTTGAGCCTGAATTTATGGGGATTTCTAGTTACCGATTTCAAGTCAAAAAACCTCTTGATCAATATGACTTTGTAAATATCAGTTTTCAGGTAGTAAGTGACACTCGCTCTCAACCTTTAGCCCGATCAGGCATTAATGTACCTAAGACAAATTATTCAATGCACATAGGAAACTTTGACGGGGTTTCAGGAAATGAAATTCTAAGTACTGATTCTTATAGCAAGGTAATGTTGATTGAAAATACCGACCAAGGGCTTCAGCAAAAATGGATGTATCCTTATGCGCTCCCAACAGATGGTCGTATCAGACAGACAATCGGTTTTGATATTGAAGGTGATTCAACCTTAGAGATCATTATTGCAACGGAGAAAGGGGTTTCATATTTAGGTCAAGATACTGAAATTGCTGATGTTTTGTACTCTTATAGTAGTGGTGAGATTAAAGCTATTAGCATGGACAGGTTTGAACTCGGT
The DNA here is from genome assembly GCF_030159995.1 of Litoribrevibacter albus. NCBI lineage: Bacteria > Pseudomonadati > Pseudomonadota > Gammaproteobacteria > Oceanospirillales > Oceanospirillaceae > Litoribrevibacter > Litoribrevibacter albus. Next base: position 332,362 of record NZ_BSNM01000016.1, on the reverse strand, counting down.
AGGGCTCCGTCTCTTGTAATATTAGTATCTGATTCTAACGGTGGGTATTTAGACATAGTTGATATCAATACAAAGTCTTTAGTTAAAAGAATTTCGGTTGATTCTTCAGCAACTGAAGTCGTCTTGGGTAACGTTGATTCAGACTCTGCTCTAGAAATTATTACTAACAATGGCTACGTATATGATGGTAGTACTTTAACTAATCAATGGTTTTATGCGTCTGGTTTTGGTTCTCTGGTTGCTGTTGGCGATATTGATGCTGATGGAATAGACGAGATTTTCGGAGCTAATAATTGGGGGCTTATGAGTGTGTATGATGCAGTGACTAAGACTTCCGTATGGCAATCAGATAACTTTAATACCTGCAGTTTGTTAGTTGAGAATATAGATGATGATGCTCAAGAAGAAATTATTGTGGGTGATTGCCAGTGGGGCGATATTACGGCATATGACCTTAGTAATGGAACTGAACAGCTAGAACAGCAATGGAATATGTTTGATCATGGCTCTAAGAGTTTAGTTTTTGGTGATAGTGACAACGACGGTGATAATGAAATCCATTGGGGTACTGGTCAAAGCTCTACCGGTGAGGATTACTTAGTTTGTGCAGAACTGAATTCTGCGGGTTTAAAAACTAATGATCCAGGTGAATTGGACTATTTTATTGGTGCTGGTTGGGCCAAGCTAAGTGGTGAAGAGAAAGGAGTCTTTATTATCCCAGAAACTAACAATGGATATGATGGACTTAGAATAGCTTTGTTGGATCCTTCAGGGACTTTAGAGCTTTCGGATGAAATGGAGTCAAATTGGGATCGGGCTAGCTCAGGTGTAACATCTGATTATGATAAGGATGGCACTTATGAACTTTTCATTGCTTCTTCAGAAACTTACGACGGAATCTTATCTGTTTTAAATCTTGATGATTTTACGAAAGAGTGGACCACAGGAGTAGGTAATTATGAGGATAATTATCGTGTGGTTAAGTCATTTGATTTTAATGCAGATGGATTTGATGATTTGGTTTACGCGAATGGAAATCAAGTCAGAATTGTGGATGTGGTGAATGAAGTAATATTGTCTTCAGATATCTCTCTTAGCAATAATGTCTTGGACTATGTATTTGCAGACTTTAATAATGATGAACAAATTGATATTGCTGTTGCAAGCCAATCAACTCTAGAGATTTGGACACAAGATAGTGGCTCTTTGAGTTTGTATACTGATATTGCTAAAAACTGTAATCAGTTAGAAGCTGCCCAACTGGATTTGGATAGTCAACTAGAATTGGTTTGTTTGCAGACTGGTTATTCTTCTTCGAGCCTACAGGCTTTAAATATTGAGGAACAATCTATCAGCTTAATTGACCAATTTTCTTTTGATAATCAAATAACGGAAATTGTTAAGGATTCTGAAAATCCTTCACAGGTTTTCTATGCGTCTCTGGTCGTAGATGATTATGGGCATAAGGTAAGTAATTTAAGTTCTTTTGATTTAAATACCGGTCATATTGCCTGGCAAGGTCCTGATATCGTTGGTGCTGTAATGCAAGGTAGCTGGCACATTCGTTCTGAAGCTGATGCCAATGGTGAGGCCAGAATGTTAGTTGGCACAAGCGAGGCAATGTACCTCATTCAGTAACATCAGTTACTTGTCCTACAAAAACCGAGCCTAGGTGCTCGGTTTTTTTGTATCTAGCATTTATGTCTTAACTATTTCCCGCAATGTACTCGCTGTTCATGGATGGAACCTCGACTGTTTCACAGTTCAATGGCTTAACGGTTCGATCTACCCGTATGGGTAGTTAGCGGGCCTGTTGGCCTCTTCTAAGATCCGCCCCTCACCAAATAACAATAAAAGGGGTGTCTCATGATTTATCGTTTAATCCTTGTTTTATCTACATTGCTGTTTAGCCAGGTGTCTTTGGCGGGTGCAGCGTCTACTCAATATCCTATTGTCATGGTGCCGGGTGCAGCTGCATTTGATACCGCGTTAGGCATTGATTATTGGTATGGCATTACGGGTAAATTGCGTCGTTATGGCGCGGAAGTGTATGTCACTAACTTGAGTTCGATTCAGTCTAATGAGCAGCGCTCAGAGGAACTGATTGCCGATCTGGAAAACATTCTGGCAATTACCGGAGCAGAGAAGCTTAACCTGATTGCTCACAGTCAGGGCGCATTGGCGGCTCGTTATGCGGCGGCGGTAATGCCTGATCGTATTGCGTCCGTAACCACTGTGTTCGGTATGAACCGGGGTACGCATTTCTCCAACGGTTTCCGCAGTGCGATTGAAGAAGGCAGCTTCTTGGAGTCAGTGGGAGCGTTCTTGATCAATAACACGTTCAACTTCATTGAGTTTCTGTCGGGTGTACCACAAGACGGCAGTTACAACAGTGAGCAACGTGGGCAGCAAAGTATTCTGGCATTAGCTGAAGCGACTGACATCAACAAGGTGGCCGAGTTTAACCGTCAATATCCACAAGGCTTGCCTTCGAAAGATTGTATGGATAACCAAAACGGTACTCAGGGTGAGGTGTCGTCTCAGTACTTTGTGAATCAAACCGTGAATGGCGTGCGTTACTACTCTTGGGGTGGTGTAAAAGCACGTACTAACTGGTTTGATCCATTGGATTCAATCTTTGTGACCGTGGTGTCTTTGTTTGTACCAAGTGATTTTGTGTGGGATGGCTTAGTGCCTAACTGTGGTCACGGCTTGGGTAACGGCTTGAAGATGAATTATAAGCACAATCACTTTGATGCGATTAACCAAACAATGGGCTTAGGACATTGGTTTATGGATGTGCCGTCTTTGTATTTGACGCATGCTAACCGTCTTAAGAATCAAGGTTTGTAAGAACTGAATAGGTTCCAGGAAGGTTTTGAAACGCTTTGGTGGTCTTAGACCGTCAAAGCGTTTTCTGTGAAGGAAGGGCATGTTTATGAAAACATCTTTAAAAGTAACCGTATGTGGGCTGGTGGCAGCCATAGCCGGCTTAACAATGATGACAATGTCATTTGAAGATCAACGCGCGTTATCAGGTAGTAAGTTCAGTGACAACCACAATCTTAATGAGACGGAGATTGTGACATCTCGTGTGAACATTAAGGATGCTGTAGCCAGCCTCAAGTCCGAAGAAGTGGCTTCTGACAATGAGGGTCATCAGCAAGTCATCGAATGGCAAAAAAAGCTACCCTCGCAGTTTCAGGGAACCGGTGTGGTAGGTACGTTATCGGTCGATGAGCAGGGAAATTTGATTGTTAATGCCGAGGCCAAGCAAGTTCTGGATTATTTTTTCACCGCTCAAGACGATGCGTCCATTGAGGAAATTACCACCTGGCTTGAAGCCTATTTTTCTGAGCAATTGGAGTCGCCTGCGCGTGAGCAAGCCTCTCGTTTTTTAGCGCAGTACATCGATTATAAAACGCAATTGAATGAACTAGCGGTGGATCAGGATGTTTGGGGTAGGCTTTATGATCCTGGTCAGTTAGTGACTCATTCAGACCTTGAAACGTTAACAAAGGTATTTCAAGAGCGGGAAGCGTTGCAGTCTCAGGTGTTTGATCAAACCACACAGGAGGCTTTGTTTGGAGAAGAAAATACGTATGACGCGCTGATGCTGAAGCGTTTACAGGTCAGTTTGTCAGACGGTTCAGAACAAGAGATTCAACAACAGTTAACTCGTTTGGATCAGCAGTTACCCCAAACACAGCAAGCTGAGCGTGAGGCTAGCCAATTAGCCATTAATCACAAAGATCTTGCCCATAAGATTGAGGGCAATGATTCTGCTACTCAATACCAAACCTATGCTCAAACCTATGGTGATGAGGCTGCGGCTCGTCTTATTGCATTGGCTGAGAAACGCAAAGTGTTCGAACAAAAAAGAGCGCTTGTGCAGGAGTATCGAGATGCGTTGGGAGATAACGCCGGTACTCAAGCGTTGAATGACTATATGAAATATGAGTTGGGGCTGTCGGACGGTGATATCCAGCGAATCAATACCTTGGAACAGATTGCCAAATAAGGTTCTGAGGTTCCTTAATATTCGTCTCTGGTTTAGATGAATATTCAAGCCAGTTTTGTATTATCATGATGGGATTGAATATGAGAGTCAGAGACGGCTATGGACACTATCAACGGACTGTATTTGGATGTTAAAACCGCGTCGAAGCGAGCAATGATTTTGTCGGTGGATGATCAGGGGATGGTCTCGGTACCGACCTCTCAAAGAAAAGTAGCGTTTAACCAATTAGAAATTTCGCCTCGGATTAACGATTCTACCCGTTTCATTACCTTACCCAATGGCCTGTTGTTTGAAACTAATGACAATGAGCTTGTGGATCGTTTGGCTGATCGCTTTCCACATAAACCCAATAATTTTTTAATTACGCCTTCCCTGATCATACGACTGGTTATTCTGGTGCTGGTATTGCTTTTGAGTTGGGCCGGAATCCGTTTTGGTATTCCATCGGCATCCTATAATGCAGCTATGATGGTGTCTCCCGAAACCTTGGTGCAACAAGGCAAGGCGGCGCTAGAAGGGTTTGATGAAGAGTATTTTGAGCCCTCCGGGTTGAGTGAAGAACGTCAGTCAGAATTGCAGTCGCTCTTTCATGAACTGGTGCCGGATGAAGGCGGCATGTATGACTTCCGCCTGCATTTGCGTTCATCACAAACCTTGGGTGCCAATGCTTTTGCCATGCCATCCGGTGATATTGTGTTGACCGATGAGTTGGTGGCGTTGGCTGCAAACGATCACGAGATTCGATCCGTATTGCTGCACGAACTGGCGCACGTTGAGCTTCGCCATGGTACCCAGTCTCTCATTCAAACCTCGGCGTTGGTGCTTGCGGTTGTGGTCTTCACCGGGGACATCACCAGTGTTAATGCCTTGCTATTAGCCACGCCTGCGTTGTTATTGAACTCAGGGTATTCCCGACGGTTCGAAGAAGAAGCGGATCAGTTTTCACTGGATCATATGTCACTGATGAACATTGATCCGATTTACTTTGCTCAGATGATGGCCAAGCTCAAAGAAAGTCACGGAGAGAAGGACGAAGAGACTTCGAAATATTGGTCGAGCCATCCATCCAGCGATGACCGCATTGAGAAGTTTGAAAAAGCCAGTGAGGACTTTAATCGTTTGAAGTAAGTAATACCCTCGTCCTAGGAACTGCTTCGCTCTATACCGATGGGTAAGCAGAGAGACGATAAGAGATCCTAAGACAAGGTTATTCGGCGGAAGACGTCATTCCTGGCTACGAGTTTTTTTCCTATTCGCTATTCGCCAAGACGTCTTTCAGTACCCGTTGCCCAACCTTGTTGTTGTGATCCAACACAATGGCTTGGGAACGGAACAGCTCATACAGTTCAAAGACAGAGATTCCGATTAAGAGTGCAACGCCAACTTCAATCAGACCAAACCAGAGAAGCGCAATACCACTGCCGAACACCAAAATATTCAATAAGCCCAAGCCCCATTTTCCAAGATAAAAATGGTGCAAACCGGCAATGAAAATGAAGTTTAATGTGGCGTAGGTATCCGGGTCTTTAATGACCTTTTCCGACAGTCGATAATAGCTTGCGCGTTGGCTGTCAGATAATTCCCGAACCTGGCGTCTCAGTTGTTCTTGCTGTTCTTCAAGAATGTCTTTTTTTAACATAGCAGAGCCCTAGGCTGAATATTATCGACCTAGTGTGATGATCACCGCTTCGCGCTTCCAGAAAAGAAGCAGACGCTTTTGTTCAACGATTTGGAAAACCACCTGCCAACCGTCAGCAACTTCTTTGTTAAGGGCAGTTTCCATTTTCTGAACTGGAATGCTTGATGCACCTAAAAAGATTGCACCCAAACCACCTTCCATGACTGTGATAACTTTGTATTCCTTGTACATAATATCCTCTAAAATCAATTTGTTAGACGCCACGAAAGATAACAGAGTTGATTTGCCGAATCCATAGACTAAAGGTCTTAAATTACTGTCCAAAGGGGCAGGATTACATAATAAAACCGTTTTGACTTTTTAGTGGCGGTTAATCGTGTATTCCTACACGGTTAACCGATGGTTTTACGACGTTTTTATAGGCTTACCAGGCATCCGCCAGCTCATCCTGAATATCGCTTTTAAGCTCGGACGGTTCGATGATCCACACTGATTTGTCTGCACCAGGAAAGACTCCCACTTCCAAACCATCGTTTTGAAGGCCGGATACCCAGCGATTCAGAAATTCAGGCAATGAAATGCTCTTCGGCGTGAGATTTTCACCCGATGCTTCAAGGTAGTCTTTGGCTAAATCTGACGTTGGCCAGACAGGAAGGTATTCAAAGTCTTCCTCTTCAGAAAAGATCTTTAAAAACTGATTGTCGTCGTTGATAAGAATCCAAATTTCTCGTTCTTCACCAACGACTGTCAGAAAGTAATCGTAACGGCTTTCGCAGTCGAGTTGATTTGCGTCCAGAGGTTGTTCGTCTAAAGATCGTTCGTCGCTCATAAGGGAACCTGCTTGTTGAGTGAGTGGATGGCCTGTGGAGAGGCATTGTAAGCGACCAGCAAGAAACTCACATTCGCTTTTTTGAGTGTAGTGCAATGAAAGGCGTTGGAGGCGGTTTTTCTACGAGACGACCCGAACCAAGATTGCTATCTGTTAGCTGGTGTAGAGGGACATACGACGGTAGAAGCTCCGATGGCTGCTACCGTTTATTTTAATTGTGCATGCTTGGCGGACTTACGCCTTTGGATGTGTCTTATCGTACTCTTCGCCTTCTTTCTTCATTTTTGAAATAAACATGTGACCACAATAAATACCCATACCTGTAGTGAATACGATAACGAACAGGCTCAGCAGTCCAGTTAAGTTTGCGAACAGATCAAAGAATGTATCCATGGTTTTCCCCTTATTGAATTTTTAATCTAAGACCATTCTATAAATGCGGGTTTTCGGAGTTCTGATATAGATCAATAGTTGAACAGCTCGTTGATATTTTGAATGTTGGGCGAGTAAAAGGTGACTGAATGGCAAGTGAAGGGAGAGTGAAGGGAGAGTGAAACGTAAGTAAAGGGTGAGTGATGAGAGAGTAAAGAGAATGCCTTGTGACCAGGCTTCACAACTGAAATGACGGAATGGTGCTCACTGAGAGTGAACTAAACCGGGTATGGTCAGACATATAACTCATTCACTTACTTTTGGAGGCCCTATGTCACAGGTCGATTATTCAAATCTCTCGGATTACCCTATTTTTGATCGTTGGACAGCGAGTCATCCAGACAGAATTCAGTTGTTTTCCTACCCAACGCCGAATGGGGTAAAGGTCTCAATTGCATTAGAAGAATTGGGTTTGGCGTATGAACCGCATTTGGTGTCATTGGCGGATGAAGACGTAAAGAGCGAGGCTTTTCTCTCTCTGAATCCCAATAACAAGATACCGGCAATTATTGATCCTGATGGCCCTGACGGTAAACCGGTAGGGTTGTTCGAGAGTGGTGCCATTCTTATCTATCTTGCCGAGAAAGCGGGTAAGTTATTGGGGTCTAATGCAGCGGAAAAAGCAAAAGTAATTCAGTGGCTAATGTTTCAAATGGGGGGGATCGGGCCCATGTTTGGACAGCTTGGGTATTTCCATGTCTACGGGGGTAAGAGCATCGAAGACCCAAGACCTAAAAAGCGCTATGTACAGGAGGTAAAACGACTACTCAATGTGTTAGAGGAACAGTTGGACGGACAAGAATGGGTGGCTGGCGAGTTCTCTATTGCGGACATTGCCATCGTGCCCTGGTTGCAAACCTTGTCTGGTTATTATGAGGCGGGTGAATTGACGGAGCTGAATCGTTTTCCGAGGGTACTCTCGTACATTTCGCGTTTTACTGAACGGCCAGCGGTACAGCGTGGCTGGAAGATACCGGCTCGTGATGAGTAAATAGTATCGTTTCATGAAAAAGCCCGATCAGGTGATGGCCTGATCGGGCTTTTTGTCATCCATGACATTGCGTAATTAGCGTACTAACACAGGATCAGTATTCCATGTGGTAGCTCATGCTTACTGTACGTCCTTCCGCATTCAGACCTGATGCTGGTCCATAGGTCGCTTCTGCCCACTGGCTGTAGACCGTCTGGTACTCGTTATTTAGCAAATTGCTGACATTCACTTGAAGATTGCCAGGGCCTACTGCAACCTGAGTTAACAGATCCAGAGTGGTGTAACCTTCGATGTCTGCACCGTTATCGTCTCTGGCTGCTTTGTTGTAGTCAAAGATGGTCATACTTTGCAGACGAGTAGTGAAATTAGATTTATTAAGCTGAACATAGGCTGTTAGCTTGGCAGGTGACGCCTCGGTTGCTTGCAGGTCACGTTTCTTACCATCCTCGCCTCTGGTTTCACCCTTGGTGTAAGAGAAGGTACCACCGGTTTGAATGCTGTTATTTACATAAACATCCAAAGTAGATTCCAGACCTGAGATGGTTTTCACCTGATCTAACATGTCGACGGTGTAATCAGAATTAAAGACCGCTGTTTTGTCTGACTTGTTGTAGAACGCGGTGATCGATGCACTGGCAGATTCCCAGTGTCCACGCCAGCCAAACTCGTAGTTCTTAACTTTCATTGCATCGAACTTGGAATCGCCAATGTCAGTGGCACCGCCGGCATTGGTGAACAGTTCCAGCATCAAGCTGTCAGGGGATAAACCATCGCGTAGCAAGCGAGCCGCATCAGGAAGTTCATAGCCTTCAGAGTAGTTGATAAAGATTTCTGCATTATCGCTGATACGATCAATAGCACCGATGTTGAATAGCCAGGCATCATAGTCCAGCTCATCACCTTCTACCGCTTCTGGGCCCGCGTCAGGGAAGAACGGTGAAACCATGGCACCGTATTGATTCCAGAACCAGGTTTCCATCGGTGGTGTGGCATCATCAACGTCTACGTTAATATTTTCGTAGCGTACACCGGCGCGAACCGTGACGGTGTCAGAGGTATCCCATTCTAGCTGTGCAAAGGCAGCTTTAGTTTCGGTTTCTACTTCAGGGCCATACTCATAGCGTGAACCGATAGGCTCATAGGTTAGGGCTCCAGAGTTAATGAAGCTTGTTACGTCATAACCGCGTGCGGTTTGCTTACCTTTGTCCAGGTTGTAATCCAGACCCCAGATCACGCTTGCGTCATCATTAATGGATGTCTCTAAGGTCAGTTTGGTGCCGTAGACTTCCGCTTCTGACGTCGATTGGTTTACAACAGGCAATGGTGCTCTGTCTGTACGAAATGCAGGTTGATAAGCCGGCGCAATAGCAAGTGTTCGTGTACTACCGAATGGGTAGAAACGGTATTCACGTTCGCGATAGTAAGCCTGACCTCGGAAAGTCGACCCGAATAGGTCTTGGTTGATGAAGTCTAAGGTGATGGAGGTACGTTCCGTTTTTGGTTGATCGTCCAGCTCCAACCCTTTGATGGCTTTCGCTTCAACATCTGCACCGAATAGGGCCGGTACGCCTGGGCCGCCATAGTTGGCTGCGTACTCTGTATCTTGCTCTTCTTCGTACCAATCGAAGGTTAGTTTTACAGATGTGTCTGCATCGAATTGGTAGCCAAGTTTTACTAAGGCACCTAAAGAATCGGCATCGCTTCGAGAGGTTTGAGCCGGTTCGGGTGCAATGCGATCGCCATCAGCATCAAACATGCCTTTACGGATTTCGCCGGTAAGAGTAGCCAGGTAACTGAACTTATCCACAGTGCCAGAGGCGCTTTGCAGGAAGTTATAGGACAGGGCTTCGGAATCCAGTTCTTCGGTACTGGCTTTTAAGCCAAGACGGGTTTCAAACGCCAACGTTTCTTTTGAAGCATCTTTTGTGATGATATTAATTACGCCGCCTGCACCACCTGCACCATAGATAGAACTGGCACCAGACACCACTTCGATACGAGCTACCATCTCAGGAGACACGCTGCTTAATTTACGAGAGACATTACGATTGTCGTACTGAGATACACCATCTATCAGAATTAACACCGGGCGGCCACGTAATGTTTGACCAAATTGAGTGGTTACTTGAGTTGGCGCACCTAATCCCGGAATTAGCTTAGGTAATATGTCTGCCAGATTGTTGCCTGGTTGAACTTGTTGCTGAATCTGTTCCTGATCGATCACCTGTACGGTTTGCGGTAAAGAAGAGACGGTTTCTGCGGTACGGCTGGCGGTAATGACCATCGTTTTTTCCACAGGTGAAGAAGCGTTTGCGTTATCGGAGGCTGCAACCGCGTTGTGAGATAGGGCCATCAGGCCGCTCATAATACCAAGTGCTAAGGGCTTTTTGTTCATAATGCTCTCAAGAAACATAATTATAATGAGAATGATTTGTATTTATATTTAATTGTATTTGGCGCATTATGTAAACGGTTGTTTGAAATTATTATTGAAATATAATGAGATTCATTTTCATGTAGTCGGGTGGTGATGGTGTTGTTTTTAGGTAAAGACAAGCGATTAATGTGGGCTGGTTTGACGGCAGCTTCAGTGGCAGTGAGTCAGAGGTTAATGTCTGAAGTACGGTCTGCAGTGCGTATGGCAGTTGCTGGTTTTGTATTGATTAATGTGACTGTCCTGAGCAATACAGTTCTAAGTAATACGGCAATGGCTGATGATGTTGTCACGTCTGCTGAAAAAGCTTTGGTAACAAGTTATCAGCATGCATCGAAGGTACAGCAGAAGATTGATCGTCTGGATGAACAAACCCGTCAGGATTATTACGAGTATCTGTACACTACTCAGCGCGCTAAGCAATTAGAAGACTACAATGCCCAGCTACAACGCCTGATTGATTCCCAGCAGCAAGAAATTGAAGACATCAAAGAGCAGTTGTCGTCACTTCAGGAAACGGAAGAAGCGGCCTTACCTCTACTGCAAACCATGTTGAATACCCTGATTGCCTTTGTTGAACGAGACAAACCGTTTCTGAGTGCAGAGCGCAGCGAGCGATTATCACGACTGAACGATGTATTAGCGCGGGCCGATGTCAGTGTCGCAGAGAAATATCGTCAGGTGTTGGAAGCCTATCAGATTGAAGTGGAATACGGCCGAACGCTTGAAGCCTACAGTGGTGTGCTGAAGGTAGAGGGTCAGCCAGATCGGGATGTCACGTTCCTACGCCTGGGACGGGTGGCTTTGTATTACCAAACCTCGGATGGTCAGGAAAGCGGTCAATGGCAGACTCAGCAACAGCAATGGCAGCGTTTGGATGAACGTCATGATTGGGTGGTTCAGAAAGGCATTCAAATGGCGTTACAACAAACCGTTCCTGAATTATTGGAGTTGCCGATTGGCTTGATCAGCGAGCTAAGTAAACTAAGCGAGCACTCAGTCGCTACGTCCGCTATGACTGAGAAAGGAGGAGCAAACTAATGACCACGTTCTCCGTAGCTTCCTATGTAAACGCTGTTTGGCTAACGGCGCGAAACCTCTTGTCATGTTTAGTTGTCATGACGTTCATTCTGTCCAATTCAACGGTATTTGCCGATGAACAAGCGGCTTCACTGGATGGCTTGCTGAAGCAGGTTCAACAGAGTATTCATCAGACAGAAGCGCAAGATCAGCAGCGTTTGGATGAATTCCTCGCCCAATATAAGAAACAGTCCGGTTTACTGAAAGAGGCGAAAGCGCGTCTGGCTAAGGCCGAATCAGAGCAAGTCCGTCTTAAGCGCCAGTATGAGCAAAATGAACAGCGACTTCAGCAACAACAAGAGACCTTGACGGCGCGTACCGGTCAGCTTGGCGAAGTGTTTGGTGTGGTTAAGCAACAGGGTCAGGATCTGAGCGGCGTCATTCAGGATTCGATGATCAGCAGTGAGTATGCCGATCGTCTGTCTACCATTGCCTTTGCTGATCAGAAACGTATTCCCACCATGACCGATGTAAAAGCCCTCTGGTGGTTGATGCTGCAAGAGATGACAGCAACGGCGGAAATCAAGCGATATCAGGCATCGGTGGCTCAACCCAATGGTGTGTATGAGTCGGTTGATGTCCTTCGTGTCGGGCCCTTTGTCGCCATTGATGAACAAGGTCGTTTTTTGAATTATGAGGCGTCCAGCCAGCAGCTGTCGGTGTATCCTCGTCAACCAACGGGAAGCAGTGTTGAGCAAGCCAAAGCCTATTTTAATGGGCAGGCAGATACACTGTTAATTGACCCAAGTCGCGGTAACTTGTTCGAGTTGATCGGGCGTACTCCGACGTTGAAAGAACGTCTGGAACAAGGTGGACCGATTGGTTTCATCATCATAGTGCTGGGAGCATTAGGTTTGCTGGTGGCGGTATGGCGTTTGTTTGCGGTGTTAATCGCTGAGTGGCGGATCAAGAGCCAGGCCAAGCGTATTGAAAACGTGTCTTTGGCGAATCCGTTAGGTCGTGTGTTGTCGGCGGTTCAAGAAGCCAAGAGTGATGCTCAGGACGCCAGTAGCATTGAAGTTCGGCTCGATGAAGCGCTGTTGAAAGAAGTCCCACGATTGGAACGTGGCATGTCTGCCCTGAAGCTGTTGGCTGCGGTGGCGCCGTTGTTGGGCTTGTTGGGAACCGTTACCGGCATGATCGGCACGTTCCAGAGCATTACTGTGTTCGGCACCAGTGACCCGAAATTGATGGCGGGTGGCATTTCCCAGGCTCTGATCACTACGGTGTTGGGCTTGTGTGTGGCGATCCCGTTGTTGTTCTGTCATAGCCTGGTGGCAGACCGGGTTCGTCGATTGATTCAGTTACTTCAACAGGTGGCGTTTTCTTCCTTGGCTGAGTACATGGAAGCGAAACGCTCGCCGGTTATCAAGAACGAAGACGCTGCGAACCGTGAGGTGGCGTAATGTGGCTTGACCCGAGCCTATGGCTTCAGGCGCTGACTCAATTCTTCCTGACGGGAGGTTGGGTTCTGTTCTGGTTGGCCTGGACGGCGTTTGTGATGTGGACATTGTTGTTGGAACGAACCTGGTTCCGATGGGTTCAGTTTCCTGCGCTCAAACGGCAATGCATGAAGGCGCTGGATCACAAAACACGTACCGGGCGAGGGGACGGTGAGCTGGTCAATGAAGTCTCTGGCTTGCAGCGGGAATTACAGAAATCCTTTGCGCTCATTAAAACGCTGGTGGCCTTATGTCCGATGATCGGGCTATTGGGGACGGTGACAGGGATGATTCAGGTATTTGATGTGCTGGCATTTCATGGCACGGGAAATCCCCGATTGATGTCAGCCGGGGTTGCTAAAGCGACGATTCCGACGATGGCGGGTATGGTGTTGGCTGTTTCAGGCTTGTTGATGTACACCTGGCTTCATCATTGGAGTCGATTACAACTGGCGTCTTTGGCCCATGTGAATGACGGTAAATGAGTAGATTTAATGCGTAGCCGAATTAACTTAACGAACGAGCAAGACGATTCCAACATTGATATGACCCCAATGTTGGACATCGTGTTTATTATGCTGATCTTCTTCATTGTTTCGACCACGTTTGTGAAAGAGTCTGGTGTCGACATCAACCGACCTGCATCCTCTACGGCTCAGCAGCAAGACAGCTCAGGGGTGCGTTTGGCTGTGACGGCGGATGGATTGGTGTGGCTGGAAGGCAAGCAAACTGACATTCGCATGATTCGTCCTAAATTGGAGCGAATGAAAGTCGAACAACCCGACATTGCCGTGTTGTTGCAGGCGGATGAAGACACCAAAACCGGTGTGTTAATTCGTGTGATGGATCAGGTGAAACTGGCGGGGATTGAACAATTGGCTGTTGCCACAAAAAATGCCGTTCAGGGAGCTCACTAAGGTGCGTTTGATGCTGTGTGGCTTAACGGCACTGTTCGTGGTGGTCGGGCTGTTCTTGTTTATGGCGCAATTGGCGAACCCCCAAGCGCGTTATCAAACGGCGGACACCGCCAGTGTCGGATTGGATATGTTAAGGATGCGCTTTGATTCTGATGTGCAGCTCAGGGATCGTTCTGTCCCGCCTCCGCCACCTCCTGTAGCGCAAGCCCAAACTGCCCAAGCGGTGGCAGCACAGGCCCCGAAGATTGAAATGCCTACCTTGGATGTGCCGCAACTGACTCTGGACGGCCAGTTTGAATTATCACTTGCGACGCCGTCGTTACCGACCATTTCTGCACCGTCTTCCGCTCCGTCGGAAATGGTGGTTCGGGGCGATATGGTGATGCAGCGCGATGCCACCTATCAGTCGACACCACAATATCCTAGAAGAGCCTTACAACGAGGATTGGAAGGCTATGTGGTGCTGGAGTTTCTGGTGAATGAGGAAGGACGTGTTGCACGGGATTCTGTCGAGGTGATTGAGTCTAAACCCGAAGGCATGTTTGAACGTGAGGCAAGAAAAGCGATCTTTCGGTCTCGTTATGAACCGTTGATTCAAAATGGCGTCGCTGTACCGTTCAAAAACCGTTACCGCTATGAATTTAGTCTTGAGAAATAACATGGTTAAGTGGTCTATGAGCCAATGTCAAAGCGCTGTCCTTGATTCTCAAGGCATGCATGAGCGCCAGGATTCAGTCAGAGTCACGGTCATGGTGGCACTGCTGATCTGTGCACTGCTGATGTCACCGTTGGCGATGTCATCTTCTTCAGGCAACTCGGCACCACAAATCCGTAAAACGGTCTTGCCTTTGGTGTTGGATATTCAAACGGCCTTAAACCCGGAAGCAACGGAAGAGAATTCCACACCGGCGATCGATATTTCTCATGCGGAGCAACTAATTCAAACGTTGTTGGAACGCGATTTAACCAACTACGAACAAGCCTTGGCCCATCAGTTTGCCGCAACCCTGGCGCTTGAAAAGAAAGACTACCAAGGTGCCTTTGATGCGTTTCATAACGCCTGGTTATTGGAGGTTTATGCCGTTCCGCAACAACTGCAAATTCAGCGGACGTTGGCCCAGTTAGCTATGCAATTGGGCAAATGGCAGACCTCGGTGGATTTCTATGTGCCCTGGATTGAGGCGATCAATGGCGGTGAGTTTGAAACCAAAGTGTCGGCTCAGGATTATGTGTATGTAGCGCAATCTTACTACCGTCTGGAAACATGGCCGGACACCGTCCGCTATGTGGATAACGCGATTGGTGCAAGTCAGAATCCCATTCCGGAAAGCTGGTATCGTATGAAACTTACCGGGCTGTTAAATCAATATGAACCTGCCAAGCAGTACGAGCCACAGAGTCAGAACGAACAAGCCAAGCAAGCACACTCACAGGCCCACTCAAAACACATCAGTAAGACGGTAAAAGAAAGCTTACGACGTCAGGCCGTTGATGTGTCCAAGATTTTGGTCCGTGAGTACCCGAGCACGCTGTATTGGCGACAACTGGCACTTTTACATCAACAAGGTGATCAACCTGGGTCGAAGGATCAGAATGAGCGCAAAGCCTTGAGTGCGTTGCATTCTGCTTATGTGGCTGGGTTTCTGACTGCTGAGCAGGATTTGATGTGGATGATCACCTTGATGATTCAGCAGGGGAATTATTATCAGGCCGGCACTCTTCTGGAAATGTCGCTGAATGAACAACGCATTGCCGGTTCGGAATCGCATTTAAAAACGCTGGCCGATACTTGGATAATGGCCAAAGACTATGCTCGTGCCGAAACCACATTAACGGCCTTGGTGAAACTCAATGATGAGGCTCAATATCGTAAGACCCTGAGCGATGTTCAGGCCATCATCAAGGCCCAGGTTAAGGCTGAAAGTTAGGGTTAAAAGTAAGGGCTGGAAGTAAGGGCTGGAAGTAAGGGCTGGAAGTAAGGGTTGAAAGTAAATGGATTACTAGGCCGCTGCTTTCTTGGGTAAGTGAATATTTACTCTTGTGCCTTCGCCCGGTTTGCTGTCGATATCAATCGACCCTTTCAGTGAGTCGCTGACCAGATTCTTCACAATACTCATGCCCAGCCCCATACCGCCGACGCCTCGTTTGGTGGTGAAAAACGGATCGTAGATGTGTGAGGTGACGTCTTGATCCATGCCCTGACCGTTGTCCTGAAGCGAAATGATGCATTCCTCGTCGTTGGTGTGAACATCAATGGCGATGAATTTATGATGGGTGGCGTCTTGATCAAATGCGTGGTTGACCGAGTTTGAAATAATATTGGTGATCACTTGAGCGAGTCTGAATGGGTAGGTGATCAGCTCGATGTTGGTTTCCGGGTAGTGTTTGATCAGTTCAATGTCGGAGGTATTGATGAGTAGCTGCAGACTGCTTAGTAATGCGTCTATCCACTCAGAAAGGTTGATGGTTTCCAGCTCATCAATATGAAAATCAGAGGCCAGTTGTTTGAAGTTGGTAATGAGTTCGGTGGCTCTGGACAGGTTCAGTCCAATGGTTTCCTGAGCCTCGTTGATGGTTTCAAGGTTTGTCTCTAGAACATGTTTACTGAGCGCGCCGGAACTGAACGCATCTTTGATTTCGTGGTAGCAGCTTTCGATGGTTGAGTTGGCTAGTAGGGAAACCCCTAAAGGGGTATTGACCTCATGGGCTACGCCCGCCACCAATCGACCCAACGCGGCCAATTTTTCGTTTTCGATCAGTTGGTTCTGGGAGGCTTTGAGTTGATCTAAGGTTTCCTGCAGTTTTAGGGTTCTTTCGGATACTTTCTGTTCCAGTTCGCTATTGAGCTTTGTCAGCGCATCCTGGTGTTCCATTCGTTCTATTTCCGCAGAAATACGTCCGGTAAATAATTCAAACAGGGAGGTGACCAGCTCAGGGTCTTCAATCTTTGTTTCATAAAGGGCGACGACAATACCCATCACATTGCCTTGTGAGTCATGGAGTGGGGTGCCTATGTAACCCTCAACCTTCATATCAACCAATAGCTGATCTTTGGGATAATGGGCGCAGATATTTTCGGGATAGACACAGAGGCTGTCGTCGCTGACGTCTGCACAGGGTGTATGTTCCAGAGAGTAGGTGAAGTTGTCTGCGATCTTGCCATGACTGACCAACGATAAGGTGGTTGAGCTGTGGTTTTCGATATTAATGCGAGAAATAAAGGTGTAGTCAGCATCAATCGCTTGATCTAGCTGTAGTGTGAGACGATTCAGAAAGTCCTTTCCTGACGTCGACTGTAATGCGCTGAGGATTTTCCGTACGGTTCCTTTCTTCATGTCGTTCAACTCTTACAATTTAAGCTGGATACAGAACCCGAGCTGTAGCCAATACTGGCCTTTGTAACTGGTTACCACGTTGTTTTTAATGTTCTGATTTTAGTATAGAGAATTAACCAGCGTCGGTTTTGTTGTTACTGAAAATATTCGTCAATGATTTCCTGATAACGGCCTGTTTGTTTCAACTGTTTGAGGTGTCTGTCAAAGGCGTCCCGAATGTGTGTGAGGTTTCGTTGTTTGGAAAACGCAATGTAGCTGGGGGTACTTTCCAGTGGTGGAGATAAGACCCGGATAAGTGCTCGTTTGTTCATCTTGTTCAAGGTATCCAATGCGCCCAGTTTATTAGAGACAACGAAATCGATACGCCCGGAAAGTAGCTTTTCGATGTTTTGTTCCAAGGACGAGGTGCTTTGAGTGTATTGGATGATGTTGTCGATAACGGCCTGATCAAACTTCTTGCCGTAGCTCATTTTTCGGATCACTCCAATTTGATATTGGCCGATGGTGGTTAAGTCTCCGTGAAAGGTTAACGGGCTTTTCTCCAGAGCAAATAATGAGATTTCCTGGTGAATCAGCACCTCCTTTGAATAGTCCGCAAAGGCGGCTCTTTCTTTGGTGTGGAAGGCGGTAAAGATGGCATCGGCTTGACCGAGCTTGATGCTATTGATGGCTCTTGCCCACGGAAGTATTTCTATCGAGATATCGTGCCCCATCGTTTTGAAGACATCCGAAACAAGATTGACGGCAACACCTTTCACTTGGTTATCTTCAGAGTACTCATAGGGTGGATATTCAAGCGTGACCAGTTGAAGACGCTTGCTTTGAGGTGAAGGGATGGAAAGAGATTGGCTATAACAGGGCTGGATTATGCTAACGATCATTAACAGCCATAAGCCAACGAGGGTTTGAATATGTGAGATGTTCTTCACAACGCTCATCCAATTACGCACTCGGGAGCGGGGGAATCTGGCTCCTGATTTACTCGGTAAGTTGGATTAATAATAGACCATTTTACTTGGTTAATCGGTCTATCGATGAGAGCAAAGAAAGGCATATCACAAGATATGCCTTGGGGAGGATCAGTCGGCGAACATAGGTTCTGCCAGGGTTTGTTGAACGGCGTCTGACTCATAAAATGCTGACAAACGACGACGTAGTAACGCCTCAAGCAAGCCGTTGCTTCGCAATGACGTTAAGACTTGAGGGGCAAGCTGTTGTACGCGTTCGATAACCGTGGCCTCGGTAATTTCCAGATCTTCAAACAGCGTGGCTAACGGTTCATCGCCATAACGTTGATAGAGGAAGTGCACCACCGATTGGTAACAGTGCGCAAAATACTCTGATTCACGGAATTCCAACCAGAACTCATAACCCAGCACCACAAACTCGGACAGATCCAGGCTGTCCATGCCTTGCTGAAGTTCGCGCAGGGTTTTGTTTTCGATGTCGTCCCAGAAATCCATGATCGAAGACTCCAGGTCTTCACCACTGAGTGACTCGATCAGGTAGGTTTTACTTTCTTGCTGGAATAGGCTCAGGTTGTTGCTGATGTACTTCTTAACGCTGTCTTCCATTGCGCCACTGATCTTAGGCACGGTCTTGTTCATCACGTTGCGGCTCATCTTCAGCATTGATGATACGCCGGGAACGTGTTTGCTCAGCATGTTGTCTTC
The DNA here is from genome assembly GCF_030159995.1 of Litoribrevibacter albus. Lineage (NCBI taxonomy): Bacteria > Pseudomonadati > Pseudomonadota > Gammaproteobacteria > Oceanospirillales > Oceanospirillaceae > Litoribrevibacter > Litoribrevibacter albus. The sequence goes on along the minus strand of NZ_BSNM01000016.1, from coordinate 313,569 downwards.
ATAGAGGTACCGGGTGATGGCTTTGTAGACCACGTTCGATATCAGGGAACGGTACACCGGCAGATCTATTACTTGATGGATCAATTCGTGACGTTGGCTTTCCAGCTCCATCAGCTTAGATACAAACCCCTGGAATTGCTTCGCTGTCATGATGTCTTTGAGGCGGCTGTCCAGATGAGAATCTGACTTGAACAAAAAGGTCGCCGCATCACCTGCGATCTCGGCAATGGCACCTGGAATCGGGTGAGAGACCACTTGATCATGAATGATTTGGTTCAGCTGTTCTTCATTCAGCAGTTGATTCAGAGGCAGGGTGGACAGTGATTCCAAAATTGGTGCTGTCTCGTCCTTGAGCCAGCATAACAAACCCTCTGGCGTCAGCGCTTTGAGTTCGTGCTGAATATGGAGTTCCAGAAGTTCAGCCGCTAACGGCTCAGAAACTAAGGGTGAGGAAACGTTCGCCATGAATTAATCCTTTGTTGTCGGGGTCGCTTGGTTCATTGCTTGGTCTGCGGCCTTGCTGTCTTCCAGAGAGCCGAACAATTCCGAGGCCAGTCCGCCCACTTGTTGATTCACAGCTCGAATGGTTTCGTAAACCTGACCAGATACTTCGTCGTGGCGTTGTTTTAAATCCGACATCAAAATGGGATTTGCCGGCGTCAGTTTGATCAGCTCATAACTGGTGTTGGCAATGGTGTTATGGACGCCCTGGACACTGGTAATGGTCTGCTCAATCATGGTTTGAGCAAAGTCTTTGGCGATTTCAATCCGGTTTATAAGCTTATTCATGGGGAGCCTCCCAGTGTTATGTTCTGTGCATTGCTTTTTCTGTGCATTGCTTTTTCTGTGCATTGCTTTCTGTTGAGCAAATGTCGGTATTAGCTTGGCAATAACGGACCCGCTGAGTTGTCGTTCTTATCCAGCGGTCGTTTTTTGTCTGGCAACGAATATTGCAGGACTCGTTTTAAAACGCTCAGATACTGCTTACCAAAGCTGTTCGTGTTGTAGGGTACCCCATACTTATCACAGATCTCTTTGACTTTAAGCGACATCTTTGGATATCTGTGCGCTGGTATGTCCGGAAATAGGTGATGTTCAATTTGATAGCTCAAATGACCACTCATGATGTGCAACCAACGACCGCCGGTAAAGTTACTCGAACCCAGCATCTGGCGAAGATACCAGGCACCTTGTGATTCGTTTTCGCATTCTTCCTGCGTAAAGGTATGAGCATCCTGAGTGAAGTGCCCGCAGAAAATAATGGTGGAAGCCCACAGGTTACGGCCCAAGTTTGCCATGGCATTACCCGCTAATACTTTGAGTGCAAATGGCCCGGCTAATGCGGGAAAGATTATGTAATCTTTCAGAACCTGACGGGAGGCTTTTTTACCGATGCGTTTCAGGAACGGCACTTTGTCTTTGATCTTAATTTCCCCTCGGCGAATGCGCTCGGATTCCAGCTCATGCAGGCCCACGCCCCATTGGAAAAAGACACTTAACAAACCGTAATTGATGAACTGAAACAGGTGTCTCGGTTTCCACGGTGTATCGTCGCTCAAGCGAAGCACGGCATAGCCGTAATCCCGGTCTTTCCCCAGAATATTGGTGTAGGTGTGATGCTCATAGTTGTGAGTTTTGCGCCAGGATTCTGAGTCACATACGGTATCCCACTCATAAGTCTGGGAATTCAGTTTCGGGTCGTTCATCCAGTCATATTGACCGTGCATAACATTGTGGCCGATCTCCATGTTCTCCATGATTTTGGAGACAGAAAGAAGGCCAACGCCCGCCAACCAGGTAATTGGATTCATACTGAAATGAATGAGGGCGCGGCCTGAAATCTCACAGACGCGTTGTTTGCGAATGATGCTGCGAATGTAATCAGCGTCTTCCTGACCCACTTCCTTCAAGGTTTCTTCTCGCAGTGCGGTCAGCTCTTTACCAAAGGCTTCCAGCTGCTTGTCGGTCATCCAGTGGTTGAAACTGGTGGTTGTCGCTAATTCTGTATTTTTTAATATGCTGTTCATTGTTCTGTTCCTCATATCTTCTTTTGTCTTTGAAGATGCTTGAAGCAAGATAGAAGCGTCTTTGCTTCTGCCTGCTCCATTAGTTCCACTCATTAATGACCAAGTCACTGGCTGCATAGGTGACGCACGGTTGAATATGTGCCTGATCGTGTGGAATGGCTTCGCCGGTTTGAGCGTCGATCAATTCGCCTGCCGGGCGCTTACATTTGCATTCATGGCAGATACCAGCCCGACAACCGTATTTCGGGTTTAATCCAGCCTCTTCCGCCATTTCCAGTAACGACTGTTCACCCTTGTTAATCAGTGTTTGGTCGGTAGGCTCAAAGTAGGTGGTGAGTTTCCCCTTGGTGCTTTTGATGGCGGGTTTGGCCGCGCCAAAACGTTCGATTTGAATCTGCTCGTTCGAAAGCCCGTGCTTTTTAAGGCCATTACTCATGCTGTCCATGAACTCGCTTGGGCCACAGATAAATGCACTTGTGGTTTCTGGTGCTTCTATCCACTGGCTTAGCTGCTTGGCCGTTAAGAAGCCGTGTTCTTGGCTAGCATGAAAATGTAGATCGAAGTCGGCCTGTGATTTCGCCAAAGACGTTAATCGCTCTAAATAGATCGCATCTGCTTCCGTTTGAGCGGTATAGACCAGCGTGATCTTTGGATGATTGAAAGTACGATCTTCAATCAACTGCTCAATCATTGACTTGATTGGCGTAATACCGCTGCCACCGGCCAAGAACAGGTAATGGCTGGCTAGATCGTTAGGTTGTTCCGACGTACTATCTTTTTGAGCAGAAGCCACTTGGTAACTGAATTCACCTTGAGCGTGTGAAAGGTACACCAGCTCGGATTCGGCCAAATGATCTTTTACATGATTAGAAACCTTGCCACTCGGGATCGCCTTAACGGTAATGCTGATCAGGCCGGTTTGTTTAAAGTCTGCCGGGCTGTTGGACAATGAATAGCAACGTTGAACCCGGCTACCATTGATGTCACATTCGAACTTCACATACTGGCCCGGTTTAAACCCTTGCCACTTCGCGGGCGGCTTTAACCACAAGGTAGTGGAGTCAGCGGTTGGATGCTCTTTCTTAATGATCTGTGCAGCCATGCGTTGTTGATCCCAGCGTGGGTCAGCTTCGCAAAGAACAAAGTTTACGTAATCTTGTAGCTGGCCGGAGTGTTGCCAAAAATATTCACCCAGCTTGTACAGCCATGTGTAGGTCCATGCCATACCGATCATTGGCATTAGACGTGACTCATTTGATTTAAAATTTGTAGACATAATGTTGTACTCCTTTGTGTACATCTGTTCACTAACTTATGGGGGCGTGTGTTTTCAGTCAACACTTGTACACTGATGTTGGCGCGCTAAATCAAAGAGTTGTCGCTATTGAATAGCTGTGTTCTGCTTTATATATAGATGTGATCGCAAGGTGATTTTGGTTTTCTTGAGAAGATTGAGTAAGGTACGCAAAAATCACTCGAATTTTTTGATTATCTTGGTGTACACTCATGCACAAATAATGTGAAAACCTAGAGAAGGTTCTTGAATTAGAACGTAGATCGAAGACGTGTCATGAAAAGAGATGTTGCATGAGCAGAGAAGAACGAAAACGCCAGACCAGAAAGTCACTGATGGATTCCGCCCTGGGTTTGATCGAGCAAGGGCAGCATTTCTCAAATATTTCATTGCGTGAAGTCGCCAAGAACGCAGGTGTTGTACCTACTTCGTTTTATCGACACTTTCAGGACATGGAAGAATTGGGGCTTAATCTGATCGATGAGTTTTCTGTGCTGCTGAGACGCGTGCGCAGTGAACTGCTTGCAACAAAAGAGACATTAACCCTAAGCGCGCTGCTGACCACCTATGTTGATACTTTAGATGCGAATACCGCGCTGTTTACCTTTATTCAGCAATGCCGCACCAGTGAACATCTGGAAATACGCAATGCTATTCGACAAGAGCTTCAGGGAATGTCCGGTGAATTGGCCTCCGAACTTCGTGTTTCCTACCCCAGTGTTAGCCGCCAAAGCCTGACACAACTGAGTCAGGTTGCCGTCCACTTTCTAATGGATGCGATGGTGGATGCCCTCGACCAGCGCGCGCAAGGCGCTGATCAATCCCGAGTGGTCGAACGACTGGTTGAGCAGGTTGGCTTATTGGGTGGTTTGTTGAGGTAAGGCTAGATACATCTCATGCTGCCATGTATGAATTGGTGCTGCTCAGCCACTCACTCAGGCAAATACCGATAATGACCGGTAATGGTATAGTCGAACAGCATGTCTTCGGCCTTCGGGCCCCAGCCAATGTTGTGGACGATGATCGGAGCACCAGAGACGGATGTTTGGTCCGTAACAATGCCTATGTGTGGCAGATTGCCAGGCAACATCCAGGTGACGAGGTCACCAGCTTGGTAATCGTTTGGATTATCAGAAATCTTTAGTTGTGTTCCATGTCTGGTGAAAAAACGTTGGAGATTCGGCACGCGCCGGTGGTCTATGTTGCTATCAGGTTTGGTCAGCCCCCAGATACGTTTTGAGGGATATTCCTGAAAATGGCGGCGCATGTCTTCATGAACCTGTTGCTGGAGATCGATACCGAGCGCTCGGTAAGATCGAATCACAACATCGGTACAAACACCGATGTTTTCCGGGACATCTCCGCCAGGGTAGGGAATAGACAGATAGCGCCCATCGTAGCGAACATCATGTGTGGTTCTCTCAAACGCAGCGTCTACCAAGCGCTGTGCGGAAACCTCTGCGAAGCTGAGGCCGGAGGTCAGCAGTAGCAGGGCACACAACAGACCTTTCATTCCGAACTACTCACTCTGTACCTTACTCACTCTGTACCTTACTCACTCTGTGCCTTACAGGCTTTGTGCATTTTTGCTGATGTATCCCACGATGTCGATCAGGTCTTGGGTGGACATCTCTTTCAAACGCTTCACCATCTTTCTATGGTGCTTGGTTTCTTCCTGAAATTTACGCTGTTCAGCTTGTAGTGCTTTCAGTTGTTCCAGAATATAGGGTGCTTCCAGTGATGTGATTTCAGGGCCATCACTAAGGAAACGGCCAAACGCACTGGTATGACAAGCGGCGCATTGGTCTTCAAACAGGGCTTCGCCATTGGCAAGATCTGACGTGCCTTCAGCCAAGGTGGTGTCACTGAATCTGTGTTCCAGTTCATCGTAGTAATCGGCGATTAGAGAAATGGCTTCGCCATTGATGGCATCCTGGTTGTGCGCTTGCTGAATGGCTGTTGCGTCAGGCCCTTGATTGGTTCGATAACCCATTTGGAAGTTGGTCAGCTGTTGTTCAATGTACCAGTCTGACATGCCGTTCAATACAGGGGCGACCGAGGCGGCTACTGCATTTGCGTTATGTTCTTCCGAATGGCAGGTTTCACATTGCTGTACTTTGGCTTGTTGTGCTTCCGGTGTCGCTGACGCTGCTAGGCTTGTGGCGGTACAGATCAACAAATAGAGTGCTAACAGAGGTTTGCTCATGTTGTCCTCGACGTTTATATCGGTGGCTGTTTTGCCGTATTTGATGAGAAAGGGTGAATCATCAGTGCATAGAGTACCGCTAAGTCAGCAAAATGTCCTGTTTTATCCCTACAGGCATCGCCCCTGCGAATCCCAGGGAAGATCGACAAGTAGAGATTTACAGATCTACAACGGCCATCCATTTAATGCGACAGCCGATTGGCAAACTGCGATACCGCATCCACCACTTTCTGGGCTCCGTCTTTGATTTCATTAATGACTGTACTGGCTTGTGATACCAGGCTTTGAACTTGATTCGCATGTTCCTGACTGCCTTCAATGACCGCAACTGAATTAGCGGTCAGGGATTGATTCTGCTTCACTACATTGATGATTTCTTCAGTGGCTTCTGAGGTTCGTGAGGCAAGTTGCCTTACTTCATCGGCGACCACGGCAAACCCTCGGCCTTGCTCACCCGCGCGAGCGGCCTCAATGGCAGCGTTTAGCGCCAATAGGTTCGTTTGTTCGGCAATGCTGCTGATGCTTTGAATAATGGTCCCAATCGTTTGCGATTGCTTATCCAGATCACTGATGCTGGACGCCGCGAGGGACATCTGATCGGCCAGTTGATGGATAACTCCGGCGGTTTCTTTCATGACCTGAATACCGCGTTGGGTGCTGGCATCGGTTTCCTTGGATGTTTCAAAGGCAATACTGGCGGCGTTGGCCACCTCTCTTTCCTGATTGACCTGATCGGTGATTAAGGTCGCGAACTTGACCACTTTATAGAACTTGCCCTGAGCATTCATCAGTGGGTTATAAGAGGCTTCAAGCCAGACTTCATTGCCTCGGCTGTCGACGCGTTTAAATCGATCTGCGATAAAGTGCCCGTCGCACAGTTTGGACCAGAAGGTTTGGTATTCGGTGGATTCATGAACATCAGGGGGACAAAAGAGTTTATGGTGTTTGCCCTGGATTTCTTCTAATCGATAGCCCATTGCGTTGAGAAAGTTTTCATTGGCCGTAAGAATTTTTCCGTCTAAATCAAACTCGATCATTGCAGTGGAACGTAGCATTGCCTTAATCAAATGCTCATGTTCTTGGGATGTTTCGATGGTCCGGGTCAGATTGTTTGCATAGAGCATAAAGTACAACAGACGGTTTTCTACATCCTTAACTGGCGTCAGAACCGCTCGTAGCCAAAAGGGTTTGCCTTGTTGATTTTCGATTTGCCAGGCGCCAATCCACAATGTTTGATGATCAAGTGCCTGGGTCATTCGTCTGAAGTGATCGGTGTTTTGTAAGTCTCTTGGGACCAACTCCCGGAGGTGTTTTCCCATAAGGTAGGATGCAGTGAGTCCGGTTTCCTCGGTAAATTTGTCGTTGATGCTGGTTATTTTCCCGGAGGCGTCTAAATCCACTGCCAGCATTTCCTGGTTTAAGTTTTCGTGGATTTGTTTGAGAGACTGTAACTCTTGCTTCAGCGCTTCGTATTCTTGCTTTAATCGATTACCAAACATAGAGACACCCTCTGGTTGTGCGTTGTAAGAATCAGAGGAAGACAGGTGCTGATCTCTATCTGACTCTACTACTTTTCAATGGATTATCGGTTCATGAATGTCATCGGGATTTGTCTATGATGCAGACTCCCCATCAGAATAACTCTAGCAGAATATTATCGATTGGCTGACAGCCGTTCAGGGGGAAGACTGACATTTAACCTATTTGTCCTGGTGGCTTGATTTCTTCATCTGCGCCACTAAATCGTCCGGTTTGATCAGTGCTGAAATGGTGTTCAGAGGCTAATCTCTATCAATCAAGCGCTTGCTTGGTTTTGTGGTGAAAAACAAGTAAGGTGGTTGTAATTTGTACTGGCTTTGGCTGCCTAAAGGTCAGCCTGAACAGAAAACGAGAGATTAGAAGGTAAAGGGTTATGACGGTGGATAAGGATTCTCTGCAACAATACTTCAACGATGACCATCAGATGCTGCGAGACAGTGCTCAGAAGTTCATTGCCAAGCACATCTCCCCCTTTATTGCGGAATGGGAAGAGCAAGAAAGCTTCCCCAGAGAACTGTATCCCTTGGCTGGTGAGGCCGGTTTTTTAGGCATTGGCTATCCCGAATCCTTAGGGGGCAGTGGGGAAGGTGATCTGTTCATGAAGGTCGCTTTTTCTGAAGAGATCATGAGAAGTACCTCGGGTGGTTTGGTGGCCGGATTAGGGTCGTTGGATATTGCCTTGCCGCCCATTGTGAATTGGGCACCGGAGGCGCTAAAGCAACGAGTCGTTCCCGAGGTGTTGTCGGGTGAAAAGATCGCAGCCTTGGCGATTACCGAACCCGGTGGTGGCTCAGACGTAGCGAACCTCAAAACCCGTGCGGTACGGGAAGGTGACTTCTACCGAGTCAACGGCAGTAAAACCTTCATCACCAGCGGGGTTCGAGCAGACTACTACACGGTTGCCGTTCGTACCGGGGGAGAGGGCTATCAAGGCATTAGCTTGTTGCTGATAGAAAAAGGCACACCGGGCTTTACCGTGGGCAAGAGCTTAAAGAAAACCGGTTGGCGAGCCAGTGATACCGCCGAACTGTTTTTTGAAGATTGTCTGGTGCCTGTGGATAACTTGATCGGCCAGGAAAATGCCGGATTCATCTGCATTATGAACAACTTCCTTAAAGAACGTTTGATGTTGACCATTATGGGTTACATGACGGCACAAATAGCGCTCGAAGAATCGCTTGCTTACGTCAAAGAACGTGAAGCCTTTGGCCGCCCAATTGGTAAATTTCAAGTGACTCGCCACAAGCTGGTGGATATGGCGACCGAGATCGATATTGCCCGTGAATACACTTACCGGGCCGCCGCAAAAATGCAGGCAGGACAGTACCCTATCAAAGAAATCTCGATGGCGAAAAACTTTGCTACAGGTGTGGCGGAGCGAGTGACCTACCAGGCGGTACAGATCTTCGGAGGTATGGGTTATATGAGAGAAACGGTAGTGGAACGTTTGTCTCGGGATGCCCGATTGCTAGCCATTGGTGGCGGGACGACGGAGATAATGAAAGAAATGATCGCCAAGCAGATGGGGTTGTGAGGTTTAAGGTGTTTGAGGGCTATGTTATTTAGCTCTCAAACACCTAATCTAAGCTGTCAGAAGACGTTTTGTTTGAGTTCCCGAATAAATCGTCTGTCACCAAATCCCTCTTTCGACAGATACAGTACAAAGTTGGAGCCATCTTCGCGAGTCACGGTCACACTGCTATCCGTTAATGTGGATGTTTGGGTGTCGACGGTCACGTCTTTAATATCGTCGAAATATGCATATTCCTTGACGATATTGCCATCTTCCGTCTTCCAGTAACTAAATACTTTCCTGTCGGTTAGACCGTTCCCGTCTTTTTCATAAGAAATAAGATCGGATGAATAAAACAGACCTAGGCGTTCACCGGGTTCCAGGATTTTAGCTCGGTACATAAATTTCAGGTCTTTATCCCAAATCTGATTGCCATCAACCACTTGTGAGTTAGGAATAAAGGAAATGGTTGAGGCAATGTAAAACACCAAGAAGAAGGACAAAGGTAAACCAGCAATTACATGTCTCACCCGCCACTTTGAGTTGTGAACATAGCTGTTGGATCGTACTGGGTTATGAAGATTAATTTTAAGTACAAGATACAAAGTACAGAGTATTTCGACTGCAAGCCCCAACAGAATGAATATACTTTTGGAATAGGTGAGCAGGAATCCCAAAATATAAAGAATGAATAAAGCGATGATTACAGCTTTTTCTCGGAAAGTGAGCTTCTCTTTACCAATAAGTAATATGCGTTTTGCTAGAGGATAAAACCATATCAGGGAGAATATGGCTCTGGCCTTTGGCATGATCGCGCTTTGCTCCTGTTCCTTGATGTACTGCCAGTTTTTATACATCCAGTAGAGCGGAAAGATGCCGAGCGTCAGTAGGGACAGTACTAAAAACTTTGTCGGGTCGACAGGGTAAAAGATCGCCTTATCATCTGCAGGCGGTTTCTCGCGGATCAGCAGCACGATGGCAATAATGATCAATACCAAGGTAAGTACATAGAAACCAGCAAAGAAATAGGGGATGTAATCAGGTTCAGCTACTACAGGTGTGTTTTCTCTCCAATAGAGACCATACCCTGTTAGGTCAGAAGCTCGGTTGAGATCTTCCATGTAATCTTTAAAGTCAGCGAGCGGCACTGAGTTTTTGAAGGTTTCATAACGGTAATCAAGCAACAGAGTATTGCTGTTGTCATCGTATTTTATTGTTCTGGAGAATGAGAAATATGGGTTGTTTATTTCCAGTGTTTCGTCGGATAAATCCCATATATCTTTATGCAATTTAACTTCGATACTTTGTTCCAGTTTTACCGGATGGGTTAACCGATACGGGGAGGTCCGTAAGGTTGTTTTTGGCGTATTTAAAAACGAAGAGATGGTGTTCGCATAGAAGCTCACTTCGTACTGGTTCTCATTGAGCTGCCAAGGTGTTGGTAACGTGTAGGATTCCCTGACCTGATAAGCATCATCCTGATATGCAATGCTAAGCGGCTCGCTCATGGATAGGTTGGGATAATAGTAGTTGTAATAGTTCAGGTATTGTTTTGATATTTCTTCCTGAGTATTGGATTCTATTTCACGTCGAAAATATTCTGCTTCGTATCCGATTAGCGTGCTGTTGATTGAGTAGAAACCGTCATGTTCGACCCCTTGCGATAAATCAATGACTTCTTTCACTTGTTTGAGTGTTGCCGAGTTGTCACTGTTCATCATGACTAGTTGTTTCTGCCCCGGCTTTATCACCAAGGCTTGCCCGTAATCGGGTTGATATAAGCGGTCTAGGTGGGTCTCTTGATTATTGATGGTTGGGTCTAACCAGTATTGTTTACCATCAACAAAGGCTGTGACCAGTACGTGGTTGAACGCTCCAATACGGACACCGTCTTCATTGAATGTAGTAATGTAATTGTTGTTGACGACTGCCGGATAGCTTTCAATATTAAGTCGATCGAGTAAGTTCAAGAGCAGGAGTGTTTTTCCTTTACAGTCGCCGTATCTCTTGTCCAGCGTAGAGGCAATCTTTGCCGGAACCAAACTGTGATTGCCCAGCTCAAGACCCAGGTAGCGGATGTTGTCTTGAACGTAATGAAGCGCCGCTGAGACTTGCTCTTTTAGCGACGTATGGTTTTCTTTGATCTCTTTAATAATGGGGTCTAGAAGTATGGGATCTTTTTCTAACGCGTAAAGTGGTAGCGCCCAATCGACAATATCGGACCATTGATTGTTATTGGATAGGCTAACTCTGGCACGAGGGTTGTAGTTATAAGGGGTCTGACTGTCTATGGTAAGAGGGACAGAATGCTCTAAACGAAGTGTAATTCGTTTGTGCTCTTGTTGGTTTGATTCAGCAAGTTCAATGTCGGTATTAGCTTTGTTGATATACAAGGCTTCGTCTTTGGGCCAGAGTAGCGCGTAGCTAAGATATTCCAACGGTGTTGCCCACTGTATATCAATGTATTCGTAGAAGTTATTTTTAAGAGCCGGATTTTGACCTGTAACGGTATAGCTATAATCGACAATATCGCCGGGTCTCAGGTCTTCCAAAATAAAAGAGGCCGTTAGTTCACCGGTATACATTAACCCTTCAGCTTCCGTCTCTCTGTGTAGAATCTTGATCTGATCAGGGTTTAACTGATTAATTTTTTTCCCGTCACGAATGATATTAAATTGGTGAAAAGTCAGATTTTCGTAACTTGGGGCAAAGTTGAAAAAGTGTTGCCCATTCTCTTCCACAGACGTTTCATTCAGAACTTGTAGCGCTAAATGATAGTAGCGAGAGATACCGTCCAAGGCGTTGGTTTGTCTGTCATAGAGGATATAGCGGGTGTCGCTTACATTTTGAGGGGATTGTGCGCTATTCAGATCATAGTCACTGACCTCAATCCATGAAGCTGGTGGTGAGATTTGATAATTTTGATCAGCTTGCAGTTGGGTGATGAACACCATTGAAAGCAGAATCCAGATAAGCTTAGTTCTAAAGTCCATTTTAATACTTCGTGTCATTATTTTTCTGGAATTGTATTGAAAATAGCGGGAGTGTTCTAGAAGGCTATTTTAGGCGCTTTCTAAAACACTCTAATTGGCAGGGGGCTTTTACCTAAAGTTATCTAAGGGGACTACCCTCCGATTTTGATACCTTCGAGGTTACTCAAGGTGTTACTAAATTATTTTGCATGGTTGTTATTGAGAGAGAAGGTGAGAATTCATGGTCTTCAAAAAAGCAATAGCTTTGCTGTTGTGGCAGTATTTGTTCATTGCAATTGCTTCTTCCAGAGGCGTGGCATAATTATCTACATTGGTTTTGATCGTTAGATCAGCCCCATATCGAATTAATATTTTCAATGCTTATATATCATCTGATACAGCAGCCTTGTGAGCAGGTGTGTAATCGTGCAACCCTTTAATATTGGGGTTAGCTCCTGCTGTTAAGAGTAATTTCATAATTGCATATTTTTCATCTGAGTTTCTTTCCATTGCAGAATGCAATACAGTCCCTCCTTCTTCATCTGTAAAATTAAGAGGCACTTTCCGTTTTATCATCCAGTCAATATTTTCTAGAGTCCCCACATCAACTGCATTTATTATCCAGTGTCTTTCCACAACGCTATCTACACCATGTGGAAAATTGCTGTCTTCGTCTGCGAGAAGATCTAAATCCTTAGGTGTCCCATATATCAATACGTGAAAATACTTTTGTAAATTACTGTCCATCTTTTTGCTTCATTCGTTTAAACCAATGGCATCATTAAGCCCATTTTTCTAGGCAAAAAACACCAGATTCGGAGGCCCATTTCTCTATTTTCGGCTTAACGGAAATATCTTTGAGATACATTATGTTTGTGTCTTCATAGTTTTCTAGAAATATGATTCCTAAATCGGGTAAAACGGATTGAAAGAAATTTTTATCGGATTCACTAACTGCAGGTAAGAAATACTCAAATTTAGCTTCTCGAGATGTGAAGTCACGAAATTTAACAATCTGCTTCCCCTTGGATCGGGCCCATTTAAAATTAAGAACTTGGGTTTCACTAATTACTTTTTTGCTAAACGAATACAATGCCTGATTTCTTATATCTTGCTCCTTGTCACTTACATCAACAAGGTGCTCATAAAACTCACTTCTAGTTAGCCAGTGATCAAATACAGATATTGCTAGGTATGTATAAACTGGTGTTTCTTCAACAGCTATGGCTTTCTCAATATCTAAAAATTGATCTCTAAGCTTGGCTTGATCATCCTCGGGTAAGCTTTTAAATCTTCGCATAGTTTATGACTTATCCGTAAATACACAGAATTTTTCTATCTTCAAAATAAATGAAATCGTCATTAACTTATTAAGAAGACCTCTCTCAACCCATTCCATACTCAACCTCCTCATTAGTCAAACAAGTCTAAATATGCTGTGCACATCACTTGGGTACTCTAAACCGTTTATATGAAACTCTGCTGAATTCGTTGGGATTCATCGCAGAGTCTTCTTACTGGTCTATAGTAAGACGATTCCCTAAGAAAGGACTCTCAATACCGTAAGCGTTTCGTGGGGCGGTCATATGCATTATGAAACCGGTTTGCTCATCCTTGTATTTGTCATTCTTGCGCTCTTTATTGGCGCGAGTGTCAGGCATCTTCTGAAAGGTACTCAGATTCCTTATACCGTGGCTTTATTGGTCATTGGTTTGGTGCTTGGGCTGATTCATCGCACTGATATCTTTGAAAATTACACACCAATGTTCGCTGAAACTTTGGATGTTGTGGTGGATATTAGTCCTCATTTGATTCTCTTTGTGTTTCTTCCGACGTTGATTTTTGAAAGCGCTTTCGCGATGGAAGTGCACTTATTCCGACGCATGTTTGTTCAGATTGCAGTGCTGGCTGTTCCGGGGTTGATCGTGGCAACTTTGCTGACGGCGGGTTTGGCGCAGTGGGCGTTTCCCTTTGAATGGAGTTGGGCGCTGTGTTTGATGTTTGGTGCCTTGATCAGT